>CAMCCC010000020.1 GCA_945873205.1 uncultured bacterium
GGGGAAGCTGGCGGCGCAGCCGACTGATGAGGTGGCAAGTAAAAACTGGGAAAAAAGCAGGAACTTCCATCAAAAAAACAGGATTTCCACCTCATCCGCCCAGTGTGCGCACTGGGCACCTTCCCCTCCAGGGGAAGGCTTGAGAAGGCGTTCTCCTTCGGCAGATTCAGCCAAAGACGCTGAGCAGGAAACCGGCGGCGATGGCGGAGCCGATGACGCCGGCCACGTTGGGACCCATGGCGTGCATCAGCAGGAAGTTGGTCTTGTTGTAGCGGCGGCCCACATCCTGAGAGACACGGGCGGCCATGGGCACGGCGGAGACGCCGGCAGAGCCGATCAGGGGGTTGATCCGGCCGCCGGAGGTCTTGTACATCACCAGACCGCCAATCAGGCCGCCCATGGTGGAGATGGCGAAGGCGCACAGCCCCAGGACGATGATCTTGATGGTGTTCAGGTTCAGGAAGTTCTGGGCCACCATGGTGGCGCCTACGGAGGTGGCCAGGAAGATGGTGACGATGTTCATCAAAGCGTTCTGGGAAGTGTCAGAAAGCCGGTCGGTAACGCCGCACTCCCGGAAGAGGTTCCCCAGCATCAGGCAGCCCACCAGCGGCGCGGTGGAGGGCAGCAGCAGGATGACGAAGGTGCAGACCACAATGGGGAAAACGATCTTCTCCGTCTTGCTGACCTCCCGGGCCTGCTCCATCTTCACCTGACGCATTTTATCCGTTGTGAAGAGCTTCATGATAGGCGGCTGAATCAGAGGGATCAGGGCCATATAGGAATAGGCCGCGATGGCGATGGGCCCCAGCAGCTGGGGCGCCAGCTTGGTGGTGAGATAGATGGCCGTGGGGCCGTCCGCGCCGCCGATGATGCCGATGGAGGCGGCCTCCGGCCCGGTGAAGCCCAGCAGCACCGCCCCGAAGAAGGCAATGAACACGCCCAGCTGGGCGGCTGCGCCCAAAAGCAGGCTCTTGGGATTGGCAAGCAAGGGGCCAAAGTCCGTCATGGCACCCACCCCCAGGAAGATCAGGGAGGGGTAGATGCCGGCTTTGACGCCGATGTAAAAGAAGTCCAGCAGGCCGGCGTTGCTCATGATGTGGCCATAGCTGTGGTAATAGGGGCTGGCCTCATCCAGAAAGGCCTCCCACAGCTCCGGGTGGTACAGGGCGTTGGCGCCCATGCCCACAAAGTAGCTGAGATTGGACAGCAGGCAGCCGAAGGCGATGCCGCACAGCAGCAGCGGCTCAAACTTCTTCACGATGCCCAGATACAGCAGCACAAAGGCAATGGCGATCATGATCAGGTTCTTCCAGCCGCCGGCAGTGGTGAAGAAGGCCGCGAAGCCCGACTCCAGCGCCAGGTCCCGCAGGGTACCCAGTATATCCATATCCTACCTCCTCACGCGATGACGGCGAGGACAGCCCCGGTCTCCACCACGGCGCCCTTGCTGACGGCGATCTGGGCGATGGTGCCGCTGCGGGTGGCAACGATCTCGTTTTCCATCTTCATGGCTTCCAGAACCATGATCACGTCCCCCTCATTGACCTGCTGGCCCTGGGTGACGTTGATCTTCAGGATATTGCCGGGCATGGGGCTCTTCACCGCTTCGCCGGCGGCAACGGCCACGGGAGCGGCAGCGGCGGCCGGGGCGGCGGCAGCCACAGGAGCGGCGGCAGCAGCCACGGGAGCCGGGGCGGCGGGGGCCGCCAGCTCGTACTCGTCCACCAGCATGGCCTCGCCCTGCTCTACCTCCACCTCATACACACGGTTATTGAGGGTTACTTTATACTTCATCTTCCTTGACCTCCTTGATGGAAATAAAACGCAGCTGGTTCAGGGGTTTCTGCAAAGTATCGGCCACGATGGCCATGATCATGGCGGCGTCCCGGGGATCGGTATCATAGAGCTTCAGCTCCCCGGCGGTGCCGGGGGCCTCGGCCTTGGGAGCGGCCTCCACCGGCGCAGCTTCGGTAACAACGGCCTGGGCCTTTTTGGCCCGGGCGACCATGATCTTGCCCATGACCATCACCACCACCATCAGCATCACCAGGCCCAGGAACACCACCAGGTATCCCAGCAGGGCGATGATGCCGGCGTTGGGGATGGATATATTGATCAAATCGTTCATTCAGCTTACCTCTCAGATCTCCTGAATGGAGTAGCGCACTTTCTTCTCCTCGGCCTCCCGGCGCTTCTCAAAGAAGGTCTCGGCCACCTGGGGGAAGGCAATGTAGCTGAGCACATCCTCCTCGCAGCGGGCGTCGGCCCCCAGCTGGGCCTGAGCCTTCTCAAAGGTGTCGGCAGGCAGGGTGGCGGCGTAGCGGCCCTGGATGGGCTGCTCGTCCCCCAGGATCTTTGCCTTGACCTCCGGGTCAATGGGGGCGGGGGTCTTGCCGTACTCGCCCCGGCAATAGGCTTTCATCTCGGCGCCTACGTTCTTATACCGCTCGCCGGCCAGCACGTTCTGCACAGCCTGGGTGCCCACCAGCTGGCTGGTGGGGGTCACCAGGGGAGGATAGCCCATGTCCTTGCGGACCCGGGGGGTCTCCAGCAGGGCCTCATCGAACTTGTCCAGGGCGTTCATCATCTTCAGCTGGCTCAGCAGGTTGGAGAGCATGCCGCCGGGGATCTGGTAGTTCAGGCACTGGGTATCGGTGGCCATGGAGATGGGGTTCAATGTGCCGTCGGCCAGGTACTCAGCCCGGATGGGCTTGAAGTAGTCCGCCATCTGGTAGAGCACCGCCTCGTCCAGGCCGGTGTCATAGCCCAGCTCCCGCAGAGCATAATTCAGCGTCTCGGTGGCGGGCTGGGAGGTGCCGCCGGAGAAGGGGGAGATGGCGGTGTCGATCACGTCGGCCCCGGCCTCGATGGCCTTCAGGTAGGTCATAAAGGCAAGGCCGGTGGTGCAGTGGGTATGCAGCACCAGGGGCAGGTCCACCGCGTCCTTGATGGCGGAGACCAGGTCATAGGCCGCCTGGGGGGAGAGGATGCCGGCCATGTCCTTGATGCAGATGGAGCCGACGCCCATCTGCTTCATCTCCTTCACCATAGCCACATACTTATCCAGGGTGTGCACCGGGCTGGTGGTATAGGAGATGGCGCCGGAGGCCATGGCCCCGGAGGCCACCGTCTCCTCAATGGCAACCTTCAAATTATCCAGGTCGTTGAGGGCGTCGAAGATGCGGATGATGTCAATGCCGTTTTTCACCGCGGCACGGACAAAGCGGCGCACCACATCGTCGCTGTAATGCTTGTAGCCCAGGATGTTCTGGCCCCGCAGCAGCATCTGCAGCTTGGTGTTGGGCATTCTGGCGCGGATCTTCCGCAGCCGCTCCCAGGGGTCCTCATTCAAAAACCGCAGGCACACGTCAAAGGTGGCCCCGCCCCAGCACTCCACCGAGTAGAAGCCGGCCTTGTCCATGGTCTCCAGGATCCCCTCAAACTTCTCGTAAGGCAGCCTTGTTGCCACCAGGGACTGGTTCGCGTCCCGCAGTATCGTCTCTGTAAATCCTACTTTCTTCATAGTCCCTCCTGTGTATATCCAATAAGAATTGTACAATCTTCAAATGGTGTCAGTGTATTATAGCATAGGTTTTTTTGCAATTCCATAGGGAAAAATAACAGTAATTAAGTTTTTAACGAATCCTTGACATCCGGCTTTTTGTCACTTTGGTTCATAGCAAGGGCTTGCCCTATCACATATAATGCTCCGAGGGGGACCTCAATATAAGCTGGAGGAAAGCCATGAACGAAAATGACCTCTATTCCACCAAGATATACACCCATGACCATCACAATGACTGCAGATGCTGCTGCAGTGGTTGTCCAGGCCCGCAGGGGCCTGCCGGGCCGCAAGGGCCTGTCGGGCCCCAGGGACCCCAGGGGAATACCGGGCCGCAGGGACCTGCCGGTCCGCAGGGGCCCCAGGGGAATACCGGGCCGCAGGGACCTGCCGGGCCCCAGGGGCCTCAGGGTGACACCGGGCCGCAGGGACCTGCCGGGCCGCAGGGGCCCCAGGGTGAGCCGGGCAGTGCGGCCACCAACGAAAACGCTATGCTGTACAACACGGCTGCGCAGGAGGTTCAAGCCGGGGCGGCGCTGAACTTTGCCGCAAACCAGATCAACTCCGCCTCCGGCAGCATAACGCTCAGCGGCACCACCGGGCTGAGCCTGACCGCGGGGCAGTACCTGGTGGTCTTTGAGACGGACGCCCTTGTCGAAAACTCCGGCACCATCGCCGTGGCCCTGGCGCTGGGCGGCAACGCCCTGCCCTATGCCGCCTCCTCCCTGGCCAAGACCGGCTCCAACAACAATGAGCGGATCGGTCTGGCCGCCATTCTGGAACTGTCCGGCACCCAGACCCTGACCGTGAAGAACACCAGCACCGACACCAACACCCACGCCAACAGCACCCTGAACGTGGTGAAGCTGGCCTGAAAAGAGGAGGGATGCTCCGCAGGGCTGCGCCTTGCGGAGCATCTTTTCTTCATTTATGCCTTGTCATATCCGGGAGGATTGGATATAATACATCTATTCTGACAAATAACGACTGAGGTACTTTTTATGGAACTTACAGCGGCAGCCCAGGGGCTGAACAGTTTTTTCTTTGGATATGACAGCGCGCTGCTGGGCGCGCTGCACAGTGTGGCGGAGGGCGTCGGCGTGGTGATGACGCCGCTGATGAAGGCGATCACCCTGCTGGGGGAGAAGGGCCTGATCTTCTTCCTGCTGGCGCTGGTGTTCCTGTGCTTTGCCCGTACCCGGGATCTGGGCGTGTGCATCTTCGGGGCGGTGTGCTGCGGGGCGCTGATCACCAACATCATTCTGAAGGACAGCATCGCCCGGCCCCGGCCCTTCGAGACGGTGGAGCAGTTCCGCCAGTGGTGGGTCTTTGTGGGGGCCCCCATGGAGGACGGCTTCTCCTTCCCTTCCGGCCATGTGACCGCCTGTGCGGCGGGCATGACGGCCATCAGCCTGATGAAGGGGAAAAAGTGGATCGCCCCGTCGGTGATCATCGTGATTTTGATGGGCATTTCCCGCAACTACCTGATGGCCCACTACCCTTCCGATGTGCTTGTTGCCATGGTCATCGGGGCCTTCTCCGGCTTTGTGGCCTGGGTGATCACCCGGCTGATTTTCCGCTTCCTGGAGGAGCATGACCATGTGCCCCTTTTCGCCCTGGCCCTGGACTTTGATCTGGGCGAGCTGCTGCCCTTCCCGGTCCCCTTCCTCAGCGGCGAGCGCTTTGACGACCAGGAGGATGGTTGGGAGGAGCCTGCCTCCCAGCGGCAGAGCGGCGGCCACGCCAAGGCCCCGGCCGCGAAGAAGGCCGGCATGAAGTTCAGCCTGCCCGGCAGCTACAAGGGCAAGCACGAAAAGTAAAGAACATTGAAATTTGCGCCCCTGTCCTGTGACAGGGGCGCTGTTTTTGAGGGGAAAGTTTTTTTGAATTACTGCAACCGGGGACGGGATTTGTCGTATATAAGGGTGAAGGAGGCGAAGCCATGGAAGATAAAGAGATCATCGACCTATATTGGCAGCGGTCGGACAGGGCCATTGAAGAAACAGACCGAAAATACGGCAGGTACTGCGGTACCATCGCCTACAACATCTGCCGCAGCCGGGAGGACGCGGAGGAATGTGTGGGCGACACCTGGTTCCGGGCCTGGGGGCTGATGCCGGACAAGCGGCCGGGCATCCTGTCCAGCTTTCTGGGCGGGATCACCCGGAGTCTGGCCCTGGACAGGTACAGAAGCCAGCACCGGCAGAAACGGGGCGGCGGCGAGGTGGCTCTGGCCCTGGAGGAGCTGGCAGAGTGCGTCCCCGGCGGAACAGACCCGGCAAGGGTCTATGAGCAAAAGGAGCTGGCGGAGGCCATCGGCCGTTTTGTGGAGGCCCTGCCCCGGGAGGAGCAGCAGGCCTTTGTGTGCCGGTACTGGTACATGGCCTCCATTGAGGAGATCGGGCGGGCCACGGGCTTTGGCAAGAGCAAGGTGAAAAGCCTGCTTTTCCGCAGCCGGAAGCGGCTGGCGGCCCGGCTGAGAGAGGAGGGCTTATGTTGAACGAATTTGCGCTGCTGCAGGCCATGGAGGGCATCGGGGCGGAGCCGGTGCAGGAGGCCGGGGCACTGCTGGGCTACACCGGGCAGAAGGCCCGGAGCGGGCGCCGGAAGCTGTGGCGGACGCTGCTGCTGGCGGCGGTGATCGCCAGCCTGTTGGGCGTGACGGCCTATGCCGCGGGTTGGTTCGGTCTGTCCAGCCGGGTGCAGCCGGCGCCGCCGCTGATGAGCGCCATGCCAGACCCCAGCGATCCTGCCGCGACGCCTTTTGAACGGGAGCCCGGCGGTTTCATCTCTTCCAACGGCTATGCCAACAGCCCGGCAGCCCTGGCCCACAAGGAATGGCATGAATTCTGGTTCAGCTACACCCACAGTCACCCGGAGATGTTCGAGGGAGAGGACTGGCTCCCGGAGGATGAGGCGATAAAGCCCTATGCCGTCCTTTACGCCGCCTTTGACCAGGCGATGCTGGACAAGCTGCTGGAAATCCGGGACAGCTACGGCATTGCCCTGCACAGTCAGAAAAAGCTGATGCCCAGCAGCAGCATGTTTTACCGGGTCACCGGCACCGGGGAGTTTGTTCTTTCCGATGACATTGACATGAAGGGCGCGGCCCACTATGTCTATGAGGACGGCTCCTTCTACGTTCAGGCCAGGGCCGTGATCGACGGGCAGGAGTGCTTTGTGGACCTGAGCCGGGGAACAAAGAATGTGCTGGACCCCATGCTGAGCTACGTCTACGATCTGGAGCAATTTCAGGAGAGCCTGTACACCACCGGCAAGGGGGTGGAGGTGAACCTTGCAAGTAAAGAGAAATCCTCCTTTGTTTTCTATGACAGCGGGGATTACATCGTCACCGTCCACGCCGACTGCGGCAATGCGCAGGCCCTGGCCCAGCTATTCGACTTTGCCGCCATGTGCCAGGGTGAGACGAACCTGGGGCTTCTGAACACCGAGCCGGTGATTGCCCGGAAGAAGGAAGGGCTGCTGACCATGGAGGAATTCATGGAGACGCCGGAATACCTGGCCTCCACCCGCTTCCAGGCGGTTACCACGGATGTTGCCTACGAGGAAAGAGAGGCCCAATGGCCCGGTGCCTTTGGGGGCCTCCCCAGCTTTTACTATGGGTATTTCCCCACGGGCAAGGAAGCCCTTGACCAGACGCTGGAGGAGCTTCTGGCAGTCTATCCCCTGACCCTGCCCCGGGAGGACGTGTCCATCCAGTTTGACAAATATATGCCCGTAGAATACATCGAAAGCATTGGCTGCTACTACGGCGATCTGCGCCAGCTGGATTTGCCGGAGGCCACCCAGGAGGATTACTGCAGGCTGATGGGCACCGGGCAGTTCCTCACCGATGAGGACGCCTACTTTATCGCCGCCACCAGCTGGGACAACGGCTGCTGGCAGGCCGGGATTTTCATGGGCCACGCCTCTTTTGAACTGGCCTACATTCCCAAGGGCTGCTTCTATCCCCTGTTGATGGCCCCCAGGGCAGAGGGCAGCGGCTACGCCTATGACAGCGCCTGCGGGGAGCAGGTATACATCTACAGCTATGTTTCCAGCGGCTACCCCACCTATGACGCTTACATTCTCTATGAGACGGACAACGCCTATGTGGTGGCCACAAGTCTCACCGGGATGCCGGATTTGAGTTATATCCAGAACGCTGCCGACATCATTGATTTTAAAATGTTTGAATAGCCCGCGTTCCAGGCCCCGCGCCCCTGCCAAACGGCAGGGGCGTTGTTTTTGCGTTGCGGGGATATTCACGGTTATTTCATGATTTCCCGTGGACAGGCTGTTGAAATTGCGGAGATTTGTGCTATACTATATATTTATGAAAAACTTTTCTATGATAAGGAGTCTGAATGTAAACCATGGCAAAGAAACAATTCAAGGCCGAGTCCAAGCGTCTGCTGGACTTAATGATCAATTCCATTTACACCAACAAAGAGATCTTCCTGCGGGAAATCATCTCCAACGCCTCTGACGCCATCGACAAGCTGTGCTACCTGTCCCTCACCGATGACCAGGTGGGCCTGAACCGGGAGGACTACAAGATCGAGATCATCCCCGATAAGGAAGCGCGCACCATCACCGTGCGGGATAACGGCATCGGCATGACCGCGGAGGAATGCGAGAACAACCTGGGCGTCATCGCCAAGAGCGGTTCCTACAAGTTCAAGGATGAGATGGACGGCGAAAAGGCTCAGGGAGAGGACATCTCCATCATCGGCCAGTTCGGCGTAGGCTTCTACTCCGCCTTTATGGTGGCCGATGAGGTGACGGTGATCACCAAAAAGTATGGCGAGGAGCAGGGCGTCCAGTGGCAGAGCCGGGGCGCCGACGGCTACACCGTTACCCCCTGCGAGAAGGAGACGGTGGGCACCGATGTGATCATGCACATCAAGGAGGACACCGAGGAGGAGATTTACGGCAGCTATCTGGAGGTCTGGAAGATCAAGGCCCTGGTGAAGAAGTATTCCGACTATGTGCGCTGGCCCATCAAGATGGACGTGGAGCATCAGGAGCGCTTTGAGACCGGGGAGACCGACGACGAGGGCAACCCCAAGTACGACTACCGGATGGTGACAGAGAACGAGACCATCAACAGCATGGTGCCCATCTGGCAGCGCAGCAAGAGCGAGGTCACCGACGACGACTGCATCGCTTTCTATAAAGAGAAGAACCACGGCCGGAAGGACCCCTGCGCTCTGGTGCGTATCAACGCCGAAGGCGCGGTGAGCTACAAGGCCATGCTGTTCATCCCCGGGGATGAGAACGAGGCCGCCTTCACCGGCGACAACAAGGGCGGCATCACTCTGTATTCCAACGGCGTGATGATCATGGAAAAGTGCGACAAGCTGGTGCACGACTACTTTGAGTTTGTCAAGGGCGTAGTGGATTCCCCCGACCTGTCCCTGAACATTTCCCGTGAAATTTTGCAGCACGACCGGCAGCTGCAGATCATCGGCCAGAACCTGGAAAAGCGCATCAAGGGCGAGCTGGAGAAGCTGATGCGGGACGATAAGCCCAAGTATGAGGAGTTTTACAAGAATTTCGGCGTCCACCTCAAGTGCGGCGTCTGCGACGAGTACGGCCGGTACAAGGACTTCCTGCGGGATCTGCTGATTTTCTACACCTCTGAGGAACGGCAGATCACCCTGAAGGAATATGTGGAGAACATGCCGGAGAGCCAGAAGGTGATCTACTACGCCAGCGCCGACTCCGTCAGGCACGCCATGAGCCTGCCCCAGTGCGAGCAGGTGCGCAGCCGGGGCTATGAGCTGATCTATCTGACCAGCCCCCTGGACGAGATGGTGCTGGAGTGCCTGCGGGAGCAGGACGGCAAGACCTTCTGCAACGTGGTCACCGACGACCTGGGCTTTGACACCGAGGAGGACAAGAAGGCCGTTGAGGAACAGAACCTGGAGAACAAGGACTTCCTGGACTTTGTGAAGGAGGCCGTGGGCGAGGACATCGTGAAGGTGCGCCTGTCCAACAAGCTGGCCTCTCAGCCCTGCTGCCTGACCACCGAGGGCGGCATTACCCTGGAGATGGAGAAGTACTTCCGCCGTGGCCCCAGCGAGGAGATGCGGAAGATCAAGGCCAACCGGGTGCTGGAGCTGAACCCGGAGCACCACGCCTTCGCAGTGCTGAAGGAGGCCTACGAAAACGACAGGGAAAAGGCCAAAAAGCTGTCCCTGGTGCTGGCACGGCTGGCAGAGCTGATGGCAGGGGTCGAAGTGGAGGACCCGGCCGCCTTTGTGAGTCTGGTGGCGGAGCTGTTCTGAGGCCTGTCCCCTTCCCCTGTTTCCTACTGATAGAAAATACACACCGTTTGGAGAAAGCTGAATGAAACCAAGGCTGGGAATTTACATCCATATCCCCTTCTGCGCCAGTAAGTGCAGCTACTGCGACTTTTACTCGCTGCAAAACTGCGACTACCTGATGCCGGAGTATCAGAAGGCGCTGCTGGAGCATATCAGGGAGTCCTCCGGCTCCATCAAGAATTATGAGGTGGACAGCATCTACTTCGGCGGCGGTACCCCCAGCTTCTATGGGGCGGACCGGATCGCCGATATTCTGGACGAGCTGAAGCTCAACGGCAATGTGCGGCTGGATGCGGAGATCACGGTGGAGTGCAACCCGGACAGCATCAGCCCCACCGCCCTGAAGCTGCTGCGGCAGGAGGGGGTCAACCGGCTGTCCATCGGCGTGCAGGCTACGGACAACAGCCTGCTGAAGCTGATCGGCCGGAGGCACAATTTCCAGCAGGCCCAGAAGGCCTATCAGGACGCCAGAAACGCCGGCTTTGACAACATCAGCCTGGATCTGATGTACGGTCTGCCCAGCCAGACCAAGAACGACTGGGCAGACACCCTGGCCAAAATCGTGGAGATGCACCCGGAGCATCTGTCCTGCTATGGGCTGAAGCTGGAGCCGGGCACCCCCATGTACAAAAACTACTACGGCTCCGCCATTCTGCCCTCCGATGACGAGCAGGCGGATATGTACTCCTACGCCGCCGAAATGCTGGAGCGCTACGGCTACCGGCAGTACGAAATCTCCAACTTCGCGGCGCCGGGCTATGAGTCCCGGCACAACCTGAAATACTGGAACATGGACGACTACATGAGCTTCGGCCCCGGCGCCCACAGCTGCATCGGCAGCGTGCGCTACAGCTATGTGAAGGACCTGAAGGACTATATCCAGGGGGTCAAGCGGGGCGGCAGCATTGTGGACGAATACCAGGTGATCGACTCCATGGAGAAAGCGGTGGAGTATCTGATGCTGGGGATGCGCACCGCCAGAGGCATTTCCAAATATGACTACAATGTGCGCTGCCAGAGCGACTGGCGGCCCATTGAGCAGGTATTGCAGGCCTTCCGGGAAAAGGGCTGGGCCGAGCTGACGGAGGATCGCTGGCACTTCACGGTGCCGGGCTTTCTCATATCCAACACCCTGATCGGCATCCTGCTGGAGACCCAGGCCAAGGGCCGGGCGGAAGGCGTGCCCTGGGCCAAGCGGGCGGAAACCGCAGCCAACAAGGTCATTCTTCCCAAGGGTGAGGAAGAGCTATTCACCGAGCTTTACAGGCAGAAGATGAACAGTGCAGGAGACGAAACGTGATAGACAACAACGAGTTTAACAATCTGGGCAACATCTGGGACGACGGCAGCAGTCCCTGGGATACGGAGGATCTGAGCGATCTGCACCGGCTGCTGGATGATGAGGGTGAGCAGCCCTTCCCCGACGAGCAGGCGGTGGAGAGCCGCAGCGCCCGCCGGGAAGCCCAGGAGCCCCAGGCCAGGAGCCATCGGGCAGCCAAAGCCCCCAAGGAACCGCCGAAAAAGGTCAAGGCAAGCAAGACCAAGCCCGAAAAGGAAAAGCCCCCCAAAAAGGAAAAGAGCAAAAAGAAGCGGGCCCCGGAGGAGCCGGAGGACCCCTTTGCCGGGCTGCCGGCCATGCAGGGCAGCAAGGAGAAGCGGGCGGAGCCTGACGGCGGGCAGGACGGGAAGGGCAGGAAAAAGGCCAAAAAGGAAAAGCCCCCCAAGCCGCCCAAGGACCCGGAAAAGGCCAAGCGGGCCAAGCTGACCTTCACCGTTTTCGCGGTGGTGCTGTCCCTGCTCTTCATCGGCGCCACGGTGGGCGGCTACATGGTGACGGCCAATCCCAACAGCTTCCCCAATGTGTACGTCGGCGGGCACTTTGCCGGCAACATGAGCCGGGAGCAGATCGACGCGGTGCTGGTGGAAAACAACTGGGATGAGCAGGTGGACACCAACTTGCAGGTGAAGCTGCCGGCGGAGGTCAGCTTTGCAGTGGACTCCTGCCAGTCGGGAGCCAAGCTGACCCGGGAGCAGGCCGTGGAAGCGGCGCTGCGCTACGGCCATGACAGCAACTGGTACGAAAATCTGCTGCGCTATCTGCTGAACTATATCGGGCCGGTGGACATTGATCTGCTGGAGCGGCCCCTGAATGAGGACTACATCCGCCAGTGCATGGAA
Source organism: uncultured bacterium (assembly GCA_945873205.1). Lineage (GTDB taxonomy): Bacteria > Bacillota > Clostridia > Oscillospirales > Oscillospiraceae > Limivicinus. The sequence goes on from CAMCCC010000020.1 coordinate 12,073, forward strand.
AAGGGCGCGGCAAAGCTGGAGGAAGTCACGGCGGACGAAAGCTACACCGTGGACGAGAAAGCGGAACTGCTGCGGCTGCGCAAGGGTGCGGGGCAAATCAAGCTGGACGAAGATGCCCTGTACGAGCGGATCGCCCAGGCCCTGGCAGCAGACAGCCGGGAGATGGAATTCACCCAGTTGACCGGCACCATCACCATGCCGGATTTCCAGAAAATCCATGACGAGCTGGCGGTGGAACCGGCGGACGCCTATTTCAACGAGGATTTCTCCATTGTGCCGGAGGTAAACGGCTGCTGGTTTGAAGTGGCAGAGGCGGAGGATCTGTGGAAAGCGGCCCAGCCCGGCGATGTGGTGGAGGTTCCGCTGGACCTGACCTACCCGGAGAACACGGAAGAGAGTCTCAATGCGATGCTGTACCGGGATAAGCTGGGCAGCCAGACCACCTACTACACCTGGAGCAACGACAACCGCATCAGCAACATCAATCTGGTGGCAGAAAAGCTGAACGGCCACATCATGCTGCCGGGAGAGGTGTTCTCCTACAACGAGTTTGTGGGGCAGCGCACCAAGGAAGCCGGCTTCCTGGAGGCCGGTGCCTATGACAACGGCGAAGTGGTGCAGGAGGTTGGCGGCGGCATCTGCCAGGTTTCCTCCACGCTGTACTGCGCCACCATGTACGCTCAGCTGGAAACGGTGGAGCGGACAAACCACTACTTCAAGGTGGACTATCTGGACTATGGCCTGGACGCCACCGTCAGCTGGCCCAAGCCGGACTTCAAGTTCAAAAACTGCCGGGATTACCCCATCAAAATCGTGGCCTATTGCGACAACGAGGAGAAGGCCCTGACCATTGAGATCTGGGGCACCGATGTGGACGGCAGCTATGTGACATTGCGCAGCAGCAAGCTGGTGGTGTACGACAGCGTATACGTCAACACCGCGGTGGGCTACGGCGTCAGCGCCTACCGAACGGTATACGACGCGGAGGGCAACTTCCTCTACGAAATTGAGGAGCCCTACGGCATCTATTACCGTCACGACGAGGACATCCAGTGGCCGGCGGAGAAATACGCCGCCGACGCCGGAGAGGGCGGCTGAGTCCTGAGACCATAAGGTATGCCAGAGGCATTTACCCCCTTCAGATAGAAACAGGAGAAAAGAACAGGAGACGATACCATGGAGAAAAAGACATTTTATATCACCACCCCCATTTACTACCCCTCGGACAAGCTGCACATCGGCCATACCTACTGCACCGTGGCCACCGACGCCATCGCCCGGTACAAGCGGCTTTGCGGCTATGACGTGATGTTCCTCACCGGCACCGACGAGCACGGCCAGAAGATCGAGGAAAAGGCCAAGGCCGCCGGCGTCAGCCCCCAGGAATTCGTGGACAAGATCGTCACCGGGGAGAATGGCATCCTGGACCTGTGGAAGCTGATGAACATCTCCAACGACCGCTTCATCCGCACCACCGACGACTACCACGTAGAAGCCGTGCAGCGCATCTTCAAGAAGATGTACGACAAGGGCGATATCTACAAGGGTGCCTACAAGGGCAAGTACTGCACCCCCTGCGAGAGCTTCTGGACCGAGAGCCAGCTGAAGGACGGCAAGTGCCCCGACTGTGGCCGGGAAGTCCATGACGCGGAGGAGGAGGCCTACTTCTTCAAGCTGTCCAAGTACGCAAAGCCGGTGCAGGAGCTGCTGGAGACCGGCACCTTCCTGGAGCCTGCTTCCCGGGTCAACGAGATGATCAACAACTTCATTAAGCCCGGCCTGGAGGACCTGTGCGTGTCCCGCACCAGCTTCAGCTGGGGCATCCCGGTAGACTTTGACCCGGGCCATGTGGTCTATGTGTGGGTGGACGCCCTGTTCAACTACTGCACCGCCCTGGGCCTGCTGAACGACCGCTACGACGATTTTGAGAAATACTGGCCTGCCGACGTGCACATCGTGGGCAAGGAGATCGTCCGTTTCCACTCCATCATCTGGCCCGCCATGCTGATGAGCATGGAGCTGCCCCTGCCCAAGAAGGTCTACGGCCATGGCTGGCTGGTGATCGACGGAGGCAAGATGTCCAAGTCCAAGGGCAATGTGGTGGACCCCTATGTGCTGGTGGAGCGCTTCGGCGTGGACGCCCTGCGCTTCTTCCTGCTGCGCACCTTCCCCTTCGGCTCCGACGGCAACTTCTCCAATGAGCTGCTGATCAGCACCATCAACACCGACCTTGCCAACGACCTGGGCAACCTGGTCTCCCGCACCACCGCCATGGTGGAGAAGTACTTCGGCGGCAGCCTGCCCGCTGACCGGGAAGCCGACCCCATGGACGACGAGCTGGTGGAGATGATCAAAACCGCCCGGGCAAAGTACGAAAAGCAGATGGACGCCTTCCAGCTGCATCTGGCTCTGGAGGACATCTTCAAGCTGATTCAGCGGGCCAACAAGTACATCGACGAGACCGCCCCCTGGGTGCTGGCCAAGGACGAAAGCAAGAAGGCGCGGCTGGCTTCCGTGATGTACAACCTGCTGGAGGCCCTGCGGGTGTCCCTGATCCTGCTGACCCCCTTCATGCCGGACAGCTGCGAGAAGGCCTTCAAGCAGATCGGCGCCGGCGAGTGCTGCCGCAGCTGGGAGAGCGCCGGCGAATACGGCGTGCTGCCGGCGGATGTGAAGGTCTGCAAGGGCGAAACCCTGTTCCCCCGGCTGGACATGGCCAAGGAGCTGGAGGCCCTGGAGAAGCTGAACCACAAGGCCCCCACCGCGCCCCCGGTGCTGCCCGATGTGACCATCGACGAGTTTGCCAAGTGCGATATGCGGGTGTGCAAGATTCTCTCCTGCGAGGCGGTGAAGAAGTCCGAGAAGCTGCTGAAGTTCATGCTGGACGACGGCAGCGGCACCCCCCGGCAGATTCTCTCCGGCATCCACAAGTACTATGAGCCGGAGGACCTGGTGGGCAAGACCGTGGTGGCCATCCTGAACCTGCCGCCCCGGAAGATGATGGGCCAGGAATCCAACGGCATGCTGCTCTCCGCCGTGCGGGAAGTGGAAGGCAAGGAGGAGCTGCACCTGGTGATGCTGGACGACAGCGTCCCCGCCGGCAGCCAGCTCTGCTGAGAAATTGTAAACAAACGATGAAAGCGCCTTTTACAGGCGCTTTCATATGTTGTAAGAGCATCGCAAAAGTGCTATAATAATGTTTTGGAAAAATCATACATGGAGGAATGAACCATGACCAAGATAGACATTTTTTCCGGCTTTCTGGGCGCCGGCAAAACCACGCTGATCCGCAAGCTGATTGCAGAGGCCTATCAGGGGGAGAAGCTGGTGCTGATTGAGAACGAGTTCGGCGAGATCGCCATTGACGGCGGCTTTCTGAAGGACGCCGGGGTGGAGATCACGGAGATGAACTCCGGCTGCATCTGCTGCACCCTGGTGGGCGACTTCACCAAGGCGCTGAAAAAGGTGATGGAGGATTACGCGCCCGACCGGATCATCATTGAGCCCTCCGGCGTGGGCAAGCTCAGTGACGTGGCCAGGGCCGTCTCCGGCGTGGAAGGCGCGAAGATCGGCGCCAAGGTGACGGTGGTGGACGCCGGCAAGTGCCGGATGTACATGCGCAACTTCGGCGAGTTCTTCAACGACCAGGTGGAGAATGCCGACCTGATCGTCATGAGCCGCACCGACACCGCCTCCGCCGAGAAGATTCTGGCAGCTACGGAGCTTCTGAAGGGCCTCAACGACCACGCAGGCCTGATCACCACCCCCTGGAGCCAGATTTCCGGGCTGCAGATCAGGGAAGCCATGGAGCGTAACGGCCTCCAGGCCGAGATGGAGCGGCTGGCCCATGAACATGAGCACCACCACGAGCATGAGCACGAGCATGACGAACACTGCACCTGCGGCTGCCATGATCACGACCATGAGCACGAGGAACACGAGCACCACCATGACCATGACCATGAGGAGCATGAGCACCACCACGATCATGATCATGACCACGAGCACGACGAACACTGCACCTGTGGCTGCCATGACCACGACCATGAGGAGCACGAGCACCATCACGACCACGATCATGAGCATGAACACGACGAACACTGCACCTGCGGCTGCCACGACCACGACCACGAGCATCATCACCATGCCGACGAGGTGTTCACCAGCTGGGGCATGGAGACGCCCCGGAAGTTCAGCCAGGCAGAGATTCAGGCCCTGCTGGACGCCCTGGCGGACGAGGCAAAGTACGGCGCGGTGCTGCGGGCCAAGGGCATTGTGGACGCCAGCGACGGGGAATGGATTTACTTCGACTATGTGCCCGGGGAGAGCGACATCCGCCGGGGTGCGGCGGCAGTCACCGGCCGGTTCTGCGTGATCGGGTCCGGGCTGAAGGAAGATGCACTGAAGGAGCTGTTTCATATTGAGTAATCAGGCAAAAGAAGTCCCCGTATTCCTCTTTACCGGCTTTCTGGAAAGCGGTAAGACCAAGTTCATCCAGGAGACCCTGGAGGACAAGCGCTTCTGCAATGGGGAGAAAACCCTGCTGCTGGTGTGCGAGGAGGGGGAGGAGGAATACGCTCCGGAGCAGTTCGCCACGGACTCGGTGAAAATCCGCATTGTGGAGGAGCCGGAGCAGCTGACCCGTGAAAATCTGGAGCAATGGCTTCGGGAGGCCCGGGCAGAGCGGGTGGTCATCGAGTACAACGGCATGTGGATGCTGGATCAGCTCTACGCCGTCATGCCCGAGGGCTGGATGGTGTATCAGGAGTTCCTGTTTGCCGACGCTGCCACCTTCCTCAACTACAACAGCAATATGCGCCAGCTGGTCTATGACAAGCTGAAAAGTGCGGAGCTGGTGGTGTTCAACCGCTTTGACGCCGCCAAAATGGACAAGATGGCTTTCCACAAGATCGTCCGGGGCGCCTCCCGCCGGGCGGACATCGCCTATGAGGACAGAAACGGCAAGGTGGAGTATGACGACATTGAGGACCCCCTTCCCTTCGATCTGAACGCCCCCGTTGTGGAGATCGGCGACGAGGACTACGCCCTGTTTTACCGGGACATGGCCGATGAGCCCAAGAAGTATCAGGGCAAGACGGTGCGGTTCAAGTGCCGGGCCCTGGTGCGCAAGAAGCTGCCCTCCGGCTGCTTCGTGGTGGGGCGGCACGTGATGACCTGCTGCGTGGAGGACATTCAGTTCGCCGCGCTGGTATGCCAGTGGGACAAGGCGGACACCGTGCAGGACGACAGCTGGATGGTTCTCACCGCCAAAATTGACTTCAAGTTCCACAGGGCCTATGGCCGCAAGGGGCCGGTGCTCAGCTATCTTTCCGCCGAGCCCTGCACGCCGCCGGAGCAGCCGGTGGCTACTTTCTACTAAAGCAGAAAGACGAGAAAAACCATGCGATACAAATGCCTGGTCTTTGACCATGACGACACGGTGGTGAACAGCACCGCCACCATCCATCATCCCTGCTTTCAGGAATATCTGGCCTTGCATTATCCGGGGCGGAGCTGCACCCTGGAGCACTACTTCCTCAAAAACTTTGACCCCGGCTTTCTCCCCATGTGCCGGGAGGAATACGGCATGAGCGACGAAGATTTGGAGGAGGAGGGCCGCTTCTGGGGCGAGTATGTGAAGGGGCATATCCCCGTAGCCTATGAGGGAATCCGGGCAATTATGGAGCGGCACAAGGCGGAGGGGGGACTGCTCTGCGTGGTGTCCCACTCCTTTGAGGAGAATATCCTGCGGGACTACGCCGCCAATGGTCTGCCGGAGCCGGATGCGGTCTATGGCTGGAGCCGGCCTCTGCACGAGCGCAAGCCCGCCCCCTTCCCCCTGGAGGACATTATGCGTCGCTTTGGTCTGGCTCCCGGGGAGCTGCTGATGATCGACGATCTGAAGCCGGGCTATGACATGGCCAGAAGCTGCGGCGTGGACTTCGCTGCCGTGGGCTGGGCCAATGACATCCCGGAGATTGAGGGCTTCATGCGGAAAAACTGCCGGTATTATTTCAAGACAGTAAGTGAACTGAATACCTTCTTAGGGGAATAAAAAAGAGAGCCGCAAAGGCTCTCTTTTTTATATGCCCACAGTGGCTATTCTCTGTAAAAGCAGTCATCCACCCATTTCGCCGGATTATTCTCAATGTATTCCCATATCATCGCATAGTCCTTGTCTCCACGGACAATGTGATCATGAAACAGCTTCTGCCAAACAGAATGTCCAATCTGTTTTGTTACTGCTCCTTTTAACTGCTGTACCACGGTAGAAATCGTAGGGGTGTGCATCGTGGCCGCCCCTACGAGTGCAACCTTGCCGCTTCCGGCAAAAACGCAGGCTCTCCATCTTCTCTATTACATTTTCCTTCAGATCACGCCTCCGATCCACAGCGCCAGAATGGCCGCCGCCGCGCCCAGGGCGAAGATGGACATGGCCGTGGGGAAAATGGGCCGCCGGGGCTCCCTGGGCGCCGCCGTGCCTACATAGTCCCGGGCGGCGTTTTTTGCCTGCTGCAGCAGCTCCTGACGGCTGAGCCCCGGGGTCTGGAAGTAATCATCCCGCAGGATGAACATGGCCTCGGAGAACATGGGGTCCGGCGGCTCCACCACGATCACCCGGCGCATGTTGCCCCGCACCACCGGCAACGTCTCCCTCTGGCGGGAGAGCCGCTCCCGCCGCCGGGCGCTGAGGGAAAAACGCAGGGACGAAAGCAGCTCCTCTGCCCGGTGTCTGAGCCTGTATCTCATAGCCGTTCCTCCACCCGCACCGTGATCACCGTCATGTCATCGTTGACGCCGTACAGTTTTTCCGATTCCTTCAGCGTGGCCCTGGCCAGAGCCTTCATGTCCTCAAAGCCCTGCAGCAGCAGGGCTTTCAGCCACTCGTCCTCGCTGCCGGTAATCACCCCGTCGGTGGCGATGATGGCGGTGGAGCCGGGCCGCAGCCGCATCCGCACAATGTCCGGGGCGATGCCGTCCCCCATGGTAAGTCCCGCCGCCAGAGTCTCGCCTTTGATGCGCTTGATGTTCCGCCCGCTTTTCACATAGGAGGGGGCCGCTCCGTATTTGTAGAAGCAGGTCTCGCCGGAGAACAGGTCCACGCACATCAGGTCCACCGTGGCATAGCCCCAGCTGTCCCCGCCCCGTAAAAGCAGCACGGAGTTGAGAATCTTCATGGCCACCGCCGGGTCTACCCCGGAGCGGAGAAACTTTTCCAGAATGGAAACCACCTGGGCGCTGTCCCGGGCGGCGTCGTCCCCGCAGCCCATGCCGTCGGCCAGAATCACGCAGAGCACGCCGCCGTCGGTTTTGAAATAGGTACCCTTGTCTCCGCTGACCCGCTCGCCCCGCTTTTTCAGCGCCGCGATGCCCACCGACACCGCCAGGGGCTCCGCTTCCAGCAGCAGCAGGCGGGAGCTGTCCTCCCCCAGCTCGCCCTGCTGACACAGCCGTACGCCAACTACCTGGGACAGCCGCTCCAGGTAGTCCTCCTCATGGGTCAGGGGCGAGAGCCGGGCGCACTCAATGCTGATGCGCAGCCGCCCGCTGCCATCCCGGTACACCGCCGCCTCCGCGTCCATGTCCAGGCTCCGCAGATAGCGCAGCAGCCGCCGCTCCATCAGGGGCTCCGCCCCGCCGACGCCGCCCAGCTCCCTGGCCACCGTGGAGAGAATGTCCGCAATATCCATGTATTGCCCCCAGGCAACGCTGCGGTTCTCCGCCAGGTAGGCGCGCAGCTGCCGCCGGTAGGACAGGCCACGCAGCTCCCCGTTCACCGCCGCCACGAAGGCGGGCAGATTCTCGCACTTCTCCCGGAAGAAGCCGGGCAGATCTGCCACCTCCAGGCAGCCGTGCTCCACCATGGCCTTGGTGGCGTCGTTCATGGCATTCAGGGTGTCCACATATTCCGCGTTCCAGCAGCGGTTTTTGTGCCTGCACTGGACGCAGACCTCGTCCGCCGCCCGGTCGTAGATGCGGGCGATGTTCTCGTCGTTGTAAGGCTCCTGAATATTCCGCCGCACCGTGTCAAACAGGGTGGCGTAGGCCTCGCTGAGATTTTTCACCCGCCCCGCCACAAAGCGGCGCAGGCCGGTCTCCCCCTTGCCCCGCTCCATGGCCTGGAGCATCAGCCCGATGCGCATCAGCAGGGAAGCGGGCAGCAGCATGAAGATCACCGACGCGCAGAAGGTTTCAAACAGGGCGCTGATGTAAACCTCCGTGTTCCAGGCGCAGACCACCGCCAGCGCCCCGGAGAGGATGAAACTCAGCACGAACAGGACCCGCCCATGCTTGCCGAACACCCCGGATAACAACCCGGACAGGGCGTAGGCCATGGTGTAAAAGGGCGCCCCCTGGTTGGTCACATCCATGGCCAGCCCCAGCACCGTGCCCACCGCCGCCCCGGTGAGCATCCCGCCCTTCATGGCCGAGGTCATCACCAGCACCAGCGCCAGTACCCGCCCGATGGACACCGTGCCGAACAGCACCAGCCGGGACACCGCCATCAGCAGGCAGGCCGCCAGAATCATCACCGATACGCTGTGGCGCAGCTCCGCTGTCTCCGTGGTGCAGGGCCGGCTGTCCAGGGCCTCCCGGAAGAAGTAGCTGCCGCCAAAGGCCAGGGCAATCTCCAGAAACAGCTCCGCCGCCAAAGGCACCTGGCCGGAAGCGGCGGAAAAGCTGCCCAAAAACCCGGTGAAGCCCATGACCAGGGCCGCTGCCGTGGGCATGAAATAGGGGTTTTTGTATATTTCCAGCTCGTGGAACACAAAGGCAATGGTGTACACCAGCACCGCCGCCGCGATGTAGCGGATGCCCCATTCGATCCCACCGCTGATCAAGTAGCCCAGGGCCGCCCCGGTCAGGGCAAACACCCCGCTGACCCCCGCTCCGGCGCAGGCCACCATGGCCATGCCGAAGGGGGCGCCGCTCTCCAATACCCGGGCGCAGGCCATCACCAGCCCCAGCCCCATGTAGGCGCCGCAGCGCCCCGCCAGCAAAAACCGGCTGTCCAGCCGGGCCGCGGCGGCCCCGCCTTTCAGCAGACCCAGCTTATCCTGTCCTCCAAACGCCATTCTCTTGCCTCCTGAGTTTACATAAGATAAATTTATTATAGTTATGTAATACCAAGAAGATGGTCACACCCCGCTGTTGAATCTGTATTTATAAGCAGGAAAAATAATCGGAAAACACGCAGGCGGTATGGAATTCTAAATATGTTGTCCTTGTAATAAAAAGTTTTGCGTGGTAAAATATTTTGTCTAGAAAATGAAAAGGGAGAAGCAGCTATGAGCATGATTCGAGATATCGCATTGGCCCCCTCCGGGGAAATGAAGATCAACTGGGTGGAGCGGAATATGCCGGTGCTCCGGGGCATCGGGAAGGACTTTGCCGCCCAGAAGCCTTTTGCCGGACTGAAAATCGCCCTCTCCGTCCATCTGGAGGCCAAAACCGCCTACCTGTGCCGGGTGCTGGAAATGGGCGGGGCGGAGATGTATGTCACCGGCTCTAACCCCCTCTCCACCCAGGACGATGTGGCCGCCGCCCTGGCCCAGGGCGGGATGCAGGTCTACGCCCGCTACGGCTGCTCCATGGAAGAATATGAAGCCTGCCTCTGCCGGGTGCTGGAGGCCGGGCCCCACATCATCATCGATGACGGGGGCGATCTGGTGCACCTGATGCACACAAAATATACCCACCTGATCCCCAATGTGCTGGGCGGCTGTGAGGAAACCACCACCGGCATCCACCGGCTGCGCACCATGGCCCGGGAGGGCAGCCTCCGCTTCCCCATGGTCATGGTCAACGAGGCCGACTGCAAGCACATGTTCGATAACCGTTACGGCACCGGCCAGTCCGTGTGGGACGGCATCAACCGCACCACCAACCTGATCGTGGCCGGCAAATATGTGGTGGTCTCCGGCTACGGCTGGTGCGGCAAGGGCGTTTCTTTGCGGGCCAAGGGCCTGGGCGCCAAGGTCATCGTTACGGAGACGGACCCGGTCCGTGCCCTGGAAGCGGTGATGGATGGCTACGAGGTGATGCCCATGGCTGCCGCCGCCAGACTGGGCGATCTGTTCATCACCGTCACCGGCTGCAGCGGCGTCATCACCGCCGAGCACTTTGAAACCATGAAGGACGGGGCCATCCTCACCAACGCCGGCCACTTCGATGTGGAGGTGGACATGGCCGGTCTGGAGAAGCTGGCTGTGGAGAAGTATGAGGCCCGCCACAACATCCAGGGTTATGTGCTGCCCAATGGCAAGACCCTCTTCACCATTGCCGAGGGCCGCCTGGTGAACCTGGCCGCCGGGGACGGGCACCCGGCGGAGATCATGGATATGAGCTTCGCCGTCCAGGCCCTCAGCGCGGAATACCTGGCCCAAAACCGGGGCAAGCTCCAGCCCGGGGTCATCCCTGTGCCCAGAGAGCTGGATGAGGCCGTGGCCCGCCGCAAGCTCAGCGCCATGGGCGTGGAGATCGATGCGCTGAGCCGGGAGCAGGCGGCGTACCTGGGGAAATAAGTCTCATTTTGAATACCGGGGGTGATCAACTTGGATGAAATGGAAAACCGGGAATTGATGGATTTTGAGACCATCCATGAAAAGCGTACCGATGAGCTGACAGAACTGCTGGACAAGCGGGACATGAAACAGCTCCAGCGCCGCATGGAGGAAATGAACGAATTTGACGTGGCGGAATTCCTCACCGAGATCGAGGATAACCGGATGCCCATGGTGTTCCGGCTGCTGTCCAAGGAGACGGCGGCGGATGTTTTCGCCAACTTTGAAGCGCCGGAGCAGGAGCGGATCATCAACTCCATCACCGACTCGGAGCTGGCGGGCATCATTGAGGAGCTGTATGTGGACGACGCGGTGGACATGATGGAAGAAATGCCCGCCAACGTGGTGCGCCGTGTCATGCGGGCCGCCACCCCCGGCACCCGCAGCCTGATCAACCAATACCTCCGCTACCCGGAAAATTCCGCCGGCAGCATCATGACCTCCGAGTTCGTGGACCTGAAAAAGTACATGAACGTGAAGGAGTCCTTTGCCCGCATCCGCCGCATCGGCGAGGATAAGGAGACCATTTACGTCTGCTTCGTCATCTCTGCCGACCGGAAGCTGGAGGGCATCGTCACCGTCAAGGACCTGCTGCTGGCCGATGACGACACCATCATCGAGGACCTGATGGATCGGAACGTGATCTTCGCCACCACCACCGACGACCAGGAGACCGTCTCCGAGATGTTCTCCGACTACGACCTGATGGCTCTGCCGGTGGTGGATACCGAGGGCCGCCTGGTGGGCATCGTCACCGTTGACGACGTGCTGGACGTTATGGAGCAGGAGACCACCGAGGACTTCGAAATCATGGCCGGTATTCTGCCCTCCGACAAGCCCTATTCCCGCACCGGGCCCTTCGATATGTGGAAAAACCGCATCCCCTGGCTGATGTTTCTGATGCTCTCCGCCACCTTCACCAGCATGATTCTCACCACCTTTGAGGATATGCTGGCGGTGCAGGCGGGGCTGGTGGCCTTTATCCCCATGCTGATGGGCACCGGCGGCAACTCCGGGGCCCAGTCCTCCACTGCTGTCATCCGCAGCCTGTCCCTGGGCGACACGGAGCCCAAAGATGTGCTGCGGGTCATGTGGAAGGAGTGGCGCGTGGCGCTGCTGTGCGGCGTCACCCTGGCGGTGGTCAACTTCGGCAAGATGCTGCTGCTGGACGGCTACATCCTGCATAACGACAGCGTCACTGTTCTGGTGGCCGCCACGGTCAGTCTGTCCATCGTGTTCATCGTCATGTTTGCCAAGGTGGTGGGCTCCACCCTGCCCATCCTGGCCGAAAAGATCGGCGTGGACCCGGCGGTGATGGCAAATCCCCTGATCTCCACCGTCACCGACGCCGTCTCGCTGCTGATCTATATCTACGTTGCGAAACTGATCCTGCATATATAAATAAGGAGTCCCTTGTAATGGAAGTGTCCGTGCTTATCCCCAAAATGATTGTATTTGTGGTGCTGATGGTGATTGGCTACCTCTGCGCCAAGACCAATTTTGCCGGGCGGGAGTTCACCAAGGACGCCAGCAAAATGGTCATCAACGTGTTCATGAGCGCCACCATCATCAACTCCGTTCTGGTGTCCGACGCCCGCCTCAGCGGCGGGGAGCTTTTACAGGTGATGCTGGTGCTGTGTATGTCCGTGAGTGTCTGCTGGGTCCTGGCTGCCGTCAGCTGCCGCCTGGTGGGCCTGGGGGATAAGGCCCCCCTGTTTGAACTGCTGATCGCCGTCATGAACAATATGTTCATTGCCCTTCCTGTGGTAGAGACCCTCTTTGGCAGCCAGGCGGTGTTTTACTGCTCTCTGTCCTGCATACCCTTTAATGTGCTGCTCTACACCTTCGGCATCTACCGCCTCCAGGGCGGAGAGGGCAAGGGCAGCGTTCGGCTCAGGGACATTTTCAGCGTCCCGCTGCTGGCCACCCTGGTGGCTCTGGCCATCTTCCTGCTGCGCCCGCCGGTGCCCCCGGTGGTGAAGGAACTGGCCTCCACCATGTCCGCCGCCACCATGCCCCTGTCCATGATCGTGATCGGCTCCTCCCTGGGCTCTGTCAGCCTGCTGGACGCCTTTAAGAAGGGGAAGCTGTACCTGATGTGCGCCATCCGCCTGCTGCTGTGCCCGCTGCTGGTGTGGCTGCTGGCCGGCCTGATGACCGACGACCTGATGCTTCGGGTCACCGCCACCATCATTGCCGCCGCCCCCAGCGGAGTGGTGGTCTCCGTCCTTGCCATCCAGTATGACCGGGACGCGGTCTTTACCTCCGAGGGCATCCTGCTCTCCACCGTATTCTCCATGCTGACCATCCCCCTCATCGTTGCGATTATTCTGTAAAGAAAAGGTGATCTGTCATGCATATCCCCCAGGGCGCCAGCCAGACCATCGATATTCTCCCCTTTGCGGAGGCTCTGGCCCGCTCCGGCCGGGGCGACGCCTATGACAGCCAGAAGTGGCTGTATGTGCCGGATTTTTATACCGAGTACCGTTATATCCTGGGCACCCGGGGGCAAAACCCGCTGATCTGCATCGGCGTCAACCCCTCCACCGCCGCCCCGGATGACCTGGACAATACCCTGAAGTCCGTCGCCCGCATCGCAGAGGGCAACGGCTTTGACAGCTGGATCATGTTCAATGTCTATGCCCAGCGGGCCACCCGGCCGGAGGACATGGACCGGGAGCTGAACCAGGCGCTGCACAGGGCCAACATGGCCGCCTTTGAATACATATTGCAGCAGGTGGGCCAGGGTCTGCAGCCCGCCGTATGGGCCGCCTGGGGCACCATCATTGAAAAGCGCCCCTATCTGCCCGGCTGCGTCCGGGACATGGTGGCTCTGGGCCGCCGCTATAACGCCCGCTGGCTCTGCGCCGGCAAGCGCTCCGCCAAGGGCCACCCCCATCACCCCCTGTACCTGCGCAAGGACGAAAAAACCGTGGATTTTGATGTGGAACAATATCTGGAGGGATTACAATGATCAAACTTGCCCTGTGCCAGCTGCGAACCGAGCTTGACCAGGCGGAGACCATGGCCAAGGCCCACCGCATGGTGAGCGAGGCCGCCCAAAACGGGGCGGAAATCGTGGTGCTGCCGGAGATGTTCAATTGCCCCTATGACCGGGCCTATTTCAAAAAATTCGCCGCCCTGGGCCATCAGGAAGCGGTCAGCGCCATGTCCGCCTGGGCCAGAGAGCTGGGTATCCTGCTGGTGGGCGGCTCCGTCCCCGAGACAGAGGACGGTAAAATCTATAACACCTGCTTCGTCTTTGATAAGCAGGGCCGCCAGATCGCCCGCCACCGGAAGGTGCATTTGTTCGATGTGGACTTGCCGGGGATGCGCTTTAAGGAGTCCAACACCTTCACCCCCGGGGAGGATATCACCGTTTTCGATACCGAGTACGGCAAAATGGGCTGCGCCGTCTGCTTCGATGTCCGCTTCCCGGAGCTGTTCCGGGCCATGGCCGTCCGGGGAGCCAGGCTGATCTTCCTGCCGGCTCAGTTCAATATGAAGACCGGCCCCGCCCATTGGGACATGAGCCTGCGGATGCGGGCCGTGGATAACGAGGTGTTTGTGGCCGGAGCCTCCGCCGCCCGGTACGACGGCTTTTCCTACGAGTGCTGGGGCCATTCCGCCGTGGCGGATCCCTTTGGGGAGCTGATTGCCCAGTGCGACGAGAAGGAGCAGATTCTTTACGCCGATATTGACCTGAACCGGGTGGAAGAGGTGCGCGCCAGTCTGCCCACCTTCAATTGCCTGCGCCGGGATGTGTACACCGTTGCGGACTGAGCCATGGGGATTTACGAACAGATCAAAAAATACCGCCCCTGGAATGAACAGGAGCGGCAGGATCAGGCTGTAATGCTGGCCTTTCTGGAGCAAAACCCGGATGCCTTTTACCGCACCAACCTGCTTGCCCACATGACCGCCTCCGCCTGGGTGGTGAATCCCCAGCGTACCAGGACCCTCATGGTCTACCACCGGCTGTACGATTCCTGGTCCTGGGCCGGGGGCCACGCCGACGGGGAGGAGGACCTGCTGGCCGTGGCCCTGCGGGAAGTCCGGGAGGAGACCGGCCTTCAGCGCCTTCGCCCGGTGACGGAGGACATCTATTCTCTGGAAGTGCTCACCGTGGATGGCCACGAGAAGCATGGAAAATACGTTCCCAGTCATCTGCACCTGAACCTGACCTACCTGCTGGAAGCGGAGGAGGATCAGCCCCTGCGGGTCTGCGAAGCGGAGAACAGCGGCGTGGCCTGGTTCTCCCTGACCGACGCCCTCTCCGCCTCCACCGAGCCCTGGTTCGTGGAACGGATTTACAACAAGCTGAATGAGAAGCTGAAAGTGCTATGAATCACCCGCAAAGAAAAGCAAACAGACTGAAAACTACGATTACAGCTTGCCAGGAGCATATTTTATCACCATTTGTACCCATGAAAGAGAAAACCTCTTTTGGAACGCCGTAGGGGCGAGCATCGCTCGTCCGCCTGTTCACGCGATGCAATGTTGCGGACGATGCACGCCCCTACGGTTCTGATGGAGTTTGACAAACAAACGTAAGCTCCCCCGGTGCGCCGGGGGAGCTTACGTTTGTTTATTCCGTTTTGTAATTATTCTTCGATAATGTACGCTGTCACCTGGGCCTCATAGCCGCCGGCCTTGCAGGTGAGGGTGACGCCCTCGGGCTTGGCTTTCAGGATCTTCACGGTGCAGCTGCTGCCGTTGGGAACGACTTCCAGACAGTCCGGGTCACTGGAGGTCCAGGTGAAGCTGCTGCCCTCCGGGATTTGCGTCTGGTCAACCTGGGCATTCAGTTCAACTTGGGCGTTCAGTTCGATGGGGGCGTCTCCCCGCCGGACGGTGAACTCCGTCAGCTCCTTTTCATAGAAGCAGATGCGCAGAGGGGCGGCAGCGCCGGTGCTCTCCGTCAGATGCACGGTGATGCTGGCCTTCTGGCCCTGGCATTCTGCCGTCAGGGTCACCTCCCCGCTCTTGCCGCTGACATTTTCCAGCGTGCACTTGCCGTGCTTGCGTTCCGTCAGCTTCACGTCGGAGCTGCTGCTGAGGCTCCACTTCACGTCCAGATCAGCCTCCGGGTCGGCGTCGCCGCCCCAGAAGCGGCCATACAACTCAATGGGGGTGTTCATGGGCAGGGTCAGCTCGGAAACCGGGGAGTACAGATAATTGATGCAGAACTTGGCCGCCGGCATCTCCCAGGGGTTCAGATCGATGGTCCGGGCGTTCAGGGTTTCAGCATCCGGCGGGGAGAAGCTGCTGATGGCTGCGCCGTCCAGGGTCACATTCTGGCAGTCGTAAATGGCCCGGCTCATGCCGTTGTCGTGGATGTTGCAGTTTTCCAGGCGGATGTTTTTGCTGGAGGCAAAGTTCAGATCGCCGTAGCTGCAATCGTAGATCTCGGTGTTTTTCACCGTCATGTTCTCACAGCCGCTCAAGGTGATGCCCCAGACGCCGCAGCCGTAGAGAGAGCAGCCCTCCACGCTCAAATCAGAAGAATTGGCAAAGTACACCACGCCGCCGGTGCAGTGGCCGGGGGCCTGGGTGTGGCCGGCGGTGAAGTCTTTCAGGGTGATGTTCTCACAGTTTTCAAAGGCCAGCACCTCCGCGTAACGAGGGACGGCCTGAATGCTGGCCTTGTCCGCTCCGCCGCCGGTGATGCTGAGGTTCTTCACGCCGCTGATCACCAGCTGGGGCCCGTCCACATAGGTGTCATACCAGACATAGTTGTCCCCGCCGAAGCCGCCGTAATTGCTGGCGGTGCTCAGGTCAAAGACGCCATCCTCCAGATAGATGTGGGTATCGGAAGCAATGGCCGCCAGAAATTCGTCCACGGTGGAAACGTGAACCATGCCGTCGGCACCCTTGCTGACTGAAACGGTCTCCGGGATGCTGGCCTCCCAGTGCTCCACGGTTTGCAGGGTCATGGCAGCAAGGTCATCGCCCTGCAGCTCGTTCCCGGCGGCATCCACGGCGGGGACGGTCACGGCGCCGGTGTACAGGGGTTCGGCATACCAGGGGCCCTGGTTGTCGGTGAAACGGCAGCCCTCCACAGTGACGGCATTGCCCTCAAGACAGAACATCCCTTGAGTGCTGAAGTCGTTGCTGCTGACCTCATTGCCGGCGAAGTACACATCGGTGCTGTAGCTGTTGCTCAGCAGCATAGGGCTGCGGTTGCCGGTGATCCGGCTGTTGATGACGGCGCAGGCATTGCTGGCGCTGATCTGGAACAGGCCGCAGAAGCCGGTGTTGTCATAGATCTGGCAGTTATTGAACAGCACGTTCTGACAGGCGGAGAGCTGGGCGGCAGAATAGCTGCAGTCATAGATCTCACTCTCCACCACCTGCAGGGCGGTGCAGGAAGCGGCATCCACACCCACGGTGCCGCAGCCGAAGAGCTTGCACTGGCTGATGATGGCCTTGTCCACGCCGCTCAGCTTCACCACGCCGCCGACGCACTGCCCCGGCTCCTCGGTGTGGCCGATGGTCAGGCCCGCCAGGCAGATGTCCTCGCAGTTGTCCAGCACCAGCACGTTGGCATAGCGGGGCACGGCAGAGAGGGTGACCTCCCCTTCCGCCAGCAGGGTCAGGCAGTCCACGCCGCTGATGACCAGCTCAAAGGCGGCTTCCTCCCCGGTGCTGAAAACCTCCTGCCAGGCATAGGGCTTTCCGTCGGTGGGCTGGCCGTAGTCGCCGGCCTGGGCCAGGTTGTATTCCCCTGCCAGCAGGGTGATGTTGGTATAGGAATCAATGGCTGCCAGCAGCTCATCCACATTGGCCACGGTGACGTTTTTGACTTCCGGCGTGGACACCGGGGATTCCTGCGCCGACGCTGCCGTTTCTATCGGGCTTTCTGCCGGCTCCGGCGAGGTCTGGGGCCCCACTGCTGCGGCGCAGCCGCCCAGCAGCAATGCCGCCGCCAGCAGCAGCGCCAGGGTGGCCCGGCTCATTTTTCTGTATGTCATGATCTGTTCCAACCTTTCTTTCAGATTCCGTTTCTCTGTGGCGAAGGAGGTGGCCACCAGGGGCCGGGGCAGAGCATCTGCAGCCATAGAGAGCAGGGTCTCCCCATAGCTCCGTTTATCGGCGGCGTCCATCTGCCGCAGCAGCCGTTCGTCACAGCTCATTTCACAGGCCCGGTCCAGCTCCCGCCGGGCGATATGTACCACAGGATTGAACCAGTGCACCGCCGTCACCAGCACCGCGAACCACTTGAACAGCAGGTCGCCCCGGCGGTAATGGGTCAGCTCATGGCGGAAGATGTTTTTCAGCATCTCCTCGGAATACGCCCGCTCCGGCAGCACCAGCACCGGCCGCCACAGCCCCAGCAGCATGGGGGTGCCCACGGCGGCGCTGCGGCAGAGCTGCAGCCGCTTCGGGCCGCCCATCTGCCGGAACAGCCGGCACTCCATAGGCGCCGCCCGGCAGAGGCTGCGGCGCAGGGCACGGTCAAAGCGCCGGTAGCCCACGATATACCACAGCAGCGTAGCCAAAGCGCCCATGCCCCAGAGCCAGAGCCAGATGTCCCCGCTGCTGATCAAGTCCCTGGCCCGGCTCAGCACCATGCCAAAGGCGGCAAAGAGCAGGGTACGCAGGCCCGGCCGGGCAGGGGCTTCGGCTTCCTGCACTGGCTTGGCAGGCGCCGCTTCCGTTCCGGCGGTATTCTCCGCAATGTCGACGGGGGAATTCCCGGCTTCCTCCGGCCCGATGCCCACGGCGGTAGGCAGGTCCCCCACATGGGGGATGCCGCTGCTCTGGCCGCTGGTGGATACCGCCGCCGGGGCGGCCTCCTCCCTGCTGTCCAGGCTCATGAAGCCGGGCAGAGGCAGCACCAGCCGCAGCAGCACCGCAAGCCAGGCGCAGTAATAGAAGGCGCTGGGCAGCTTCCCCCGCAGGGTCCATTTCAGCCCCAGCACCAGCAGCGCCATCAGGCTGCCGCCCAGGGAGAGAGAAAGCACAAGCTGCAAAAGGGGGTTCATGGCTCATCCTCCACTTTGAAAAAGTCTCTCAGTTCCTGAATGTCGTCATTGCTGAGCTGATCCGAGTGTACCAGCGCCGCCACCAGGTTCCGGGCGCTGCCCCGGTACAGCCGGTGGATCAGGTCGTTGGTGGCCCAGGCCTGATATTCCTCCTGGCTGATCAGGGGGCGGTAATAAAACACGTTCCGCTTCTCCTGGGCCAGGGCCTGCTTGTTGCACAGCCGCTGCACCAGGGTTTTGGTAGTGGTAGGTTCCCAGCCCTTGCGCTGCTGCAGCGCCAGGCGGATTTCACTGATGGGCAGCGGCGCCTCCGCCTCCCACAGTACCCGCAGCACCTCCAGCTCGGCGTCGCTGATCTTTTCTGCAAGTTTTTCCATCGGTGGCCAGCCTTTCTTCTCGCTTTTTTCCATTTCCGGGGCGGGGCGCGCATCCCGCCCTGGCAGACTACGCGTGTCATCTGTGTTTAAAATAGCACATGGGGTCTACAGTTGTCAACCACAGTTTCGTAAATTTAAGACTTCTTCATAATTGTTTTCACATTGTTCATGACGTTGGTTTGACAAATTTTGTGCCATCGTTTATTATGAAATCGACAAATTTACGATAAAGAGGTTTTTTATATGAATAAGACTTTGACGCGTGTATTGACGGTTTTTGTGCTGCTGCTTGCGGTGGTCCTGCTGCTGTCCCTGGCCGCCTGCGGCAAGGAGGAGGCCCCCGCCGTAACCGAAGCGCCCGCCGCCCCGGCCGCCACGGAGGCTCCTGCCGCCCAGACTGCGGCGCCTGCGGAGGAAGCCGCAGAAGAGCCTTCCGCCCAGCCGGAAACGGTGGAGGGGCTGTTCGTCAGCGCCAGCAAGGGCTTCCGCTTTGAATACGACCCGGCGTATATCGCCCTTTCCAACCCGGCGGACAATGCCGTGATCTATCCCACCGGGGATGTGGAGCTGCCTTTCTGCTCCGTGTCCCTGATTCCCGGCAGCAGCGCCGTGGACTATCTGAAGGAGATGTCTGCCGCCGCCCTGGAGGAGCTGGGTGACGCGGTCAAGACCATGCCCGGCGAGCCGGCGGATGCCGGGGTGGAAGGCCGGCAGGTCTATTTCATCAGCTTCACCTATGACAGCTTTGAGGCGGAGGGCACCGTGGTCTGCGCCTACTACGCGGAGGACCTGCCCGGCGGCGACATCGTGGTCTACAACTCCACCGCTCTGGAGGGGGACACTGCTGTAGCTGACGGCATTGTGAAAACCGCCATCGAGACCTTCCAGAAGGACTGATCGTATTCCATATTCAGCTGGTCCGGGGAAAGACAGAAGCCTGTGGCTTTTGTCTTTCCCCGGACCTCTTTTTCTTTTTGCGAAAAATCGCCTTGCTTTCTTGGGGGAAAGAACGTATTATGGTAGACGTAGAGAAAAGAAACGGGAGGGATGTTTTTGGAATTCAATGTTAACAGCCCGGTATTATTTTTGATTGCCGGCATTATCGTGGCCGCCGTGCTGGCCCAGTCGGTGTATTTTCTGATCAAAGCCTGGCGCCGGGGTCTGGCCATCGGTATGAGCAAAGACAAGCTGAAGCGGGTGGCCATGACGGCGGGGGTGTTCACCGTAGCCCCGGCGGTGGCCATTGTCATCAGCGTGATCACCCTGGCCAAGGATCTGGGCGTGCCCCTGCCCTGGCTGCGGCTCAGCGTGGTGGGCTCCCTGTCCTATGAGACCATCGCCGCCTCCAACGCGGAGAGCGCCATGGGCCTCACCTTCGGCCAGGTGGCCAGCCTGAACGCCACCCAATACGTGACCATTGCCTGCGTTATGACCGTCAGCATCATGGTGGGCATCTGGCTGGTGCCTCTCATCGGCAAGAAGCTGCAAAACGGCATGATCTCCATGGAGAACCGGGACAAGAAATGGGGCGAGATTTTCTCCGCCTCCATGTTCATCGGCATGATCTCCGCCTTTCTGGGCTATGTGTTCTGCGATTTCTCCAACGTGTTCCATGGGGATATGAGCGGGCTGATCCCGGTGCTGGTGATGCTGGTCTCCGCCCTGGTGATGTGCCTGGCTGGGCTGCTGGTGAAAAAGACCCAGTGGCACTGGGTGTCGGACTACGCGCTGCCCATCAGCCTGGTGGCGGGTATGGCCAGCGCCATCCCCATCACCGCATGGCTTGGCTGAAAGGAGGCGGCACAATGAAGAAACAACTTTCCTATATGGACTCCGTCCACCGGGACGGCCGCATCTGGAACCTGTCGGTGATGGTGCTGCTGATCCTGTTCCCCATTTCCGTGGCCCTGATCTACCACACCATGCCGGACTGGCGGGGCTTTCTCATGGGCATCCTGGCCACCGCCCCCATGTACTGGGCCGTGGCCGTGGTGGAGACGGTCACCTATGTGCCCATGCTGGGCGCCGGCGGCTCCTACCTGTCCTTCGTCACCGGCAACATCGCCAACCTGAAGCTGCCGGTAGCCCTCAACGCCCTGGAGCAGGCGGAGGCGAAGATCAGCTCCGAGGAGGGGGAGATCATCTCCACCATCGCCATCGCCGTGTCCAGCATTGTCACCACCCTGATCATCATTCTGGGCGTGCTGCTGATCACGCCCCTGACCCCGGTGCTGAACGCGCCGGTGCTGGCTCCGGCCTTCGCCCAGATTCTGCCAGCCCTGTTCGGCGGCCTGGGCGTGGTGTTCATCTCCAAGAACTGGAAGATCTCCGTGGCCCCGGTGATTCTGATGCTGGTGCTGTTCATCTTTGTCCCGGCCCTGAACGCCGGTACCGTAGGCATCATGGTGCCGGTGGGGGTGCTGTTCACCCTGGCCGTGTCCCGGATTCTGTATAAGAAAAACATGCTGTAAAGGAGCGTCTTTGCTGTGATTTTGTTCTATCTTCTGCTGGCCGCTCTGGCGGCTCTGATCCTGGTGGTGGTGCTGCGCACCGCCGCCTTCAAACCCAAGGCCCAGCCGGCGGAAACGCCGGAGGCCCTGGACTATGACGGGCAAGCCGCCATCGACGCCCTGGGCCGGCTGGTCCGCTGCAAAACCGTCAGCTACTATGACAAGGCCCAGGAGGACGACGGGGAGTTTGAAAAGCTGATCGCCCTGCTGCCGGAGCTGTACCCCCTGGTGTCAAAGACCTGCCCCCTGACCCGGCTGCCGGACCGGGGCCTGCTGTACCGTTGGCAGGGCAGGGAGCCGGGGCCTGCCGCCGTGCTGATGGCCCACTACGACGTGGTGCCGGTGGACGAGGCCAACTGGGAAAAGCCCGCCTTTGAGGCCCTGATCGAGGACGGGGTCATGTGGGGCCGGGGCACCCTGGACACCAAGGTCACCTTCAACGGCATCCTCTCCGCCGCAGAGAACCTGCTCCGTCAGGGCTTCCGGCCCCAGCACGACATCTACTTCGCCTTCTCCGGCGGGGAGGAGGTCAACGGCCCCGGCGCCGTGAACATCGTCAACTATTTCCGGGACAACAGGATCGAGCTGTCCATGGTGGTGGACGAGGGCGGCGGCGTGGTGCAGGATGTGTTCCCCGGCGTGAAAGAGCCCTGCGCCCTCATCGGCATTGCGGAAAAGGGCCTGATGAACCTGGAGTTCTCCATCTCCGGCGGCGGCGGTCACGCCTCCGCTCCCGCGCCCCACACCCCGGTGGGCCGGCTGTCCCTGGCCTGCACCCGGCTGGAGGCCAAGCCCTTCAAGGCCCACTTCAGCAAACCGGTGCTGGAGATGTTCGACACCCTGGGCCGCCACTCCACCTTTGTCTACCGGATGATCTTCGCCAACCTCTGGCTCTTTGGCGGCATCCTGGACCGCATCTGCAAAAAGAGCGGCGGGGAGCTGAACGCCCTGCTGCGTACCACCGTGGCCTTCACCCAGATGAGCGGCAGCCAGGCCCCCAACGTGATCCCGCCCCAGGCCAGCATGGTGGCAAACCTGCGCCTGAACCCGGAGGATTCCGTTGCCGGCGCCATAGACTATATCCGGGAGGTAATCGCCGACGGAGAAATTCAGCTCACCGATCTGGTCAGCATGGAGCCCAGCCCTGTCTCCCGCATCGACTGCGAGGGCTGGCAAAAGGTCTGCGCCGCCGTGTCCCACACCTGGCCCGGCTCCCTGGTGGCTCCTTATCTGATGGTCCAGTGCTCCGACAGCCGCCATTACGGCTCCATCTCCGATAAGGTCTATCGCTTCTCCGCTATGGCCCTCACCAGCGAGGAGCGCCGCACCATCCACGGCAACAACGAACGCATCACCCTGGAGGCCATCGGCAAGGCCGTGGAGTTCTTCATGCGGCTGATGAAGCAGTGCTGAGCATAATGAAATAAAGTTTAGAATAAGCTGAGAACAGGAAAACCTGTCCTCAGCTTATTTTTTCAATTTGTAGGTGATGAAATGACAAAGAACATCAAATGGAAGCAGCTGCTCCCCGCCCTGATGCTGCCGCTGGCCCTGGGCGGGCTTTCCGCCTGGCTGAACCGGGGAGCCATGGCGGACTATGCCGTTCTGAACAGGCCGCCCCTGAGCCCGCCGGGCTGGCTGTTCCCGGTGGTGTGGACGCTGCTCTTTCTCCTGATGGGGTTGGCCGCTTATCTGGTGGCCGTCTCCCCCGCCGCCGGCAGCCGGCGGGAGCGGGCCCTGAGCCTGTATCTGGTTCAGCTGGGCTTCTGCTTTTTCTGGGGCAGTCTGTTCTTCGGGCTGGGGGCCCGGTTCGCGGCCTTTGTCTGGCTGCTGGTCCTGCTGGGTCTGGCGCTGGTCTGCTGCCTGCTTTTCTGGCATATCCACCGCCGGGCCGGGGCGCTGCTGCTGCCCTATCTGCTGTGGCTGCTTTTTGCCGCTTATCTGAACTTGAGCCTGTGGCTCCTCAACTGAATCGGGCCGGGGAAAGGGCAGACTTCTGCCCGCGCCCGGCCTCTTTTATGCATATTGCGACAAAAGCCCGGTATATTGTTTTTACCAAATCGCCGGCCGTGTCTAAACACATCTTACGAAAAGGCCGGAAATTTTTTATATTATGCACTAAAATACCAAAAATTATCGAACGCTATATGTTTAACTTGCATATTATTTGGGGCTGTGCTAAAATGATAACGAAGATTCACGAAATTCATTTTCCTGACAGGGGGGACGTATATGGAGAAGAAAGCCAAGATAATCACGGTGGCAGGCAAGGGCGGCGTAGGCAAAACATCGATCTCGGCGTCGATGGTACGGCTTCTGGTGGAGAGGTATCCCGACAAGAAGATCCTGGCCATTGACGCGGACCCGGCCGTCGGTCTGTCCGTTGCTCTTGGCGTGGATGTAAAGCTGACGCTGGACGATATCCGGATGAGCATTGTTGACAGCGTGGAGAACGGCGAGACCCGGGAAGCGCTGGAGCTTCTGAGCGAGGCCCGGTTCCGCATCTTTGACGCGCTGGTGGAGATGCCCGGCTTCGCCTTTCTGGCCATCGGCCGGCCGGAGAGTTCCGGCTGCTACTGCAAGGTGAACTCCTATCTGAAGGAGGTCATTGCGCTTCTTGCCAACAGCTTTGACTACGTTGTAATTGACGGCGAGGCCGGGATCGAACAGATCCAGCGCCGGGTGATGGAAAAGGTCACCCATCTGCTGCTGGTCACGGACCAGAGCAAGAAAGGCGCCCAGGTCATCACCACCATCAAGGACGTGGCGGACGAACTGATCGGTTACGACAGGATCGGCGTCATCGTCAACAGGGTCACCAACCCGGAGCTTGCAGATATGATGCAGATCCCCGGTGTGGAGATTCTGTCCTTCATCCCCGCCGACAGCACCTTTGCCGCCAACGACATCCGGGGCAAAAGCGTGATGGAGCTGTCCGCGGATTCCGCTATGCTCAAGGGGGCGCGGGAGGCGCTCCAAAAATTAGAAATTCTATAAAGAAGAGGTGTAACATTTGAAAGATCTTAAGCATCTGATCTACTTTGAGAGTCTGCTTGAGAATGCTGACAACGAACTGGTGAAGAAGGCCCAGGCCGACGGCCAGCTGGCCCTGGGTTATACCTGCTACCATGTTCCTGAGGTCCTGCTCAATGTAGACAACTGCTTCTCTGTTCGTCTGCGCGCACCCAACACCGGCTCCATCGATATCGCCACCTACTATATGTCCAACTACACCTGCGAATACGCCAGGGCGCTGGTTGAGCGAGGCATTGAGGGCGGCTATCAGTTCCTGGACGCCATGATCGGTGTTGACGCCTGCTCCATGATGAACAGAGCCATGGAGCATTTTGAGATCCTCAAAGTCAACGAAAAGCCCAATTTCTTCGTGACCCACTGCGACATTCCCTACAAAATTACCGACTACACCCTGGACTCCTATGTGAAGCAGATGCGTCTGCGGGTCCTGGACAGACTGACCGAGACCTTCGGCGTGGACACCTCCGATGCCGCCATCCGCGAAGCGGTGAAGGTACATAACGAGGTTTGCTCCATCATCTCCGAAATCGGCGAGATGCGCAAGGCCGACAACCCGGTCATCACCGGCTATGAGTTCCATGTGCTGAACCTGGTGTCCTACACCTGCCCCAAGAAGCTGATCCTCCCCTACCTGCGGGAGACCCTGGAGGAGCTGAAAAAGCGCAAGCCCGACAAGGTCAGCCCCTACCGGGCCAGAGTGGCCATCGTCGGCTCCGAGATCGACGATCCCAACCTGACCAAGCTGATCGAAGGCTGCGGCGCCCTGGTGGTTTCCGACCGGTTCTGCTTCGGCTCCACTCCCGGCCGGGAGATCATCGAGCTGAAGGACGACGAGGATGCCCTGCGCCAGATCTGCCTGCATGTGATGGAGCACTCCGAGTGCGCCCGCTACATCTCCGATGAAAAGGTGCTGCAGCGCCGGGAGACTGCGGACCGGCTGGCAAAGGAATACAAGGCCGAGGGTATCATCTACGAGCAGATGAAGTACTGCGACTACTGGGGCTTCGAGCGTGCCCTGGTCAGCCACATCATGCATGACGAGTACGGCTGGCCCGTTCTGAGTATCGACAGGCTTTATAACAACGGCAACTCCGGCCAGCTGCGCACCCGTGTCCAGGCCTTTGTTGAATCCCTTGAGATCAAACGTATTCACAAAGAGGAGGGCAAATAATCATGGCAAAGAAGGAAAAAATCCAGTATCCCAATCCGTCATTCTGGAAAGCCAAGGATGAGATCAATTGGGCCGCCCAGTGGGAAAACCTGAAAGAGGTTGGCGGCATCGCTTGGGATCTGCTGAAAGAGACCGACTGGAAAAAGTTCGGTGAGGACAGAATCAACGACGTCAAGGCCGACGGCCAGCGCGTCAAGGAAGAATTCCAGGACTTCATGGCCCTGGATAAGGACGGCAAAATCGACCGCATCGTCAACGGCGAAAAGAGCCTGGGCCGCCTGTACCGCAAGGGCGCCATGGCCACCGTCCGCCGCGAGTGGCGCGGCGTGAAGGACACCGCCTATGACTTCTACCGCTGGGCAAAGATGTGGGGCATGCTGCTGATGACCTTCTCCCACGACCTGGTCCCCGCCCTGAACGCCACCCTGTATTACCGCTGGATGGTGTCCTACTTTTGCTGCCACGGCTTTTTGGATAAGAACATCATGGGTATGCGGGGCTCCAACCTGCGCATGAGCCACAACCTGCTGTACGATGTGTTCCGCTATGTGGCGGAGAACCTGGTGTTCCTGGCCAAGTGCGATAAGAAGAACGGCAACAGCGAGGCTCTGAACCAGAAGGTGGTTCTCTTTGACGAGATGACCATGGGCCAGATCATGGCCGGCTTCCCCGACCTGTTGGGTATTCCCTACCAGCTGCTGCCCGTGTTCCTGGTGTCTGAGATCGACCAGCTGACCTGCGTGCCTTACATAGACGCTGTTGAAAGCTACGGCCTGCCCGCCGATACCTGCCCCGTTCCCTCTTCCGAGTGCGGCGCCATCGTCATTGACGCCCTGCCCCACATGGGCTCCTGCTTCATTTCCTCCTCCATGCCCTGTGACGGCTCCACCATGGCATCCTCCTACATGGCCCGCCGCTTCCCCGATCTGCCCACCTTCCACCTGTGCTTCCCCGTCCGCTACATGGATGAGGAGACCGTGCAGATGGGCGCCGAGGATATCCGTGCCTGCATCAAGTTCATTGAGGAGCGCACCGGCGCCAAGTGGAACTGGGACGCTTACTTCTCCGCCATGAAGCGCTTCAACCAGGAGACCGATTACGAGCTGCAGAAGTGGGAAGTCAACAAGAGCGCCTATCCCCAGCTCCTGGGCCCCTGCTACGAGCTGTTCCGCAAGTGGAACTACGAGATGGACGGCGGCAACGATCCCCGTATTCTGGGCACCGCCGAGAAGGTCAACAAGATCCTCATGAAGGCCTACGAGAACAAGGAAGAACCCTGGCCCGGCAAGATGAAGTACCGCGCCATCGTCTGGTCCTGCCCGGCCCACTACTACGCCAACTTCTCCAACTGGGCCGCCAACTGCTGGGGCATCAACGTCCTGGTGGAGATGGAGTCCCTGAACTTCACCAAGCATCTTGAGACCGAGGATAAGGAAGAGGCCCTCCGTGACCTGGCCCGCCTGTACGAGCGTATGGTCATGCGCCGGCACACCAACGGCGGCTACCAGAACGTGGTGGACGAGCTGTGGCGTCAGTGTGAGGACTGGAACGCCCCGCTGATCATCATGTATCAGAACGTGGCCTGCAAGAACATGGCTACCGTCCAGGGTATTCTGGACGAGCAGGGCCGTCAGCGGGGCTACGACCTGATCTGGGTCGAGCACGACCTGATGGATCCCCGTACCGTTTCCCGCCGCACCATGCGCGACAAGGTCAGTGAGTACATGCGCACCGTCAAGAAGGCGGAGCCTGTGGATCCCTCCCTGGTAGAGTTCGAGGACGAAGTCTGCATGTAGTCAGAAGAAACTTGCTGCGTTCTGCTTCCGCGATTCCCATAAGGATCGCGAAAGCTCCACATCCGCAAGTTCCTTCTTCCTATCCAAATCGAACCCGCCTTGCTGGGCTTCGATTTGGTGAATAGGGGTAACGATTACCGCAGCGGCTTTGCCGCGAAGATGGCACCGATTCTGTAATTCCCCGGGAACTGTTTGAGCGCTTGAAAAGCGCGTGAAAAAATGATATTATGGAGGAAAGATATATGAAATACTTTGGCGGCTGCGACGTAGGCTCCACCTACACCAAGGCAGTTATACTGGACGAGAACGGCAAAATGATTGCCGATACCACCATCCGCAGCAAGATCAATTCCGAGCAGAGCGCCATCGCGGCCATGGAAGAGGTCTGCAAGCAGGCAGGTCTGAAGGACAGCAAGGAGCTGGCCTACCTGATCGGCACCGGCTACGGCCGCAACAAGGTCCCCTTCGCCGATGAGAACATCTCCGAGATCAGCTGCCACGCCATGGGCGTGCATGTGACCGATCCCACGGTCAAGGCCATCATCGACATCGGCGGCCAGGACGTAAAGGGCATCAGCATCGACACCGACGGCACGGTGAAGAACTTTGCCATGAACGACAAGTGCGCTGCCGGTACCGGCCGTTTCTTCGAGGCCATGGCCCGCAGCTTTGAACTGAGCCTGCCGGAGTTTTCCAAGCTGAGCCTGACGGCCAAGAACGTGATTCCCATCACCGCCCAGTGCACCGTGTTTGCCGAGTCTGAGGTCATCACCCTGGTGGGCGAAGGCAAGGCCACCGATGAGATCGCCGCGGGCATTGAGATGGCCGTTGCCAAGCGCTGCTTCGTCATGGCCAAGAAGGCCGGCGCCACCGACTCCATCACCCTCACCGGCGGCTGCGCCAAGAACGACGGCCTGAAGGAGGCCATCGAGCATGTGCTGAAGCTGAAGGTCATCGAGCTCAAGACCGACCCCCAGCTGATGGGCGCCCTGGGCGCTGCCGAGTACGCCCGGCAGAAGGGCCTGGCAAAGAAGTAAGCGGCCCTCTGACCTGAAAGGAAAGGAGCAGATTTTCTCATGTGGAAATTCATTAAGAAGCTAATCAAGATCCTGGTGATCACCGTGGCGGCCCTGTTTGTGGTCTATTTCTGGAACCTGGACCAGAAGCTTCTGGGCTGGGTGTACAAGCAGGTCAACCTGATCTTTGACCGCAAGAAGGTCGATCTGGTGTTCTGATTATGGAGCTTTATAATTCCCTGATAAACGATACCCGCGCCCAGCTGGAAGGGCTCAGTGCCAAGGTCTGGGACTACTCCCCGGCGGACTGCTGGAGGGATGTTGGCTCCAGCGAGCTGGTGCTCCAGCGGGATGCGGCCTATGAAATGGGCGCCATGGGCAAGGGCAGCGCAAACTATGTCCTCTTTACCTCCAGCAGCGAACTGGTGAACAAGGACCAGGTCATCCTTTATGGCCCCGATATGGGCCAGCTCAAGGGCGATTGTGACTTTGCCCGCATCGTTCTGCTGCGGGTGGGCGTGCTGGATGATGACGACGAGGCGGTATACCGCACGCTGAAGGATATTGAGTTTGCCAAGTACCATGTGTACCCGGAGGGCTACATGGTGCGCATGTCCCCCGAAAGCTCCAGAGAGCAGATTCGTGTCAGCAAAAAGGCCCTTGCCAAGGGCATCAGCTTCCGGTCCGTCGGGGCAAGCTATGTGGCGGAGTATAAGAAGGATGCCAACGTCCTCAACGCCACCGTGATCTTTATCACTGACCCCAAGGCGGACTATGCCTCCCTGCAGGCCGCGGCCAAGAAGGCCAGCGCCGTCACCGGCACGCTCACCCATATTCTGGAGGGGTTGCCTACGGACTGTTCCATCTGCGCCCTAAAGGATATCTGCGATGAAGTGGAAGGCATGAAAGAGCTGCATTTCGGCGTGGGCGACAAAAGCGAT
This sequence comes from uncultured bacterium, assembly GCA_945873205.1. Taxonomy (GTDB): domain Bacteria; phylum Bacillota; class Clostridia; order Oscillospirales; family Oscillospiraceae; genus Limivicinus. The sequence continues at coordinate 41,473 of CAMCCC010000020.1, forward strand.
AAACACTGAGGCAATTGAATAACAACAAAAAGCCTGAGACCAGTGTCTCAGGCTTTTTGTTCAGCATGTCAAAAAAGGCCGTTTTAGATGCTGCACCAGTGGATTCTGCCAGTCAAAGGCTTCCCCTTGAGGGGAAGCTGGCAGCCGCAGGCTGACTGATGAGGTGGCAAGTAAAAACTGGGGAAAAGCAGAAACTTCCATCAAAAAACAGGATTTCCACCTCATCCGCCCAGTGTGCGCACTGGGCACCTTCCCCTCCAGGGGAAGGCTTGAGATAGCGTTCCTCTTCCTTGAGGTGTGGTTCTTTGACAGTCTCAGGCTTTTTGTTATCCCTTATATATTCTGCCAGAACAGGCCATGCTGGGTGCAGTAAAAGTACAGCCGGCTGTGGCCCCAGAAGGGCAGCCGGGTCTGCAGCTCCCATTCCGGGTACAGCTTCCGCAGCAGCAGGCTGTCGTCCTTCACCAGAGCCAGAAAGGCAATGTGGTGCTCTTTTTCCATGGGGTGGCCGCTGCTGACAAAATACTCTGTCTCGATCCGCTGAAGGGTCAGGCTGTGCTCCTCCCCTGCCTTCCGGGCCGTCAGGGGCCGCAGCCGCTTCCCGCAGCAGCTGACGCCCGTGTCCGCCAGGGCGGTCACCACGTTGCCGCAGCTGGGGCAGACCCAGAAGCGGACCCGGTTCACGTTGCCGCTGACCCGGTCATTGGCCGCCAGTTCCCCGGAGAGCAGCTTGCCCATGTCCACCTCCAGCGCCTCCGCCAGCTCCGGCAGCAGGCTCAATTCCGGGCAGCCCAGGCCCGTTTCCCTTAGTTAAAGATATTGTTGGGTATCTCAAGATGTGTCATTCGAT
>CAMCCC010000021.1 GCA_945873205.1 uncultured bacterium
GGTAAAACCGTGGCCCTGGTATGCAGCGGGGACGCGGGAGTGTACGGCATGGCCGCGCCCCTGCTGCAGCTGGCGGCGGACTACCCGGATGTGGAAGTGGAGGTGGTGGCAGGGGTCACGGCGGCCCTCTCCGGCGCGGCGGTGCTGGGGGCTCCGCTGGGCCATGATTTCTGCGTCATCTCCCTGTCTGATCTGCTGACCCCCTGGGCGGTGATCGAAAAGCGGCTGCAATGTGCGGCCCAGGGGGATTTCGCCATCTGTCTGTATAACCCCAGCTCCAGAAAGCGGGCGGACCATCTGCAAAGGGCCTGTGACATCCTCCTTGCCTCCGGGAAAGCCCCAAAAACGGTCTGCGGCTGGGTGCGAAACATCGGCCGGGAGGGCCAGGAGAAGCAGCTGCTCACCTTAGAGGAGCTGCGCAGCTCCCAGCTGGATATGTTCACCACGGTTTTCATCGGTTCTGCCGGCACCCGGAACATCCAGGGGAACATGGTGACAGCAAGGGGGTACGAAGCAAAATGCGAGTGGTAATTTTCGGCGGTACCACCGAAGGGCGCAGCCTGGCCTGCACTCTGGCCGGACTGGGGGCCCAGGTCTGCGTCAGCGTGGCCACGGAATACGGCCGGGAGGAACAGCCCCTCCAGCCGGGGATTCAGGTGCACACCGGCCGGCTGGAAGCGGCGGAAATGGCGGCGCTGCTGGCGGGGAATGACCTCTGCGTTGATGCCACCCACCCCTATTCCACGGCAGCCTCCGCCAATGTCCGCCAGGCGGCCCTCTCCGCCGGCGTGGCCTATCACCGCCTGCTGCGGCGGCCCAGCCAGATCCCGGCAAACAGCGTCCTTGTACCCAGCGCGGCCGTTGCGGCGCAGTACCTGACCGGCAGGGAGGGGAACGTCCTGCTGGCCATCGGCACCAAGGAGCTTTCCGCCTTTGCCCCGCTGGAGCGGGAGCGGCTCTATCCGCGGATTCTGCCGGCCCAGGCCAGCCTTGCTGCCTGTGAGGCTGCAAGCATTCCCCACCGGAACATCATCGCTATGCAGGGGCCCTTTTCCCAGCGGCTGAACGAGGCCCTTCTGGAGCAGTTTGCCATCCGCTATCTGGTGACCAAAGACGGCGGCGATGTGGGCGGCTTTGCCGAGAAGGCGGCGGCCAGCGCCGCCCTGGGTGTTACCCTGGTGGTGATTCGGCGGCCGGAGGAGAGCGGGGAGACCATGGAGGAAATTTTGCGGCTGTGCGAGGAGATGATGGCATGCAGGTGACTTTGGCTGCCCTGGGCTCCGGCCGGTGGGATACCCTGACCGGCCAGGTGCAGGCCCGGCTTTTACAGGCCCAGTGCATTCTGGGTGCGCCCCGGCTGCTGGCGGATCTGCCGGCGGAATGTACGCCAAACCGCATTGCCGCCACCACGGCAGGTGACCTGCTGGCCGCCATCCGGCGGGAAGGGTTGGAGCGCACCGTTGTGGTCTACAGCGGGGACAGCGGTTTCTATTCCGGTGCCAGGAGCCTGATCCCCCTGCTGGAAGCGGAAAAAATCGAATATACCCTGTTGCCGGGGCTTTCCAGCGTGCAGATGCTGGCGGCCCTGCTGGGCCGGCCCTGGCAGGATTGGCTGCTGGTTTCGGCCCATGGGGTGGACTGCGATCCGGTGGCGGCGGTGATGCAGGGGCGGCCTGCCTTCTTTCTTACCGGCGGCGCCCTTGACCCTGCAGCCCTGTGCAAAAAACTGGTGGAAGCCGGTCTGGGGCAGCTGCCGGTCACCGTGGGGGAGAACCTGTATCGCCCCCAGCAGCGCATTACAGCCCTGACGGCCCGGGACGGCGTGGAGAAGCGCTTTGCTCCTCTTTCCGTCCTGCTGGCGGAAGCGGCGCCCATGCCGCCCCGCCGCAGCCCCGGCCTGCCGGACAGCACCTTTGTACGGGGAAAGGTGCCCATGACAAAGCAGCTGGTTCGCGCCGCGATCCTGGCCAAGCTGGCGGTGGCTCCGGAGCACACCCTGTGGGATGTGGGCGCCGGCACCGGCAGCGTCAGCGTGGAACTGGCGCTGGCCGCACCCAAGGGCCGGGTCTACGCCGTGGAATACAAGCCGGAGGCTTGCGACCTGATCCGGCAAAACCGGGAGGCCTTCCACACCTGGAATCTGGAACTGGTTCCGGGCCGGGCCCCGGAGGCGCTTGGGGCTTTGCCCGCACCGGACGCCGTTTTTATCGGCGGCAGCGGCGGGGCCATGGACGCCATTGTGCAGGCGGCGCTGGAGAAAAATCCCCACGTCCGGCTGTGCATCAGCGCCATCGCCCTGGAAACGGTGCAGGCGGCGATGGCGGCCCTGGCTGCCAGGGGTATTCCCGCCACAGTGACGCAGCTGGCCGTCAGCGAGACCAGGCCCACAGGGGGATTAAACCTGCTGATGGCCAACAATCCCATTTTCTTGATTACGGGGAACTGTGATGATTGAATTTCTTCTGGCCGCGCCCCAATCCGGCAGCGGCAAAACCGTGATGGCCTGCGCCCTGCTGGGGGCCCTCCGGCACAGGGGCTTCTCCCCCTGCGCCTTCAAGTGCGGGCCGGATTATATCGACCCCATGTTCCACCGCTCCGTCCTGGGGGTGGCCTGTCACAATCTGGATCTGTTCCTCACTCCGGAAGAGAGCCTGAGCCGCCTGTATGCGGCGGGAACAGCCGGGCATGACGCCGCCCTCTGTGAGGGGGCTATGGGCCTGTATGACGGCCTGGGCGGCACCGACCGGGCCAGTGCCTGGCATGTGGCCCGGGTACTGAGTCTGCCGGTGTTGCTGGTGCTGCGGCCCAAGGGGGCCAGCTTGACTCTGGCGGCCCAGGTGCGGGGCCTGCGGGACTTCCGGCCTGACAGTCCTTTGGCGGGTATTCTGCTGAATGACTGCCGCCCTGGGCTGTATGCCAGCCTTGCCCCCATGCTGGAAAAAGAAACCGGCCTGCCGGTGCTGGGCTATTTGCCGCCCATGCCGGAGGCAGTTTTTGAAAGCCGGCATCTGGGCCTTTATACCGCGGGCGAGATCAGCGATATAAAGGCGCGGATGGAGGCCCTGGCCCAGTGCGCCCAGCAGACAGTGGACTGGCAGCGGCTGCTGCCGCTGTGCCAATCGGAACGCAAAGCCCCTAATACGAATTGCGCTGCTGTCAACGGCGCGCCGGTTGCCCGGATTGCTGTTGCTCGGGATGAGGCCTTTTGCTTCACCTACGGGGAAACCCTGGAAACGCTGGAACAGGCCGGGGCAGCCCTTATGCCCTTCAGCCCCCTTCGTGACCCGGGGCTTCCGCCGGAAGCGGACGGCCTTTATCTGCCCGGCGGATACCCGGAGCTGTATGCTGCCCGGCTCTCCCAAAACCGGGCCATGCGGGGCTCCATCGCAGCCGCTCTGGCCCGGGGGATGCCCACTGTGGCCGAGTGCGGCGGCTTTCTGTACCTGGGTCAATCCCTGGAGGACACAGAAGGCCGCAGCTGGCCCCAGGTGGGAGCCTTGCCCGGCCATGGAAAAAAGACCGGCGGCCTGGTGCGCTTTGGCTATGCCATCCTGACGGCGGAAAAGGACAGCCTGCTGTTTCGCGCCGGGGAGCAGATTCCAGTCCATGAATTCCACCACTGGGACAGCGATGAAAACGGAACGGATCTGCTGGCGGAGAAGCCGCTCTCGGGGAAGAACTGGCGCTGCGGCTTTGCCAATCCCCGGCTTTACGCGGCCTTCCCCCACCTGTATCTGGCGGGGCGGCCGGAGCTGGCCCGGCGCTTTGTGGCGGCTGCGGCGGCCTATCACACGGAAAGAGAGAACAAAACCTATGGAAGCGATGAATGAACAACAGCTGCGGCGTCTTCTGGCCGGGATCACCCCGCCGGATGAAGGGGCCCGCCGGGCGGCCCATGCCCATTGGGCGGCCTGTGCCAAGCCCCTGGGCGGCCTGGGCCTGCTGGAGACTGCATTGGAACAGGCCGCCGCCCTGACCGGCCGGGCGGAGCCGGAATTCTCCCGGCGGGCTGTGCTGGTGCTCTGCGCCGACAATGGCGTTGTGGCCGAAGGCGTGAGCCAGACCGGCAGCGAAGTCACCGGCATTGTGGCCCGCAACTTGGCGGCGGGGCGCACCTCCGTCTGCCGCATGGCGGCCACGGTCAACTGCCGGGTGCTCCCGGTGGATATGGGCATCCGGGATTTTGCTTCCACGCCGGGGGTACTGGATTGCCGCGTCGGGAACGGGACGGAGAACATTTCCCGCGGCCCGGCCATGACCCGGGCCCAGGCTGCGCAGGCCATCGGCGCGGGGATTGAGCTGGTTCGCTTGCAGAAAGAGGCGGGCTTTACTCTCCTGGCCGCCGGGGAGATGGGCATCGGCAACACCACCACCGCCAGCGCCCTGCTGTGCGCCCTGCTGGAGGAGAAGCCGGCCTCTGTCACCGGCCGGGGTGCGGGCCTTTCCGATGAAGGGCTGGGCCGCAAGGTGGCTGCCATCGAAAGGGCGCTGCAGGTGAACCGGCCCCATCCGGAGGACCCGCTGGATGTGCTGGCGAAGCTGGGGGGCTTTGACATTGCCGGTATGTGCGGCCTGTTTCTCGGTGGGGCCGTTTATCGTGTGCCGGTGTTGATGGACGGCTTCATCAGCGCTGTGGCGGCGCTGTGCGCCGTGCGGCTGTGCCCGGCGGCGGAAAAGGCCATCTTTGCAAGCCATGTTTCGGCGGAGCCGGCGGGGGCTCTGGTACTGCACGCCCTGGGGAAAAAGCCGCTGATCACTGCCGAGCTGCACCTGGGCGAGGGCACCGGGGCCGTGGCGGCCATCCCGCTGCTGGACATGGCCTGCGCGGTTTACCGGGACAGCTACACCTTTGCGGAGGGCGGGATTGAAGCCTATCGGGAGCAGGGGGGCAGGCCATGATGACCCTGGTGATGGGCGGCGCCGCCTCCGGCAAAAGCGAGTTTGCCGAGCAGCTGCTCCTGCAAAGTGGGATTTTGCCCCGGTATTACATCGCTACCATGCAGCCCTTTGATGAAGAATGCCGCCTGCGCATTGAAAAACACCGCCAAATGAGGGCGCAAAAGCGATTTGAAACCATTGAATGCTATACCGGCCTGGCCGATCTGCACCTGCCCCAAAAGGGGGCGGTGCTGCTGGAGTGCATGAGCAATCTGGTGGCCAATGAGCTGTACAGCCCCGAAGGAGCGGGGGAGGAGGCTCTCTCCGCCATCCTGACCGGGGTGGAGCAATTGGCGGCGCAGAGCCGCCAGCTGGTCGTCGTCTCCAACGAGGTGTTCTCCGGCGGCCTGGATTACGCGGGGGACACCGGCCGCTATCTCCGCCTGCTGGCGGAGGTGAACCGCAAGCTGGCGGCCCGGGCCCACCGGGTCTGCGAGGTGGTCTGCGGCATCCCCCAGGAACACAAAGGAGGTTGGCAGGAACATGCGGATGCTTGAAACAGCCGCCGTGGCTTTGGCCATGTTCTCTGCAATACCGGTGAAGCAGCCGGTGTGGAACGAAAAAAATATGCGCTATGCCCTGTGCGCCTTCCCTCTGGTGGGTCTGGTGTGCGCGGCACTCTGGTGGGCTTGGCTGGCGGTCTGCCGCCTGCTGGGCCTGCCGGAGCTGCTGCGGGCGGGAGGGCTGTGCCTCCTGCCGGTACTGGTCACCGGCGGCATCCATCTGGACGGCTATGCCGACACCTGCGATGCCCTGGCAAGCTGCGCCGAGCCAAGCAAAAAGCGGCAGATTCTGGATGACCCCCACTGCGGCGCCTTCGCGGTGATTCGCTTATGCACTTATTTTGTCGCTTACTTCGCTCTGTGTGCCGCCCTGCCGGCGGATAGGAAGACCTTAGCCTGCATGGGCATTGGCTTCGTGCTGGAGCGGGCCTTGTCCGGCTTTGGGGTGGCGGCCTTTCCCCTGGCGAAGGACACTGGCCTTGCTCACACCTTTGCCTCCGCCGCGGACCGCCGCCGGGTGAAAAATATCCTGGCCGGCCTTGCTCTTCTCCTTTCCGCGCTGCTGCTGTGGCGGGGCGGCTGGACAGGGGCGGCGGTGCTGTTGGCGCAGATGTTGGCGCTGTGGCGGTATTACCGGGTGGCAATGCATCAGTTCGGCGGCATCTCCGGCGACCTGGCCGGGTGGTTCCTGCAAAAGGCGGAGCTTTGGGCTTTGGCAGCTCTGGTGCTGGGCCGGACGATGGAGGGATTCTTATGATTTTTATTACCGGGCCTTTATATAGTGGGAAAAGGGCCTTTGCCGCTCAGCTGCTGCACTGCACCGAGCAGCAACTGGGCCAATACGCGGTGTGGGATGTGCAGCAGCTGGCGGCGGACTGTGCCGGCACTGACGATCTGACCGCCCTGGCCGACCGGCTGGCGGCGCATCCGGTGGTGATCGCCACGGAGGTGGGCGGCGGTGTGGTGCCCGTGGACGAAGCCCAGCGGGCCGCCCGGGAGGCGGCGGGCCGCCTGGCCTGCCTGCTGGCGGCCCGGGCGGACACGGTGGTGCGTCTGTTCTGCGGCCTGCCCACGGTTTTGAAAGGGAGAATAGCGCCATGAAGATTTATCTGCTGCGCCATGGGGAGACTACTTATAATGTGGAGAAACGCTATCAGGGAATCATGGACATCCCCCTGTCCCCGAAGGGCCGGGCAGAACTGACCCAGGCAGACTTCTCCCCGGCAGTGGTATACGTATCCCCCCTGAGCCGGGCGCGGGAAACGGCACGAATCCTCTTTCCGCAAGCCCAACAGATTGTTGTTCCCGACCTGCGGGAAATGTGCTTCGGCATTTTCCAGGGGAAGAACTTTCCGGAGCTGGCGGATGACCCGGTCTATTCCGCATGGGTCAATGCCAACTGCGAGACCCCCTGCCCCGGCGGGGAGAGCAAGCCGGAATTCTGCGACCGCAGCTGCGCCGCCTTTGAAGCACTGGTGGATCAGGCTTTCGTGGAGAGAAAGCCACAGCTGGTCATTCTGGCCCACGGCGGCACCCAGATGGCCGTCATGGAGCGCTATGCTTTGCCCCATCGTGACTATAATACCTGGTGCGGCCCCAATGCCGGGGGATACCTGCTGGAGGCGGATGAGGATACCTGGCATCGTTCCCACCAGCTGCTTCTGGTGGGCTTGCCCCGGTATACACAGAAAGGCGGCTCACGGTGAAAAACGGGATTCTCATTGCCATGGCGGCGGGCTTCGGTCTGGATCTGCTGTTTGGCGACCCGGCCTGGCTGCCCCACCCGGTGGTGCTGATGGGCCGCTGCATCACGGCGCTGGAAAAGCGGCTGCGCCGCCGCTTCCCCCAAACCCCAAAGGGAGAGCTGTGGGCCGGAGCTGTCCTGGCAGCGCTCCTGCCTCTGGGTACCCTGGCGGTAAGCGGCGGGGCCTGCCTGCTGGCAGCCCGGCTTCATCCGCTGCTGGGCCTTGCTCTGCAAAGCTTCTGGTGCGGCCAGGCCCTGGCCGTAAAGGGACTGGCCAGCGAGAGCCGGGCTGTCTACCGGCAGCTGGCCGCCGGCGACCTTCCCGCCGCCCGCAGGGCGGTCTCCCGCATCGTGGGCCGGGACACCCAGACTCTCAGCACTGAGGGAGTCACCAAGGCGGCGGTGGAAACCGTGGCGGAGAACTTCTCCGACGGGGTGGCAGCACCGCTGGTGTATATGCTGCTGGGCGGCGCCCCTCTGGCCCTGACCTATAAGGCCATCAACACCATGGACAGTATGCTAGGCTATAAAAATGAGAAGTATCTCTATTTCGGCCGGGCGGCGGCGAAGCTGGATGACGCGGCAAACTTCCTGCCCTCCCGGCTGGCCGCCCTGCTGTGGATTGCCGCCAGCGGCTTTACAGGCGGCAGCATCTCCGGGGCCTGGCGGATCTGGCGGCGGGACCGGCACCGGCACGCCAGCCCCAATTCCGCCCAGACGGAGTCCGCCTGCGCCGGAGCCCTGGGGGTACAGCTGGCAGGCCCGGCCTATTATTTCGGCCAGCTGCATGAAAAGCCCACCATCGGCGATGCCCTGCGCCCCATCGAGGCGGAGGACATCCTGCGGGCAAACCGAACCATGTATGCGGCCAGCGTCCTGGCCCTGTGCCTGGGTCTGGCGCTGCGCCTGGCGGTACAAATTGTGAGGTGAATGGGATGGAAGAAAAAACAACACTGGTGCATGGCGGTGACTGGGCCGGGTTCGCGGCGGAGTACGGCGCCATGCCCCTGGATTTCTCTGCCAATGTGAGCCCTCTGGGGGTGCCGGACGGGGTGCGCCGCGCCATCGAACAGGCTGCGGCCCAGGCCGACCGGTATCCTGACCCCCTTTGCCGGGCTCTGCGCGCCGCCATTGCCCAGAAGGAAGCTGTCCCTGCGGAGTATATCCTCTGCGGCAACGGGGCCGCCGACCTGATTTTCCGGGCGGTGCTGGCCCGGAAACCCCGGAAAGCCCTGGTGACAGCCCCCAGCTTTGCGGAATACGCGGCGGCCTTGGAGACTGTTGACTGTGAGATTATACGGTATGCGCTGAAAGAGGAGCGGGACTTCCGGCTGGAGGCGGATTTTTTGCAGGCCATCACCCCGGATGTGGACATGGTCTTCCTCTGCCAGCCCAACAATCCCACCGGCCTGACCAGCCCCCGGGAACTGCTGCTCCGCGTTGCGGCGCGGTGCCGGGACTGCGGGACTTTGCTGGTGCTGGACGAGTGCTTCACCGATTTTTTGGATGCGCCGGAAGCCCACAGCCTGAAAGGGGAGCTGGAACGCTTCCCCAATCTGCTGATTTTGAAAGCCTTCACCAAGCTCTACGCCATGGCCGGGGTGCGCCTGGGTTATGTCCTATGCGCGGACGCCTCCCAGCTGGAAGCCCTGGCCAAGGCCGGCCAGCCCTGGGCGGTGTCCTCCCTGGCCCAGGCGGCGGGGATCGCCGCCCTGGGGGAAACAGACTATGTGCAGCGGTTGCGCCGCCTGATCGGGGCAGAGCGCCCCTGGCTGACGCAGGAGCTGACTGCGCTGGGCCTGCGGGTAATCCCCGGCGAGGCGAATTATCTTCTGTTTGCCTGCGCCCGGCCCCTGACTCTGCTCCTGCGGCAGCGGGGCATCCTGATCCGCAGCTGCGCCAATTACCCGGGCCTGGATGACCGCTGGTACCGGGTGGCGGTGCGCAGCCATGAGGAAAATCAGCGCTTGGTTGCAGCTCTCCGGGAGGTGCTGTTGTGAAAAAAGCGGCCAATATCATGATTCAGGGCACCATGTCCGGGGCAGGGAAGAGCCTGCTCTGCGCGGCCCTGTGCCGGATTTTTGCCCAGGACGGCTACCGGGTTGCCCCCTTCAAAAGCCAGAACATGGCCCTGAACAGCTATGTGACCAAAGCGGGGCTGGAGATGGGCCGGGCCCAGGTGCTGCAGGCTCAGGCGGCGGGCAGGGAGCCGGATGTGCGCATGAACCCCATCCTGCTCAAGCCCAGCAGCGACACCGGCAGCCAGGTGATCGTCAACGGCCAGGTTTGGGGGCAAATGCCGGCGGCGGAATATTATGAAAGGAAGAGCAGCCTGATCCCCGCTGTTCTGGCTGCCTATGAGGGCCTTGCCGCAGAGAACGACATCCTCGTCATCGAAGGTGCCGGCAGCCCGGCGGAAATCAATCTGAAAGCCAATGACATTGTGAACATGGGCCTGGCGGCGCTGGTGGATGCGCCGGTTCTCCTGGCGGGGGATATTGACCGGGGCGGCGTGTTCGCCCAGCTGTACGGCACGGTAGCCTTGTTGGAGCCGGAGGAGCAGCGGCGAATCAAAGGGCTGCTGATCAATAAATTCCGTGGCGATCCGGCGCTTTTGCGTCCCGGCCTTGCCATGCTGGAGGAAAAGACCCAGATCCCGGTGCTGGGGGTAATTCCCTATTTGCACGTGGACCTGGACGACGAGGACTCCCTGTCTCCCCGGCTGGAGCAGAAGGAAGCGCCCAAGCCCATTGACATCGGGGTGATCCGCCTGCCACGCATATCCAACTTCACGGATTTCTCTCCTCTGGAGAGTCACCCGGCTTTAGGTGTACGCTATGTGCAGACGGCGGCGGAGCTGGGCCAACCGGATCTGGTTATTCTCCCCGGCACCAAGAGCACCATGGCAGACCTGCTGTGGCTGCGGCAAAAGGGACTGGAAGCGGCCATTCAGAAGCTGGCGGCCCGGGGCACACCCATCCTGGGCGTCTGCGGCGGCTATCAGATGCTGGGCCGCTGGCTGGATGACCCCACTGGCTGCGAAGGCGGCGGCCGGCTGCGGGGTATGAGCCTGCTGCCGGTAGACACGGTGTTCTGTGCCGAAAAGACCCGCACCCGTGTGCAGGCCAGAACCTTGACAGAACCGCTGAATGGTGCCAAACTGGATGCCTACGAGATCCACATGGGAACGACCGGGGGAGAGGGAGAACCCTTTTGCCGCCTGGATGATGGACGGCCGGAGGGCTGCGTCTGTGGGAACGTGTTCGGCACCTATCTGCACGGCCTGTTTGACCGCGGGGAGCTTACGGAAAAGCTGGCCCAGTGGCTGTGCCGCCGCAAGGGAATCCCCTGCCAAGGGGCAGCGCCCGCTTCCCATAGGGAGTATCAGGAGCGGCAGCTTGACCTTTTGGCCCAGACTGTCCGCGCCGCGCTGGATATGAGGGAAATCTACCGCATCATGGGCCTGGAAAGGAGATAAGCGTAATGCAGCAGGGATTAATTCATCTATACTGGGGCGAGGGCAAGGGAAAGACCACCGCGGCCATGGGCCTTGCCCTGCGTGCCCTGGGCAACGGAAAGCGGGTGGTGCTTGTCCAGTTCCTGAAGGGCGGAGACAGCGGGGAAATCCCGCTGCTGCGCCGCCTGGGCGCCACCGTGTACCGGGGGAAGGCCGGGCAGAAATTCGTGCATCAGATGAGCGAAGCGGAAAAAGTGCAGACCCGGGATATGCAGACCGAGAACCTGCGCCGGGCACTGCGGGAGCCGGCGGACTTGCTGATTCTGGACGAGGTCTGCGCGGCCTGCCAACTGGATATGGTGGAGGAAAGCCTGATTAAGCAGGCGGTGCTGGAAAAGCCGGCGGAGCAGGAACTGGTGCTGACCGGCCGGGAACCGGCGGACTGGATGCGGGAGGCGGCGGATTATTCCACGGAAATGCGCTGCCACAGGCACCCCTTTAATCAGGGTATCGGAGCGAGAAAGGGCGTGGAATATTGATGGAAAAACACATCCTCCCAGCGGATATTGAGCGCACCAGCATGGCAATTATTACCCGGGAATTGGAAGAAGCAGGCATTGCGCTGCCGGCGGAGAACGCCGATGTGATCCGGCGGGTAATCCATACCACCGCGGATTTCGACTATGTGGAGAATCTGATTTTTACGGAACATGCTGTGGAGAAGGCCATGGCGGCCCTGGGCCGGGGTGTCCCCATCCTGACGGACACCAACATGGCCCTTGCCGGGATCAGCAAACCGGCGCGAAGCCGCCTTCATGTGGAGGCGGCCTGCTATGTGGCGGATGCGGATATTGCTGCCGCCGCCAAGGAGCAGGGGACCACCCGGGCAGTGGCCTGCGTGAAGAAGGGGGCGCTGCTGCACCCGGAGGCGGTCTTTGCCGTAGGAAACGCACCCACCGCCCTGCTGGCCCTCTGTGAACTGATTGAGGAGGGGCTTCGGCCGTCCCTGGTGATCGGGGTGCCTGTCGGCTTCGTGAACGTTGTGGACAGCAAAGAGAAGATCTTTGCTGTATGTGAAAAACATCGGGTTCCCGCCATTGTGGCCAGAGGCCGAAAGGGCGGCAGCACCGTGGCTGCCGCCATATGCAATGCGCTTTTGTATGCCGCTGCGGATATGATAAATCCCACGAACCGAGGCTGGCAGGGATAACATACGGTAGGGATGCAGTGCCTGCCGCCCAATACTATGTCTGAATTATCAATAAAAAATCCGGGTCAAAAAACCCGGAAAGGCTTGATGCCGTAGGCTTTGTGCCTACGGCATCTAAAGTGTTGCGATGTTATTCAACATCGAAAAACTTTAGATGCCAGCGTACCGTTACAAAATCAGTCATGCTTATAGAGTCATTTTTCCGTTTCTTCGGAATTATGTTCTGCAATAGTCCCCTCAATCAAATCGGTTATGACCTGGTTGAGTTGTGAAGCGTTTTGCGAAGTAATAACCGGTACGCCGGTTCTTGCTTCAACGGCTCTGCGCGCTTCTCCAGCGGCTTCGCCGCCTTCGCGGGCGACCTTCATGTTCTCGGCAAAAGTTTCGGGCACCCTTTGCTTGGAAATCTCTGTGGTAGTAGCCTCGGCCAGCATATTCAGGACAAGCTCCAGTGTGGTCATATTGTCACGGAGATTCTCCTTTTTCAGCCCCTTCAGATTCTTATACTGCCGTGTGCTCATGCCGGACCAGGCCCGCGTGATCTCATCGGTCAAAATTGCGTATTCGATGCCCTTCTGCACGCCCCGGGCATCCCACTCATCGGTCAGTTCCTTGCGTACCTGAATTGCTTGAAGACGCTGGTTGATCCATTCACGGGTATAGCCCTTTTTCAAATAGGTTTCCAGTGCCCGCTCGATGGTCAGCTCCGGGTCAATGGTTTCCTCAATGCGTTCCCGACCGACTTGGGCCAGCCAGAGTTTGAAAGGCTCGGCTTTGGGTGAAGGAATAGTCTGAATAATGCGGAGAAGCTGCTCGGTATCAGCCACATCGGTCAGGCGGCGTTTACCATCAACGGCCGTCATTTTCAACTGACTACAGTTTGTAGGCAGTTCACTGCCTTCTTGCTTTAGCCTGGTCTTCAATACGCTCCAGTACTTTGCTGCATGGCGTTGATCGGGCTGGTCTGTCAGGACGGCCACCACATCCACAATAGAAAAGTACCATTCTTCCTTCTCCACGTCCCAAGCGGTGCGGATGCGCTTGTCCTCAAAAAGCTGAATTTGATCGTTCTGGCTCATCTGGTGCGTCTCCTCTCTTTGCCGGATTAAACCACGCGTATTATCTGCTCCCAGAGCAGAACAAAGCGGTCATCAATGACGCTGTTCTTGTGGTAGTGACCGAACAGCCATTGATGAAAGCTGACTTTCTCCTTCACTTCTTCCAGAAATCCTGTCAGGCGGTCGTGGACATACCCGCCTTCCCCCACAATGTCCTCAATGCTGTTGGGGGCACAGTGGGTAATGATGTAATCCACCTGGTAGTCTACCCGTTCCAAACTGCACTGGGCTTCTGTGTACTCCGCCTCTGAGGGGAGCTCCTGCCGCCACCAGGAGCGGTGGTTGACCCGGAAGGGAACACCCATTCGCCGGAGCATCCAGTACTGCTCCTCAAAGTCTTCTGCTTTGGGGTCCAGAATGCCATAGTCAATATCGTGGCTGCTGGCACCGCCCATGGTGAAGAAGGTATGGCCCTGCAACTCAAATACTTGCCCACGCGTCAGGTGGATCACATGGGGCCGGATACGCTGGATCTTTCCGCCGCACCATTCCTCCACCGGGTATCTGGCCAGACGATCAAAATTCTCATGGTTCCCGCTGACGAACAGAGTGGTAAAAGGCAGATTCTCCAGCCAGTCCAGATTGCGCTTTTCCTTCTTGCTGCCGTCCCACACACCGCCGAAGTCTCCGCAGATGATCACGTAGTCATCTCGGGTCATCCCGGTCTGCTCAGGAAAGTTTTCCACTTGAAAGCGCTGAAAGCTGCCGTGCGTATCACCTGTGGCATAGATCATGAGTGATCACCTCTGCGTCTTTAAAATTCTTCTTACACCGATTATAGCACTGATACGCTGTGTTCTCAAGATTGTGCCAACACTGAAGGTAAGGGTTGCTGTTTTTCGTTCCTATTTTTCAGCAATTTGGAAGGAGAAATACTGGAACGAAGTTTGATTCAAACATCTTGAATTTCGGAGTAATTGTCATCTAGTTTTTTCCAGCTCCTGCTCAATCTCTATTCCGCCACGCAGGTAGACGATGATTTTATCTGCAGATACCACCTTTACGGTATCCACCAGCTGGCGGATGAGGGGTTCGTCCCACTGAGTGATGTGGGCGGATGCCTGCTCCAGTGCGTCGGCGGCATCTTCGATGCGCCGGATGGCCTGGCTGTTATTTTTCCGCTGCTCCTCGATGACAGCCCGCCGTTCTTTCAGGGCGGCGGCCTCGTCCATAATTGCTCTGAGCGGGGCTGTGTAATCGGAAGCGTCCTCCGCTTGCGCGGCCTTCGCCACCAAGGACCGGGTCTGACTGCTCAGTTCTTCCAGCCGGCGTTCAATGTCCGCCAGGCTCATGCTCTCACCGGGGATGGGAGCCAGCTCCAGTTCCATGGCGCTGGTGATCTGCTGGATGAGGGCACTTTTCCGGCTCATGGCAGAATTGATGGCGGCCAGAATCGCCCTTTGGAGCGGTTCCTCGTCCAGGGTAGGGGAGTCATGGCAGTATTTCGTTCCATAGTCCAAACGGCTGACACAGCGCCAAACAACCCGCTTTCTGCCCCGTTTGGCCCAGGTGCAGCGGCGGTATAGGGTGCCGCACTCACCGCAGACCAGGCGCTCCGAAAGGGCGTATTTGCTGGTGTAGGAAGATTTGCCGGTGGGAGCATATTTCTTCGAAGGGCTCTTCCCTGCGTTGCGCCGGGCCATCTCGGCCTGTACGGCGTCAAAGGTCTTGTGATCCACGATGCCCTCATGATGGTTCTCTATCAGATACATGGGGAGCTGGCCGGTGTTGCGGATGACCTTGCGGCTGATGCAGTCGCTGATGAAGGTCTTCTGGAGCAGCACATCCCCACGGTATTTTTCATTGGTCAGGATGCTCCGGATTGCCGAGAGCGTCCACTGGGGTCCCTCGGCCACGTTGGGGATGTGCTCCGCTTCCAGTCTGTCCTTGATCATTCGGAGGCTGGCTCCGGAGAGATACTGCCTGTAGATGGACCGCACCACCTGGGCCTGGTCGGGGATGATCTTGGGTTTGCCATCTTCGCCCTTTTCATAGGCATACAGCTTTTTATACGCGATGGTGGCTTTGCCCTCCCGCATGGCCTGCCGTTTGCCCCAGCGCACATTGGCGCTGATGATTTCACTCTCCGCCTGGGCGAAGGCTCCCAGCATGGTAATGAGAATCTCACTGTCCGATTCCAGAGTGTTGATGTTCTCCTTCTCGAAGATGACGGCAATGCCCAATTCCCGCAGTGCCCGGATATAGTTCAGGCAGTCTACGGTGTTCCGAGAGAAGCGGGAGATGGACTTGGTCAGGATGATGTCGATTTTCCTCTGCTTGCACAGCCGGATCATCCGCAGGAACTCCGGCCGCTTCCGGGCGGAGGTGCCGGTGATGCCCTCATCCGCAAAGATGCCGGCCATAGTCCAGTTCTTGTTGGCCATGATCTTGTCGGTATAGTAGGTCTGCTGGGCCGCATAGCTGGTGAGCTGCTCCTCTTCATCGGTGGACACCCGGCAATAGGCTGCCACCCGGAGCTGCAGCTGGATGGCATGCTGTTGCGCAATTTCCGGCTTGGCAGGGATGGTGATAACTCTGGGCCGGGTTTCCGTCATTGTTCCAGGCTCCCTCCTATGACTTGATTGTTTTTCAGGCGGATGGCCAAGTCTCCGCTGCTGGTGGTGAAGATGGCTGATACTGTGGATTGCAGCAGTTCAGCGTCCAACTGGGTCATGGGCTGGGCTTGGGCGAATACCCGCTGAAGACGGGCAGTTTCATACTCCTCGTTGCCGATGGCTCCGTACTGCGCTGCGGCGATGGACAGGATCAGCTTTTGGGCGGCTTCTTCATCAATGGGCTGCTGGGCCATGACAGCATCTAATTCCCGCTGCAACTGCCATTGGTTGGATTGCGGGCTTTCTTTGGTGTGGGGCATTGCGATTCTCTCCGGCTTTCCGGCGAGACGGTTGAGCAGGTTCAGCACCTGCCGTTCCGTCTGCCCTGTGACCCTGTGGCCGCAGAGACGGCGGAGGACTTTCTGCTCCTCTGTTTGCTGGCTGGGCCGTTGTTTGGCACTGCGTTTCTCTGACGCCTTAGCCAGCGCTGCCGCTGGAATGATGGCCGGATAACCGCTTTCTCCTGTATAGCGCTTGTCCTCCAGAATGCGGGCCAGCATGTTCTTGTTCCAGACCTTACCCTCGTCATACGGAACCGGCTGGCTCCGAAGCTCCGCAACCAGGGCATTGTAGGTAGAACCGGAAAGGTATTGCCGGAAGATCTGCTCCACCAGCGCCGCTTCCTGCGGATGGCGGACAATCACGCCCAGTTCCATCCGGTAGCCAAAGGGCTGCTTTCGGTTGCCCATCAGCGTACCGTCCTTTCAATGGCTTCTGTCAGCTCCAGTCCGTTCTTCAGGCGGAACCGGAGCTGCTCATTGTTGTCCACGAAGATCTTGTCAACGAGTTCACCGAACAGCTCCGCATCGAAGGCGTCAAGGAAATCCGGGCCGGCTTCCAGAATGTCCAGCAGCTCCTGGGTTTGGTCGATGATGTCATCGCCGTCACTGACCAGAAGGCGTTCCTTTTTCAATTTTGCGGCCCGGAGCTGTTCGGTCAGCTCATTGCGCTGGGCGATAAAAATGTCAGGATCAATGAGGCCCTGCTGTTTCAGCTTGGCCAGCATCTGATTCTGACTGGTGAGATCGGATATTTGTTTGTTCATTTCAATGACATCCAGGCTCCAGAGCATCCGGCGGTTGCGGATAGTCTGAAGCTCGGTGAGCATTTGGGAGAGCAGCGGCTCCCCGTGGTGCTTGAGCTTGTAGTAGAGGCGAAGGAAGGCCTCCGTGATTTCGTCCTCTGCCATTGGCATTATCCCGCATTGAATGCCGTGCCGCTTTTTATCGTGCCCTATACAGACCCAATATGGAGTACCTCTCACGACTTTCCTGCGATACAGTGATCCACAATTGTTGCAAAGCAGCTTTTTTCGGAATGCTAAGGGATCATTGCGTGTTAATGTGATTTTTTGTGCGCGAGATTTCATCAAAGCATTAGCTCGTTCGAAATCCTCCGAAGGTATAATTCCTTCATGTGTCCCATGAGCATAATATGAATCCTTTTCACCACGGTTTATTAGATATCTATAAGGAAGTGTATCGGTTGAATAATACTTTTGCCAGATGGAGTTGCCTGTATATTTCTCATTTGTAATGATGTACCGAATTGCTGTTGAGTCCCAGGCAACTTTCCCAGATTTACAAGGTATATTGTCTTTGCACAAATCGGCTGCTATTCGTTCTGTGCTCTTTCCCGCAAGGTATTCACTAAAAATCCGCTGAATGACAACAGCTTGATTCGGTACAATTTGGATTGAGTGATCTTGTAGCATATATCCATATGGGAGCTTTGAGGGGATATAGGTTCCTCTTTGCATCCGTTTTTGATAGCTCCACCGCATATTGCCGGAAATAGACTCGCTTTCTGCCTGGGCAAAGGAGGCGAACAGGGCGGTCATCATCTCGCCGGACATGGTGGCGGTGTCTATGTTCTCTTTTTCAAAGTACACGCTGACGCCCAGCAGCTTCAGTTCGCGGAGGGCTTCCAGACACTCCTTGGTGTTCCGGGCGAAGCGGGAGATGGATTTTACCAGCAACCGGTCGATGAGTCCCCGGCGGCAGTCCGCCAGAAGGCGCTGGAAGTCTTCCCGCTTTTCCACCGAGGTGCCGGTGATGCCCTCGTCCGCATAGATGTCCACCATTGTCCAGTTTTCCTTGCCGGAGATCAGGGCAGTGTAGTACCGGTTCTGGGCGGCGAAGGAGTTGAGCTGGTCATCAGAGGCGGAGCTGACACGGGCGTAGGCTGCCACCCGCAGCTTAATGTCCTGGGGCTTTTCTGTGGCATCGATGGTAATGACCCTGCATCGCTTCTCCTGAAGGGCCATGCTTCCGTCCGTCATTGTTTTCCCTGCCATGTCAGTTCACTTCCTTTCTCACAGCAAACATATCACAAGAGTTCTTTAATAGCTATTCAGCATATGTAATGAAAAATCAGAGGGGGAAAATGAGCGTAGCGCCAGATTGCGCAGCAATCCTATGGGCGATGTTCTTCGCTTCCGCACGGCTGCATTTGCCGGCCTGAACCAGCTGGCGCAGCAGGATAATGATCCCGCAATAGTCAATCTCTTCGCTTTGGACGAGCATAGGAAACCTCCTTTCCAGACATTGTTTTGATACCACAAAAATAGAGGCCGCCCGGAAGGTGGCCTCCATGACTTCTGATATCAAGACTTTTCAAATTGTCTTACTGGTTTGCCCGTATTTGACACAACTTCCCCAGGCGTGGGCGAACAGCTAAACTGCGTTTGGCAACGCACTCCGGGAATCTCACCCCTCCGAGGATCTCTCCGAGCTGCTCCCTTTGCGTGAAGGCTGAGGCTGAGCAGGGGTACCATTGTAGGCAGAGAAGATCATGGCGAAACAGCCGGCCATGGCTGCTTTGGGATGGGCTGAACCGCTGGGCACCTTGCTGCCGTTCGTTTGATGCAGGAGCAAGGCCCTGCACAGGTGGTCTTGGCGCACCCTCCGAATCGCTTATTTCTCTGCTGAAGTTATTTAGCTGCCGGATATGCTCTTTTCAAGGGACAGTGAGGAGAAAATATCCCCTCACTGTAGGTAGAGATAAAATCAAGGCTTTTCACAACCTCCAACAAAATATTTTTTTATTTTTTTAATTGCGGTGCGCATGTTGCTTGATACTGCCTGTTGAGGGATGTTCAGAAACGCTCCAATTTGCTCCTGCGAATACTCCAGATAAAAGCGCAGGTACAGTATGAATTTTTGCCGTTGCGTCAATTCCAGGACTGCAAAGTAGAGGGTTTCGTTTTCAAAACTTTCAAACCAGGACAGCCATGGGGCTTCTCCGCTGTGCAGCTCTTTGCCTTGCTTGGCTGCCAGTTGGAGCAGGATATCCCGATTCATCCGAATGGAATCCATATCCGTAATTTCATCGTAAGAGAGAAACATAGTGTGGTACTTGGCAGTTTTATTTTTATCCCGTTCAAGCTCCTTTTTTATCATGCTATTGAAATAATGCTCTGGATTTTTGATATTTTCAGCTTTTGTCTTACGCCGTGACATGGCGGATCCTCCAATTCTTCTGAATTTTTGAAAAGTCAAAAATCTCAGAAGAGGAGAGGAGCGGCAGCGCAAAAAAACCACCATAGCCAAAAGACCTTTCGGCTCTTCTGGCTACGATGGTTCTGGACGTGGTCATATGCCAGTCAGAGCTTTTTTCTCTGGCTGGCTTCCGTTTCACTAATAGAGACAACACACAACTTGTCAAATTATGCGCTATTCCTATTTTTACATATTTTTTGTATCGAAAAAAGGGAGCTATTTATTTTTAGCTTCGATATCAGCGTTAGAGTGGATCCCCATTTTCACTCTGCTGAGGAGGGTGGGCTTTATAACCCCTAGGGGGGCTTATTTTTTTGTTGGATGGTGTTATAATGAATTAACCGAAGTAGACCGTGAAAACAGACAGAGGATTGAGATAATGCCAGGAGGAACAATGAATACCAAGTATTATGAGCTCTTGTTCAGAGGAATAGACAGCGATGACAGGGTTATAGATATTGTCCGTGGTTATGCATGGACAGCTGCTATATTGAGCAATGGGAATGTGGGAGTTGCGATGCATACCGAAGGGGAAACTGTCAGCCGTATGTTCCCATCCCTCGTTGGCATGAAGATATCTCAAGCCGCATATGCGGTAATGTCCTGGAATATGGAGGAAGCCAGCGAGGGTATGGCTGTCGTAAACGCATACTATAACACCCGGGAACGGACGGAAACGCTCTGCACAGGGATGAGTTTTTCAGGAGCACTCGATGGCCTGGATATTTCAGGGAAGACAATTGGTCTTGTGGGCCATCTTGTTAACCACAGCGGGATAAGCCAGCAGCTGCTGGAAAAGGCGGGGAAATGCTACATACTGGAAAGAGAGCCAAAGCCGGGCGATTATCCTGATTCGGCATGCGAATATCTACTGCCACAATGTGATATCGTTGTGATCACCGGCAGCGCAGCAATCAATAAAACCATGCCCAGGCTTCTCACTTTGTCCCAAAACTCACAGATCATACTGACGGGGCCATCTGTTACTTTGTGCGCCGAGCTGATGAGTCTGGGAATAAAGAGACTGTATGGTTTGGAAATAGAAGATTGTGAGGGCCTGTGCACTAGTATTGTGGAAGCCCCCAGCTCCATAAACCGCTTTGGCCGAAGATTCTGCCTCGATAAGATCTAAACTGCGAAGCTATCTATTTCTCTTGACGAACAGATATAGGAAAAAACCCCATTTGCACATAAATGAAGCAAATGGGGTTTTTCTATATGCGTTTCACACTTCTATTAACACACAAGCGGCACCACTGTGTGTGACTGCTGCTTGTATGTTAGTGAAAAACGTGAATTACAAGATCAGTTCTTCTTGGCCAGGGCGGCCTTTACGGTTCCCTTAGGATCCTTGATCAGCAGAATCACTAGCCATACAATCAAGCCTAGAGCCACAACGGACAAGCCCAGATAAGCATCGTTAAGCATATCGACCGGGGCAGGTGTAAAGAACTCTGCCTGCAGTTCCGCATATTCGAAGCATGCATCAATGAACCACATGAGGGAGGCACCCCAGTATATCCAGCACAGGGTACCTAACTTCAGTTCGCTGTGATTGCCTTTGTACCAGATAACGGTGCAAATAATGGCAGCGAACACAGTCACAAGCAATGTCATAGGTAATCCTCCTTATACCGCGGCTGCAACAGGTGTCTTCTTCTTGAGAATGTGGTTGACTGCCACAACGATGAGTACCCAGACCAAGGTTACCTCAATGGCCATAATACCGCCTACCGAACGCATTTCAGAGAGCATGACTGCCGCTTCAGCAGGATCGGCTGCAGCCGTCAGGAATGGGAACCATGGGACAACTTCACCATGCCAGATATGCTCGAAGCAGAGCAGCAAGCAGCCGCCCCAGAGAAGATTGGCCAGCCACATCAGCTTGGTGGAGAGGGCCACCTTTACTTCTTCAACCACCTCAGTAGCATCACTTGCAAGACTACTGTTCAGGGACTGCGCCTTCTTCTCCTTTGCCTTGAGACCACATGCCACAGCGGTGACAACGACTGCTTCTGCAGCCGGAACCAGGAAACATGCCATAAAAAAACTCCTCTCATTTTCTTTTGGATCCTTCACGCAGATCCACTTGCTGACTTCATTATAGGCACGCTCTGATGCCTCTACAAGCCCCCCAGGGGGATAAAATTTTCAAAAAGTCCGTTTCATTCTATTCGTTCTCCAGATCTGGGACACGCCAATAGATCATAGCCATATTCATCTGGCATTCTTCCGGAAGAACACCGTCTATGGCGTTGGCTTCCAGATAGCTTTCGAGGAAGGGAACGGAACGTGACTCCTCTATGCCAAAAATTTTAAAATACCGTGGGTAGCGATCCAATACTTCCTCTGCGGACATGGAATATTCAAAACGATCAGTCCAGCATTTTACGCTTGGCTGCCGCCCCATCATGTAGAGCACATTATAGTAAAAGAGCGCCTCGGTCGTCATTCCTGATGGCTTGATTCCCAGCAGGCGCATCATCTCCCTGCGATGTTTTTCATAAGAACCTCGGGCCACGGCTACAAGACAGGCAGTACGGCGGCTAAGCGCTTCCATTCGCTCCAACTCCTGCACGTTGCAGATTGCCGGGCACATGGCACTGAAGCATAAGTCGTATTTCTTATGCCGGGTTTCGGTGTCCAGCTGCTCCCAGAAAAGCGGGACGCATCTGATCCCCTTGATCCCTGCCTGCTCTGCTCTCCGCTTGAGTACAGACAAGCAATCCTCATTGGCATCCAGGGCCGTCACCTGTTCACAGTGTTTGGCAAGTGCGAGACTGTATCCGCCCATGCCGGAACCAATGTCCAGAACCCGGTCGCTGGTGCGCAGAATGTCCTCTCGGAGCATATAGCGTATCAGATGCTCCGTCTTGGAATCCTGTTTATACGCCATCTTGCTCTGCTGTCTGGCCAGATAGGAATAATAATCATTCCATCTCTGCGCCTGCTCCATACGTTCCCATCGATCTCCGGGCCGGACGGCTTCCTGCCATTCAGTTGCCACCGTTTCAAGTGTAAACACAGCCATCACTCCACACGCAATATATACAACACGGGGATGTGCCTGCTTACCGCACACCCCCGTACTGCTTGAAAGACCTAAAGCATTTAAGCTGTTTACATGATAGCATTGACATAAATTGCCTACAAGCCCCCCAGGGGGATATTTTTTCATTATTTTTTCAGAAAATGAATTTATATCCCCCCGGGGGGCTTACAGATCTTCTGCGGCGCTGATACAATGACATTAAAAACATTCGGATCGAGTGATCAAAATGAGCAATCGAAATATCCCTGCCAGTATACGGCGCCTTCCCCAATATTATTGGATTGTCAAAAAACTCAGGCATGAATGCGAGGACTATATTTCCTCTGCTCGTATCGCCCAAGAACTGGGGATCTCTGCTGCCCGGGTCAGGAGTGACTTACACCAACAGAATATCTATGCAGAAAATTGTGTCGGCTATGAACCGGCTTATTTATTGAGTGCATTGCGTCATGTCCTGGGGATCGACTGTTGCCTTTCTGCCGTCCTTTTGGGTGCAACTGGCCCGGGGCGCTTGCTTCTTGATGGGAATTGTCTTTGCGAATGCGGCATGCGTCTCGCTGCTGTTTTTGACCGCCTACCCCTTGCCGACGATAAAGAGGTTCAAGGCATGGAAATCCAAGACTTTGCTGTCCTTCCGGCATTTCTTGATCAGTTTCCGGTTGATATATCTATCATTGCATCCCCCTCCTTTGCAAACAATCAAACCTGTGAAATGCTCTCACAGTATGGTGTGAAAGCTGCCTTGGACATAACAGATACCTCGTTTGTTTGCGCGGCCTCTTCTTCTCTGATGGTGGACAAATTCAGCCTTGCGGAAAGCCTTCTATCGCTCAGCGGCATGCTGAACCAAAAAAGAGCAGGGGTGTTTAGTTCAACTACCCCTGCTTGATGCGATATTCATTACACGTTTTTAAGATTTCTCGCCCTTCCCGAAATCAAATACAAGTCCGGCGTATCACAGAGAATATCGACGGAGAAATAAGGTTCCCACAGCAGGCATTCTTTTCGGACAGGATTCAGTTGCACGCTCAGTCCATCCGGAACCATTTGCGAATAAATATTCACTCGCTCCCTCCCTGCACCAAAGGCAACGGTAAATCTTCCGGAAGGTCTTATCAGGGAGTGTATTTTTTGAATGAGAGCAGAATGGTCTGTAAAAAACTGGTATGCATCAAACATAATGGCAGTGTCAAACCCGGCTTCATTGAACTCCATCAAGTCACAGCAGCAAAGGCTGACTCTTGGGTCGTATCCGGCTTTGGTTTCCGCATAGGAAATCATCCGGGGAGAGATATCCACGCCCATGATTTCGCTGGCCCCAGTCTCCAGAAGCTGGGCAAACATATCTCCTGCCCCACACCCGGCGTCCAATACATAGGAGCCGTATGATATGCCAGAAATAAATGCAGTCGCAATCCGTGCAGCAATGTTGTTCTCATAGTCACTGTCCCAGTATTCTGCAACACTGTCAAAGTATTCCCGCTTCTGCATGAGCTCCCCTCCATATGGCTTGTTATGGGGCAATGATATAATATTCTCATAACCGCTTCAAGCCCCCCAGGGGGATGAAATTCAGATATTTTTTAGGAGAATGTATGATTTTGACTTCCATTTGAACGTTTGTAAAAGATTTGCTAGATCTGCCGAAGAACGTTGCCCTGTTCAAGTTTAACTGCCTTAACCAGAAACATAGGAGTAGATGCAAAACTGACTTTTTCTTCCTCAGACCAGACTTGCTGCCAGATATCTTCTTCGACAGTTACGGACAAACCCAAGCCCAAAAGCACTTCAAGGTCCCATGCGGGGCGAGAAACCTGGGATAGGGGAATGCGGCGTGCAATGTCCTCCATCACATCAAAGTTTTCCCCTACATTCTCATCCTTGAATCCCTGCTCTGCCGTATTGCGGCGATCCTCATCGTATGCGTCCCGGGCGCTTTTATCAAAGAGATAGTTGTACCAGTTGGCATCAAAGTTGAGAAGCAGCCCACCGGGCTTCAGCACACGTTCCCATTCTCGGTAAGCATTCTCCGGGTGAGGCAGATTCCATGTGAGATTGCGGGTGACGATCACATCAAAGCTCCCGTCCGTAAAGTCCAGTGTCTCGGCGTTCATCTCCATAAATCGTATTTTGCTGGCCAAAGAGCCGGCATTTTTCTTTGCCTCGGCCAGCATATTTGGCGTCAGATCGATGGCCGTTACATTGCAACCGAGCTCAGCCAGAATGATGGCAAAAAACCCCGGCCCGGTGCCAGCCTCCAGCACATGCAATTCTTCCAGGCATCTGCCGGGAAACTGTTCCAGGATCTTTTCACTAAGAGTATGCCTCCAGACCGTATGCTGACCGGTGCGAAGCTCTTTCTGATTAACCTGGGAATAGCCAGGAGCACGCTGGGCCCAGTAGGCCCGATTTTCATTCAATATTGTTTTGCAGGACACCGTAGGTCACCATTGGCCCTTTCTCAATAATGTTCAGCGAGGAGCATTGATGTAGCAACACGCCGTCCTCCGGCGCATATTCGGTGAAAAGGCTGCGCCCGAAATAGTCCCGGATCTCGCCAAGCTTTTCACCCTTGTGGAAGAAGTCTCCAACCTTCTTTTCCGGGTACCAGCAGCCGGTGCAGGGGGCGTCGTTGCTGTATTCCAGAAGCTGTTGTTTCGGGTATTCCGTCCAATCCCCTGACAGGATGCCTGCGTAGCGGAGAATGTTTCGTACATCGGCCTTATCCGCCTCAATTTCCTCCCGGCTGAACAAGCTCAGTTGCCCACGCTCAATCAGCACGCTGGGTATGCCGTAAATTGATGCCAGATTGTAGGCCCCACCCGTGCGGCAACGAGAACGGACATAGTACTTTGTATTCACACAGGTCACCATTTTTTTGGCTTTTTCCTCGGCGGATGTATCACCCAGGTAGTAGACGTAGGGAACAAGCGTTTCATAGCCGTCGCCGCTGTGCAGGTCGATGTAGAAATCCACGTTCTTGATGAACACTTCGAAAAGCGTGTGGGCCAATCGATCTGCTTCGGAGCCTTCCGCATCACCAGGGAAAACCCGGTAGAGATTCTTTCCATCCTCATAGACCATAGACATGGTGCGGTTTTCGAAGCCGGAGCGGTTTGCTAACGGCAGAATGATCACATTGCCGCGAAGCTCCTTCACGTCCAATTCATTACTCAGCTCAATGGCCGCCTGAATGCCTACATACTCGGCGTTATGGATTCCGGCGGAAATAAGCAGTGTGGGGCCGGGGTGTTCGCCGCAGAGCAGTACATGGGGGACATGTAATTCCGTACCCCGAACATGGATATGGTCTTTGATTGTCTTGCCGGGGGTCAACTCATGCCCGGCGATGCTTTTATAGCGCATGGGATTCTCCTCAGCTTACCATTTATAATCTCTCCCAAAAGGTAGCACGTTTCTTTCATAACCACAAGCCCCTGGGGGGGATGCCTTTTGACGTGCCATACATGTTTTGAGAAATGTATACCGCACCCAGCGCCCAGAACATCCTACATATGAACATGATTTTATTTTGTGAATATGAAAAAAACATCCCCCTGGGGGGCTTACAATGCCTTAATTTGTGCCCTATAATCATCTCATCAATTAAGTAAACTGCGATTACATACAATGGGGATAGCAATGTGAGAAAGTATATTCTGCAGAGATTTTTACAACTAATCCCGGTTCTGATTGGGATCACGTTTCTTTCTTTTGCCATGATGCGTCTGGCAGGCAGCGACGCAGTGGAGGAACTGTACGCCAATGCAGGCGCTGCTGTGAGTCAAGATGTCATCGATGCGGCAAAGGCGGAGCTGGGGCTGGATAAGCCCTTCCTGGTGCAGTATTTCAGCTGGTTGGGCGGGATGCTTACCGGCGATATGGGTGTGAGCTTCATCTCCGGCCGGGATGTATTTCAGACCTTTGTCCGCAAGTTGCCGGCCACCCTGCTGCTGACAGCGCTGTCGATTGCTCTGACCATCGTTATTTCCATTCCGCTTGGCGTCCTGGCGGCCTATTCCTATAATCGTTGCGGGGAGGCAAAAAATGGTTGGGAACGTATTTCGCTGGCCTTGATCGACTATGTTCTCCGCTTTTTCAGCTTCATCGGCAACTCTCTGCCCAACTTCTTCGTTGCACTGCTGCTGATGGAGCTTCTGGCAATCCACTGGAAGCTACTGCCTGTCATCTCCAACGGCACCACGATTCGCAGCGCACTGATGCCCACCCTGACGTTGGCCATCGCCATGTCAGCCAAGTACATGCGACAGGTGCGGGCAACTATTCTGGAGGAACTGAACAAAGACTATGTTACCGGCGCCAAAGCCAGAGGGGTGCGCAACAATGTGATTCTCTGGAAGAGCGTCATCAAGTCCTCCATGCTTACGATTGTGACACTGCTGGCCCTTTCCATCGGCAGTTTGCTGGGGGGAACTGCCATCATAGAGAGCATTTTCATGTGGGATGGTGTGGGTAAGCTGGCAGTGGATGCAATTACCATGCGCGATTATCCACTGATTCAGGCATATGTGGTCTGGATGGCGATCATCTATGTGGTGGTCAACCTGATTACCGATCTGCTGTATCATGCCCTTGACCCGCGCATCCGACTGGGGGTGAGTGCTGAATGAGTGAGACTACTGTTCGTATCCAGAAGATCTGTCGGGATACAGTCAAGACCCGCCTGATCATTTTTGGTACGCTTGCCCTGCTCCTCGTTGCCTGCTCCCTGTTTGCAGAGCACCTCTGTCCATATGACCCATACCTGCAAGACCTGTCCAACGCCAAGGCGGCGCCATCAGCGGAACATATTTTCGGTACCGACCGCTATGGACGGGACATGCTCTCCCGCGTTATTGTAGGAAGCCGGACGAGCATTTTCTCTACGCTGCTTCTGGTAGCAATCATCACCGTCATCGGCACCGTTATTGGCGTGTTCTGCGGCTGGCACGGCAAATGGATCGACACGGTGCTCATGCGCATTTCGGATATGTTTCTGGCTTTTCCTGGCCTGGTGTTTGCGTTGGCTGTGGCCGGCGTTTTAGGCGGCGGACTGCAAAATGCCATTATTGCCCTAGCGGCCATCTCATGGCCCAAATATGCCCGCATTGCTAGGAGCCAGACTCTGGCGCAGAAGGAGACAACCTATCTGAAAGCGGCGAAGCTGGCGGGAGACAGCACTGCAAAAATTATTTTCAAGCATATTTTACCGAACATCATTGGCCCCATTCTGGTAACTTCCATGCTGGATATCGGCACCATGATGATGGAACTGGCGGGACTCAGCTTTCTCGGCCTTGGCGCAAAGCCCCCCATAGCCGAGTGGGGTAGCATGATGAGTGATACCCGGAGCCTGCTGACCACAGTTCCCTGGGTTACCTTTGCCCCCGGCCTCGCCATCTTTATCTCCGTTATGGTCTTCAACCTCCTGGGTGACACCATTCGGGACTATGCGGATCCGAAGAGCAGGGGGAGGTGAGCGGTATGGCTGAAATATTAAGATATGACCATGTGGAAATTGCCTACAACGGAAAAACCGCCGTGAGGGATGTTAGCTTTACCCTTAACGAGGGTGAGATCCTTGGCATCGTTGGGGAAAGCGGTTCCGGCAAGTCTACGCTTATCAAGGCCGCCATGGGTTTGCTGGGGCCTAACGGCTTGGTCACCCGCGGAGACATTTGGTATAATGGAAAAAGTTTGCCGGATTTGAAAGAGAATGAGCTGAGAAAGATTAACGGTCAGTCCATCGGTATGATTTTCCAGAGCGCTGGCGCGTCATTTTGCCCCATCCGTACAGTAGGTCGGCAGCTCTATGAGAGCATGACCGAACATGAACAGATCAGCAAAAAGGAGTTCCAGACCCTGGCCCTATCCCTTCTGCAAAAGCTTGGCTTTGAAAACGGCCAGCGCATTCTGCAAAGCTATCCCTTCGAACTCTCCGGCGGTATGCAGCAACGCGTGGGCATCGCCGCGGCCATGCTGCTTAAACCCAGCATCCTCCTGGCGGATGAGCCGACCTCCGCATTGGATGTTTCCGTGCAGAAACAAGTGGTGGAAGAAATGCTCTTGGTGCGAAAAACATTCGGTACTGCCATTGTAGTGGTGACACACAATATCGGCGTCATCGGGGCCATGGCTGACAATGTGCTTGTCATGAAAGATGGGGCGGTTGTGGAGTACGGAGAGACTAAGCAGGTGCTGGAAAACCCAAGAGAAGAATATACCCGGACGCTTATGGCGGCAGTTCCGCGTTTGAGGAGGATGTGAGATGAAACCGATCTTGAAAGTGGAAAATCTCACCAAAGTCTTTAGCCGGCGAGGCCAGCCGGATTTCACTGCCGTGAAAAATGTGAGTTTTGAACTAATGACCGGCGAGTGCCTGGGCATCATCGGCGAGAGCGGCAGCGGCAAGACCACGCTGGTCAACATGATTACTCGCTTGTTAGATGCTACCGAGGGCAGCATTATCCTGCGGGGCGAGGATATTACCCACATCAACGGAAAAGAACTTCGGACTGTCTACCGTAAGATGCAGATGGTCTTCCAGACACCAACGGATTCTTTTGATCCTCGCCGCAAACTGGGTGACAGTATTGGAGAAAGCCTGCGCAACAATGGAATGTCTGTCTCTGAGTCGAAACAGAATGTGACAAGGCTGCTAAAAATGTGTGGTCTCCCCGCCGAGTTTGCTGGCCGCTATCCCCATCAGGTCAGTGGCGGCCAGTGTCAGAGGGCAGCCATTGCCCGGGCAATTGCAATTAAGCCGGAGTTGCTGGTTCTGGATGAGGCGACCTCCGCCCTGGATGTGACCATTCAGAAGGAGATTCTCGAGCTGCTGACCATGCTCAAGGATGAACTGCACATGTCCTATCTGTTTATCTGCCATGACATTGCTCTGGTGCAGCAATTCTGTGACCGGGTGCTTGTCATGTATAAGGGCAGCATCGTAGAGCAGGGAAGACCTGACGATGTGATTCAAAATCCGAAGGATGATTATACCAAGCGTCTGATCGACAGCATTTTATAACATGAGCCACGGCTTTTATTGGAGCAAATAAAAGCCGCATGATACAAGGAGAGGCATGGCAAATGGAAAGAATCAAGCATCGCATCACCCACTACTGGTCCCATCGGGCGGAATCCTTTGCGGATCAGCGTATTCGGGAATTTGAGAGCGAAAAGAGAGAACGTTGGCTCGCGGAGTTCAAAAAATATCTCCCCCAGGGCAATCCGCTGCGTGTTCTGGATTTGGGCACCGGTACCGGCTTTTTTGCATTGCTGCTTGCGGCTGAAGGCCATGACGCCACAGGCATCGACCTGACAGCGGAGATGATCCATGGCGCGGAACATACTGCCGCCATTCTGGGGTTGGACGCCAAGTTTCAGGTCATGGACGCAGAATCGCCGGAGCTTGAGCCGGAGAGCTTTGACGTGTTGGTTAGCCGGAACCTTACGTGGACTCTGCCGAGATTGGCCAGGGCCTATCAGGAGTGGTACAAGCTACTGGCGCCCGGCGGTGTGCTCATCAATTTCGATGCGGACTACTGTGGGGCTGCGGAAGCAACGGCGGAAATCGAACTGCCATCTAACCACGCCCATAAGCAGGTCAGCGCCGAGCTGATGGCTGAGAATGATTCCATTACGATGGAGCTCTCTGCCTATCAGCAACCACGGCCACAATGGGATGTGCAGCTTCTGATAGAGGCGGGCTTTGAACGTATCCTTGTGGATACCAGCGTTTACAAGCGTATCTACCCTGAGAAAGACGAGTTTTACAATCCGACGCCCATTTTTACCATTGCTGCGTATAAGTAAGATGTTGGGTCAGTTGAAATGACCTATCATGAGATACCCCAGTCAAACATCAAAAGAAAGGAAGATAATAAAGATGAAAAAAGCACTGTCCCTTCTCCTTGCGCTGTGCCTGATGGTCGGCCTGCTGGCTGGCTGCGGCAGCTCCCAGACCCAGAATAGCGACGCCGAAGCCGCCGTAACCAAGAAGACCATGGTTATTGGCGATACAACCTTTAACCCTGAGAATGCTGAGCCCGATGTAAACCCTCATAACGACTATGCTGGTTGGGCCTGTATCCGCTATGGCGTGGGAGAGACACTGTTCAAGCTCAACGATGAGATGGCCCTGACCCCCTGGCTTGCCAAGGAGTGGGAAAATGTGGATGAACTGACTTGGGTCATCACCCTGCAGGACGGTGTCAAGTTCTCCAGCGGCCGGGATATGGACGCTGCTGCTGTCAAGCAGTGTCTGGAGCATTTGCTTGAGACCCATGACCGTGCCCCTGGTGATCTGATGATCGATGCCATTGAGGCCGATGGTCAGGTTCTGACCATCAAGACCAGTGTGCCTCGCCCCGCTCTGCTCAACTACCTCTGCGACCCCTACGGCTGCATTATTGATGTGGATGCGGGTTTTGACGGCGGCATTGTTGCCGGCACCGGCCCCTACATCGCTGTGGACTGTGAAAGCGGCGACCATTTGAATCTGGTCAAGAATGAAAACTATTGGAACGGTACTCCTCATATCGATGAGCTGACGATTCGCACCATTTCCGACGGCAATACCCTGGCTATGGCTCTTCAGGCTGGAGAGATTGACGCTGCCTACGGCATGGCCTATGAGAGCTATCCACTGTTCCAGAATGACCAGTTCCAATTCTCTCAGATTGCTACCTCTCGCGCCTTCTTCTGCTGGATGAACTATGAAAGCCCCCTGGCTTCCGACCCCGCTGTCCGCAAGGCCATTGCCATGGGTATTGACAAGGAAGGCTTTGTGGCCACTCTGCTGGACGGCAACGGCTATCCCGGCAACGGTGCATTCCCATCGGGCTTTGCCTTCGGCGGCGACAAGGTAACCACCGAAACTTACGATCCTGAAGGAGCAAGGAAGGTTCTGGAGGATGCCGGCTGGGTGGACACAGACGGCGACGGCATCCGCGAAAAGGATGGCAAGAAGCTCCAAATTAAATGGCTGACCTATCCCAGCCGCCAGGAACTGCCTCTGCTGGCTGAATCCGCGCAGGCCACCTTGAAGGAAATTGGCATCGCAGTGGATATCAACTCTACCGCTGACCACAACAGCATTATCACTGATATGAACGCATGGGATGTGTATGCCTCTGCAAATGTAAATGCCAGCATTGGTGATCCGGAATACTTCTTTACCTCCTTCTGTCTGGACAGCTCCTCCAAGAACAAAGGCCACTACCATTCCGATGCCATCGAGGAGCTGGAAAAACAGATGGCCACCGAGTTTGACCCGGCCAAGCGCGCTGAACTGGCGCTCAAGATGCAGCAGGTTATTCTGGACGATAATGCATGGGTGTTCTGCTCTTTCCTGAAGATGAGTATGATCTCCAAGGCCAATGTTACTCGATATATTTCCCACCCCACCGACTTCTACCAGGTTACAGTCGACCTGGATATTAACTGAGAAAAAGTTGCATAAGATGCGGTTTTTCTGTACCATGGAATAGAGAAGCAAAGGAGTTATGGAGCAGTATGGCTTCACAACTCCTTTGTATACAATAAGAGTTCTTGCGAGAGACAATGCGCTTAACTTTCTCCTCTCTGTATTAACCGTATCGTTAGACTTCTACCTTCTTCCCGACCCATCATGAACCCAGGCTGGGGCCAGTAACAAGGCGCAGCTTCCCCTTGGCGGGAAGCTGCGCCTGGCCTATTTGATACGGTACAAATTCGACGTGTGGCTGCCGTTGTCACGGTAGCGGGACTCCCGTTCCAAATAGCCGTGCTTTTCCAGATCGGCCAGCGCCCGCTTGACGGTGGAGCGGGAGAGGGACAGGTCGGCGGCGATGGTGTTGATCCCGGGCCAGCACACGCCCTTGGAGGCGGAGCGGCCCTTGAGATACATGTACACGGTCTTTGCCCGGTGGGGCAGGGAGCGGTCACTGTAGATGCTGTCAAAATAGCTCATCAGACCTTGATGTGCTCCTTGCCGCTCTGTCCACGAAACGTTTTGTGCTGGGTTTCCGCAATGCTGCGCATCAGCTCCGCCCGGCCGGCATAGTGCACCGTCCGGTTCTCCCTGGCCGGCACAACGTAAGGCTCCACAAAAGTAATGCCCCAGTCCAGGAACAGCCGCAGCCGGGTCATCATGGGGTGGGTGCCGGTCTTCATCACGACAAACTGTCCCTTGGGAATGGCTTTCAGCTCATCCGGGGTCATCAGTGCCCGTTCCATCATCTGCAGGCTCTGGCTCCTGTTGTCCTTCCCCTGACTGACAGAGCCGGAGAGCACTGTCCGGCTGCCCAGGGCTTTGGACAGGGTCTCCGCCGTCTGGCTGTTGGGAGCAAAGCCGCCGAAGATGGTGTCCTGCACGTTGTCCACAATGATCTCCGCTCCCTCCTTGCCGTAATTTTTCTCCAGCTGGGCAAGGCTCTGGATAATGGGCACCAGCGTCAGCTTCCGGGAGCGCCCGGCGGAGAACAAGGGCAGAATGTCAAAGGGAGGCATGGTACCCAGCTCATCACAGAAGAACACCACCCGCCGGGGCAGCTTGCCGCCGTGCTCATCCGCCAGAGCAAACAGCTCCCGGGCCAGGGTCTGGATCAAAAGTCCGGCCATGAAGTTCTTGGTTGTGTCCTCCTCCGGCAGGATGAGGAAGATGGCGGACTTCTCCGAGGAGAAGCGCTCCGCGTCCAGTTGGCTGTCAAAGCACAGCACCTGCTCCAGCTCCGTGTCCAGAAAGGCGTTGAGCCGGGAGAGCACCGTGGACATGACGGAGGCCATGGCCTGCCCGGAGGCATTCAGCGCCGCCCCGGCAAACCATTTGGCCTTGTGATCGGAGGGCAGCTTGTCCATCAGCACCTGAAACAGGTTCCGATCCCCAGTTCCGGCAGGGGACAGCAGCTCCTGCACCAGCTTGAACACCGACACAATGTGCCGGCACTCTCTGCCGTCGCACTTCTCCGGCGGCAGGTATTCCGCCAGCAGCAGAATCACCGCCGTCAGCAGCCCTTCCGCCGCATCGTAAAAATAGGCGTTTTGTCCCCGGTCGGAATCCTCCCCGGGGTTGATGATGGTCTTGGAGAGAATCTTGGCGTACTTCTCCGCCTTGGCCCGGCTGACCAGATCGTCTTCCTCCGTTTTCGCCCTGTCCATATAGCGGTTGATGAGGGTCAGCAGATTGTTCCCGTCAGAGTGACTGGGGTTGCGCAGGTCGATGACCGCCACGTTGTAGCCGTAATACTTCCGGGCAATGGTGCCGTAGTTCCTGGCCAGGTCGCCCTTGGTGTCCAAAGCCAGAAAGCTCATGCCGCAGGCACAGGCGTATTCCAGGTTGGGGTAGAGGAAAAAAGCGGTCTTGCCCACGCCGGAAGCGCCGATCATGAGACAGTGGACGTCATCGGCGTCCACCAGAGCAGAGAGCCGCTTCCCTTGCCCCGGCTGCCCAGCACAAGACCCTGCTGCTTGGGGAGATTCTTGCTCTGCCGCCACTGGCTCACCTGAAAGGGAACCCGATGGTAGGCGGCGCGAATCTCCGCTTCCGTGGCCCAGCGGGCCGTGCCGTACTGGCCGTCGCCCACGGTCTGGCTCTTGATGCCGCTGAGCTTAAAGTTGCCCTCTGCTGTGGAGAGCAGCACCAGCACTATGACCAGCGCTCCCAGACCCAGAAGTGGCAGGTAGCGCATATTGGGGCCGGAGAGCAGATCCCGCCAGAATTCAATGATGCCGGGTAAGTTCATCGTTCCAGTCTTTTGCTGAGGGGCGGAGCCGCCGGACGGAAAGCCCCCGGGTTTCCAGTTCCTTTGCTATACGCAGGCAGGCGGCCTCCCCGGCGGGGTCGTTGTCCAGACAGAGGAAAACCTGATTCAGTGCAGGCTGCTGCTCCAGCAGAAACAGCAGCGGCTTCATGCTGAGTCCGCAGCAGGCCAGGTAGCTGTGCTGTTCCCAGCCCTCCGGGTTCAGGGTGATGAAAGAGAGCAAGTCGATGGGCGCCTCAAAGACATAGAGGCGCCCATCGGTTCCTGTATGGTGAAAGCTGTACCGGCTGTCGCTGCCTGGAAGGTTCAGCCGGAAAGAAGGGCCCAGGGAACCGGTGCTGTGCAGGTGCCCATGGCGGGGGATGCCCCGGTCATCCCGCCCCACAAACACCGCGTTGTGAAAGCGAGCCTCCTCATAGAGGAGCCCCGCCCGGACAAAGGCAGCAACTACCAAAGAAGATATTTTGCGGGTGCTGCACAGATACGCAAACAGCCGGTGCATATTGCCGCTGGCTTCCGGCAGGGTAAGGACTGCTTTCGAAGGCTCGTCAACCGGAGTAGGGGAGACTTTAGCGTCCAGCAGCAACGCTACCGCCTGGGGATAATCTAGCCCGTAGTAGCGCATCACAAAGCTGATGGCCCTGCCGCCAGTTTCTGCCCCATGGTCGAACCACTGGTTGCCCCGGATGGTGACGCTGTGGTCATTGGCCAGCCGCTTGTCCCTGCCGGCGGGGAGCAGCTTCTCCCCACGGCGGCGAAGGAACTCTTCCAGGTCTGTCGCAACGGCTTTTTCCCGCTGTTCTAGCGTGAAGGGAATGTATTCAGTTGGAAACACCTCCATTTTGGGTTCTGTCGATTGATGAGAGCAAAAAAGGCAAAGAGCAAACGCTCTCTGCCTTCTAATCGTCTTCTCGTTTGTAATGGGGTTCCGGCGTGTAGTTCTCGTACCGGTATTTCTGGTATACCTCTTGGCGTTGGGGCTGCTTCTCCGGAGTCAGAGAAGCAATGTCATAGCTGACCGGCTCTTCACATACCGCATCCAGAAGAATCTTTTCCAGGTGCTCGTATTCTGAAAACTGATCCAGAGATGCCATGACGAAAGAATCTCTCACATAGCCTGCGCTGGCGGCCATCAGTTCCTGATCCATGTAGTAGCCATGGCTTTCCACAAAGAAAGTCATCAGCATAACAACGGTACGGGTATTCCCTTCCCGGAACGGATGCACTTGCCAGATGCGGGAAAAGCACCTGACCAGCATGGAAACAAATTCTTCCCGAGAAAGAGAAGACCACTGCTGCTCATTTATCTGGTCAAATGCGGTGCATAGATCTTTCTCAATGTCTTCGTCATTGCTGTACCATACGCTTCTTCCCGCTAAGAGCCGTTCTCTCTTTTCAATGTTGATGATCCGATACTCCCCGGCCCACTCATAAATATCTCCGAAGAGAAACCGATGAATGGAGCAAAGGCCACGAGGGGAAAAATCTTCAAAGCCCTGCTCATACAACAACATCATGTTGGCCCGGGACTGTTCCGCTTCCACCAGATCCAAAACCTTGTTGTCCTTAATTCCCAGAATGTTTCTGAGAACGGGGACATCGTCGTACAGATAGATATCAGACATGGCGGGACTCCAGCCCGGCCATCTTTCTGTGAGAAGCGAGAAGGGCAGATTTCATCTGATCCCCGGTCAGCTCTCCTCTGGCCCAGGCGGCAGACAGGGTCTTGGCATAATCGGACACCGGCGCACCCTCAATAGCGTTGATTGCGTCCGCGGTTTTTACCGCCGCCAGCCGTCTATCCATATGCTTTGCTTCCAATGGTATCACCTCTGGAAACAGTATATCACAAATGGCCGGAAAAATAAAGCTATACCTGTGCCTGCTGCTCATGGTCATTGGGTTTGTGGCCCAGGGCAATGCGTTTCTCCATCAGCTTTTTCCGGCGGCGGGAGTCGATGCGAATGCCCTGTGGATTGGCAGGGGCAATGGCGTTTTCCCGAAACACCCGGCTGAGATGGTGCAGCAGCCGGAGGGTGCAAGAGGCAAGCTCCGGCCTGGGTTCCGGCGGAGCAGGGGAGTACCCCTCTTCCAACTGCCCAAGGTTCAGACTCAGCGCTTCCCGGATGACCAGATTCTTGATGGCACGAAACTCCTTCTGCTTGGACCGGGGCAGATGCTCCCGGGGGCTGTCTTTGTAGTAGCTCTCCAGCTGATCCCGCAAAGCGTTCCACTCCCCGTAGAACTGCCGGACATCCGGCTGCTTTTCCAGCTCGTCCACAACCCGATCCACCAGCTGCTTCAAGTCCCTTTTTCAGATAGCCGTATTGTTTCTTGCCGGAAACTGTCCGCACTGCGGGCAGAAGTGGCTCTGCCGGGGCCGCCACGACCCCGGGTGTTTCTCCTGCTGCGTAGCTCCCTCACAGCTCCGTAGAGTGAAATCTCCCTCTGGCTGCTCATGAGCTGGCCTCCACGGGGGCAGGCTTGGTTGCCGCCGGTTTGGCCGGAGGCTTGACCTTCGGCTTGGGCGGCGCGGCCTTCTTGCCGCGGCTATCGATGTAGTCACGCACATCGGGGGGAACTGTCTTCTCGTAAAGCTCCTCCACCATGCGCCCCAGCTCCTTTTGCAGGGAGCTGGTTTTCTCTTTCAGCAGGTAGTAGTTCAGAGCGTCCAGGCGCTCCGTGTCCATGCTGATGCTGAGACTGGTTTTGTCCATATGCTTTCCTCCTTTTAGTCGTAGTTAATTCCGGGGATTTTCAGCCAGTGGGTCCAGCCCCGGCCCGCCAGCTGGGTCTTGACCACGCCGTAGCGGGTGCCCATGGCCTCGATTACTTCGCCGCCGCCGATGTAGACCCCAATGTGCCCGTCATGCCATACGGCAAGGCCGGGGATCTCCGGGATGGTACCGATGGGGCCGGACTCTGCCGCCGTGTAGTAGAACTGGTTGGCGCTGAGATCCGGCATCCCGTTGGCGGCATAGGTGATGGCCTGCGTCTGGGCGTCATACCAGCAGTAGCTCTTGATGAGCCCGGCGCAGTCCACCGTCCGCCGTCCCAGCCAGTTGGCGCGGATGAAGTCGGCATAGTTCCCCACACCCTCCGGATACTGGTTGAGCTTGGCAGCGAAGGCCTCCTCCGTCAATACATTGCCGAAGGTGCCCCACACATAGCCCCAGCCGGATTCGTAGGCGTTGCGGGCGTAGCGCACCAGGTCAGCGGCGGTCTTGCTGCCGTCCGTCAGCACCAGACCCGCCATGTCCTCGCTGTGCCCGCCGCTGACGCTGTACTGCCCATCGTAGTTCACATCGCCCATGCTGCCGGCCACCATGGTGTAGATGTGATGGATGTTCTTCCGGTCACTCTCCGTGATCTCCCGGCCCAGCAGGGCGGAGAGATTGACGCAGGCGGTGGACAGAGACAGGGGCGAGATCACGGTATAGCGCTCTTCCACCGTAATCATGTTCCCGTCCTCATCCGCCTGCTCCACCAGACGGATCTGCTCCGTCTCGGTGTAGAAGCAGTTCACAAAGCGCCCGGCAGCCCGGCGGCTGGGTGCATCCTCCCCAAAGCAGAGGGCAAGGAAAACGGCCTTGACCATGATGGGGTCAAGGCCGCCGGACTCCGCCCGACTGTTTACAGAGGCAACTGAGGAATCCAGAAGGAAAAAGGCCTGGCGCATCTCCCGGATATGCTCCCGGTATTCGGCAGGAGTCTTCTCTGAAAGCTCCGCCCCGTAGAAGCAGACTTCCACCGTGCCTTTGTTGTGCTGGGCCTCCCCGGATGCCAGACAGGCGATGACCGAGACCAGCAGAAGCAGGGGAGCGAGCACAAGGGCAGCACCCAGGCAAGGGCCTTTCGCCCATTCTCGCTGCCCAGAACAGAGAGGGCCAGCCTGGCCAGATGGGCATTCATTGCCCGCCCACCTGGCCGAAGAGGGCCTGCTTGTACGGGGGCGTCTTCACATCCAGCAGGTAGCGGTCGTTGCCGCACTTATACAGGCAGACCCCGCGGTGCCCCTGCTTGATGAGCGCAAACTCCGAGGGTTCCAGCTGCAGCATATCCCGGTAGGACTCATCCGCGATGGAGCCGGGACTGAACAGAAACTGATGGGGCGGGATGGAGAACAGAGGCTTGGTCATCTCCCGGATGTTGGGCAGGTTGAAGTCCTCCAGATTCTGGGAGGCCATCAGCAGGGCGGAGTTGCGTTTGCGCACCCGCTTGAGGCAGTTGCGGATGTAGGATAGCGCCACCGGGTTTTCCATCCAGATGTGCAGCTCATCCAGCGCCGCCACGGTGTTCCCCTCCACCAGCAGCTTGTTGGACAGGAAGGAGAGGATGTTGAAGAGCATGGCGTTGCGCACACTGAGCGCCACATTGGACAGGCCGCCCACACCAAAGACCAGGAAGCGGTGAGAGCTTATATTGGTGTGGCCGTTGAAGAACTGGGAGTCGGTGCCCACACACAGGGAACTGAGCCCCAGACTCACATCCTTCAGCTGCTTTCTGGAATAGAGGGCGGTGCCGTCATAGTTCTCCAGCTCCCGCTGCATCAGTTCATGCAGGTCGGCCAGGGTGGGGAACTGCTCCGGCGACAGGCTGTGGAGGTCGGTATCATCGCCAATGCCCCACTGGGCGTAGAGCTCTGTCAGCATGATCTCCAGGGTGTCAAGCTGGGGATCGGGGAAGTATTTGTAGGCCCGGAAGAAGTCCTTCAGGAAGGAAATGTGCTGGGCCAGCACCGTGCGGGTACAGGGCAGGTCCGCTTCCGATGCCTGGTCGCTGCTGTTCCAGAGCTTGGGCTCCAGCACATTGATCTTGTATTCTCCGCTCATCAGGTCAACGAAGCAGCCGCCCAGAGCCAGACACAGGTCTTTCAGCTCATGCTCCGCGTCCAGGGAGATCACGCTCTTGCCGGATTCCAGGATATTGATGATCAGGTGCTTCATCAGGTGGGACTTGCCCTGGCCGGAGTTGCCCAGGATGAGGATGTTGGCGGAGGTCTTGTCATCATCCCGCTGGTCAAAGTCCACCAGCAGGTTGGTGCCGAAGCGGTCTTTGCCGATGTAGAAGCCCCGGGGGTCGGTTTTGCCGGAGTAGTTAAAGGGGAAGAGATTGGCAACGGAACTTGCCGGGAGGACACGCTCAAAGGTGCTGCCCAGTGCGTTGTAGCCTGCGGGGTTTACGCAGCAAAAGCCCTCCTGCTGCTGTAAAAGGATGTGATCCACCGAGATCTTGCTGCGGGTCAGCTCTGCCTGCACGTCGCTCTGCAGCCGCCGCAGCCCGTCATAGCTTCCGGCGATCAGCTCAATGTACACCGTGCAGCGCACCAGCCGCTCGTTGCTTTTCTGCATCCGGTCAATGACCAGGGCCAGGTCTTCCAGATTGTTCCCCGCCGTGATGGCAGACTGCATGTTGTTGGGGTTGGCGCTGTTCATCCGGTTCTTGTTGGTGGCGTTGTCCATGATGCTGTTGGTCTCCGCCAGGCTCAGCCGCTTGCAGTACAGCCGCAGAGTCACCCCGTCCTTCTCGCCCAGATGCCGCAGCAGAGCCTGCTCCTCTGTGCGGGTAGGATAGCCCCGGATAGCCCAGACACAGCGGTAGGTGTTGCCGCAGATGTAGTAGTCCTCATAGAAGCGGAGAATGGAGGGGGCGATCAGGTCAAGGAAATCCTTTTCCGCTTCTACCGCTGCCTGCCGCCGGCGCTTTCGCCGCAGGGGCAGCTTTTTGGGCTTCTGGGGGAGGGGCGCGTCCTGCTGGCTGGGAGCTGCCTGCTCGTAGTAGACGCTGAGCATCTGACGGATGTCCGCCTCCGTGCAGCGGCGGACGCTGAAGCCGCAGTTTTTAATGGTGCGTTCAACGGTGGAGAGGTAGCGGAACACATCTGACTCCTGCCGGCCCCGCAGGCGGACAATGAGATAGAACTCCCGGGCGGCGGAGAGCAGATCCTGCTTCTCGTCCAGATCCAGCAGATCCTGCCGCAGCAGCTCC
>CAMCCC010000022.1 GCA_945873205.1 uncultured bacterium
CGGCCATGCCGTACACTCCCGCGTCCCCGCTGCATACCAGGGCCACGGTTTTACCTGCCGCCGCGGTTTGCAGCGCCCAGCGGCAGCGGTCAAGCTCCTTGGTCATGGGCGTTGTATAGGTCTCTTTGCCGGGAAACAGCGGCGCTATCAGCTCCACATACACCGTGTAGCCGCAGAGCACCTCCGCCTCTTCCAGGGCCTGCCGGGCCTGGGCGGTCATAAACGCAGGCTTTCCCGGGCCGATGCCCACCACGTAAATTTTATTCATCCTGCCACCTCCAATTGGGCTGATAGGGGGCCAGAGCCAGGGCCATGGTGACCCCGTTCCCGGCGGTCTTCCCCCGGCACAGCGTTCCGCCGCTGGCCAGCACGGCGCTGCGCTCACACACATTGTCCACACCGGTGACGCCCTGCACAAAAGCGGAAGGCGTGAACCGGCCCTCTACTGCCCGCAGCTGCTCTGCCGGGTAGGTCCTCAGCGGCCAGCCATGGGCGGCGCAGAAGGCCAGCAGCCCCGGTTCTTCTTTCTTCAAATCAATACTGGCCACGGCAGAGATTGCCTGTTCGCAGATGCCTGCCCCGGTCAGAAACGCCGCCAGCGCATCTTCC
Source organism: uncultured bacterium (assembly GCA_945873205.1). GTDB lineage: Bacteria > Bacillota > Clostridia > Oscillospirales > Oscillospiraceae > Limivicinus. Next base: position 610 of record CAMCCC010000022.1, read on the forward strand.
AGCGCCTGGGACGAAACATTCTTTTTGCAGCCCACGCCCAGCACAGCAATCCGGGGCACCAGATGAAGCGCCTCCCCCGGGCTGGGACGAAGCTCCAGCAGCACATCCGCGCCGCTGTTCTCCCCCTGATGGACATTCCGGGGCGGCTGCCCGGCAATGAGCCAGGCGCTTTGTACCGTCACGGTGCACCCTGCCAGGAGCTTGGCCGATACGGTTTTGATCCGTTCCGGGTTCAATATGCGGCAATTTTGCCGCTTTGCCCATTCGTCCACGGCGAACACGCCGTTTACATCCGTGGCCGTGGTCAGAACCGGAAGGGCGCCGCAGGCCCTGCCGATGGCACGGGCCAGGTCATTGGCCCCGCCCAGGTGCCCGGACAGGATGGGGATGGCGTACCGGGCGCACTCATCCACCACCACAACCGCCGGGTCGGTGGCCTTGCTTTGCAGATGGGGCGCAATGGCCCGCACGGCGATCCCCGCCGCCCCGACGTAGATCAGGCCGTCATTTTGAGGGAAGTGCGCCGCCGTCCAGGCTTCCAGACTACAGCAAGCGCCGCAGCGCTGAGCAGTCCCCCCCAGGGCCGCCGCCAGCCGGCCGGCCAGCTGCTCGCCTTTTTCCGTAAAGGCCAGATAGGTCAGCTTCATTCCCCGCTCCCCTTTCTGAACCCGGTGGTAAAAGCCGGGTCATACAGCTTGCTGCGCTCATAGGCGGGGCTCAAGAAGTCCCCCACCAAGATCAGCGCGGTCTTGCATATGCCCGCTGCCGCACCGCTTTCCGCCAGGGTGCCCACGGTGCAGCGGGCGATCTTCTCCTCCGGCCAGGTGGCTTTATACACAATGGCCGCAGGCGTGTCCGGCGTGTAGGCCCCTTGCAGCAGGGCGGTCTGCACCTGCGCCAGCATCCCGGCGGAGAGAAAGATCACCATGGTGGCCCCATGCCGGGCAAGGCTTGCCAGGCTCTCCGCCGACCGCACCGGGGTGCGCCCGGCAAGGCGGGTGATGATCACGCTCTGGCTGACCCCCGGCAGGGTGTATTCCGCGTTCAGCGCCGCCGCCGCGCCGCAAAAGCTGGAGACCCCGGGTACATCCTGATAGGGGATGTGCAGAGCATCCAGCGCATCCATCTGCTCCCGGATGGCGCCGTACAGGCAGGGGTCCCCGGTGTGCAGGCGGACGGTGTTCTTCCCCTGTTTCTCCTGCCGGCGGATCACCGCCAGCACCTGCTCCAGGGTCATCTCCGCGCTGTTATAGAGGGCGCAGTCCGTTTTCGCCAGCCCCAGCAGCGCCGGGTTCACCAGGCTGCCGGCATAGATGATGCAGTCAGCGGCACGCAGCAGTTCGGCCCCCCGCAGGGTGATCAGATCCGGCGCACCGGGGCCGGCACCCACAAAATGTACCATAGCTTTTTACTCCTCCCATTGCCGCAGAATCTCCGCGGCGGTATCCGTCCGGCCCAGCAGCCCGTATTGGTTGGAAAACAGCAGCGCCCCCACCCGGTAGGCTCCGTTCACACGGCGCTCCAGATGGGTCTGGATGGCCGCCAGCAGGGATTGCATCACCGCCTCCCGCAGCTGCTCCTCCTCCAGAAGGGCAAGGCAGGCGTCGGTGGTGGCGGCAGAGAGCAGCCGGGCGCACAGTTCCCGGCCGGCGCCGCAGACCGCAGCATGGGCGCAGATCAGCTCCGTCCGGCAGTCCGCGTAGCGGGAGTGGGTGTTCATCACGCCCCCCGCCAGCTTCACCAGCTTGCCGATATGGCCCACCAGCAGAAGGGTTTCAAAGCCCAGGGTGGCCGCGATATCCAAGGCGTCGCCGATGAAGTTGGAGCATTTCACAACCGGGATTCCCTGCGGCAGCCAGCCCTGCTCCCGCAGAAAATCCAAGCCATAATTGCCCGGCGTCAGGATCAGCCGCTTTGCCCCGGCGGCGGCTGCCTGCCGCTGCTCCAGGGCGATGGTGTCCACGATGGCCTGCTGGCTCATGGGCTCCACAATGCCGCTGGTTCCCAGAATAGACAAGCCCCCTTCCACCCCCAGCATGGGGTTGAAGCTGCGCTTTGCCAGGGCTTCGCCCGCCGGCAGGGAGATTACCACGGAAAGCCCGCCCTCATAGCCGCATTCCTCCCGCACCGCCTGCACCTGCTGCCGGATCATCTGCCGGGGTATATGGTTGATGGCGGCGCTTCCCACCGGCTGATCCAGGCCGGGTTTGGTCACCCGGCCCACGCCGGGCCCGCCGTCGATCACAATCTCCTCTCCGGGAATGGGGCGCACCTGGGCCACCACTTCCATGCCGTCGGTCACATCGGCGTCGTCTCCGGCGTCCTTAACCACCGCGCATTCCGCCATAGCCTCATCCCCGGTGCAGCGCAGGGGCTGCACCGTCACCGGGATGCCCTTGGGCGTCACCAGGCTTAGATGCTCCGGGCAGCTTCCCTGCAGCAGCATCCGGGCTGCCCCCAATGCGGCCAGGGCGGCACAGGTGCCGGTGGTATAGCCGCAGCGCAGCTGCTTTTGCCCGCTGCGGATGTAAACTTCAAAAGCCATAGGGCTGCTCCTCGCTTATATTGTGTTCCAGTCCGTTTGTTTTCCGCTTCTTCCGGCGGTCTCCCACAGCAGCCGGTTTGCCTCATTCAGGGGGCCGAAGGCCGGAAGGGTGCAGACCGCCTTGCCGCAGCGCTCCAGCACTGCCAGCGCCCGCGCCAAGGTTTCGGCAGTGACGGGCTGATAGGCCGCCTCTTCCACCAGTTCTGCCGCCAGGGTCCGGGCCACAGGGTAGTCCAGGTCGTTCCGGTGCAGAATGCCTGCGGCGAAGGGAATGCCCAGCCGCTGCAGCCTGCGGTAGACCGGGATGCCGCTGCCACCGCCGCCGATGACAAAAATTTGGGCTTCTCCCTGTACCGGCGGCAGCTCCGCACAGCCAAAAAGCGGGTTATAACTTTCCTCTGTCAGGCCATATAATGCACGGATATTTTCCTCGGTAAAGATCTGCTCCGGCGCCCCCATGCGCAGCGCCCCGCTTTTTTCCACACAAACCACGGTATCGGAAACCCGCTGGGCCAGATCCAGCTCATGCAGGGACATCACCACCGCCAGCTGTTGCTGCCGCACCAGGGTTTTCAGAATATCCAGCAGCTCCAGCTTGTGGTGGATGTCCAGAAAGGAGGTGGGCTCATCCAGCAAGATCACATCCGGCTGCTGGCACAGTGCCCGGGCCAGCAGCACCCGCTGGCGCTGGCCGTCGCTGACCTGGGCGAAGGGCAGCTCCGCCAGCTCCCCGGCGTGTACCTGGGCCAGGGCGTTTTCAACAATGGCCCGATTCTCCGCCCGCAGCAGGCCCAGCCGCCCGGTATAGGGGTAGCGGCCGGTGCTGACAAGGTCCCGGCAGCTCATCAGCTCCGGGTCAATCCGCTCCGTAGTGACAATGGCCAGCCGCTGCGCCAGCTCCTTTTCCGCCATCTGCCCCAGAGCCTGCTTGTCCAGGTACACCGTCCCCGCCATAGGTTCCAATTGACGGGCCAGGGTTTTCAGAATGGTGGATTTCCCTGCACCGTTAGGGCCGATCAGGGTCATAATCTCCCCCCGCCTGACATGCAGGCAGAGGTTTTCAATCAGGGGCTTGCCCCCATAGCCCACCGCCAGGCGGGCCGTATACAGATAAGGCTCCATCCTTACACCCCCTGAAAACGCCGGTTCTTCCGGCTGACCATCAGGGCGATGACCACCGGTGCGCCGAACACCGCCGTGACGGAGCTGATGTTCAGCTCCGTAGGGGCAAAGAGGGTGCGGGCCAGCAGGTCGCAAAACAGGCAGAACACCGCCCCGCCCAGAAAGCAAGCCGGCATTACAACCAACGGTTTTGCCGTTTTCATCATGCCCTTGACAAGGTGAGGTACAGCGATCCCCACGAAGGAGATAGGCCCGGCAAAGGCCGTCACGCAGGCGGACAGCAGGCTGGAAAGCAGGATCAGCTCCAGGCGAAAGCGCCGCACATTCACCCCCAGGCTTTGGGCATAGCTCTCCCCCATCTGGTAGGCTCCGATGGGCTTGGACAGCAGAAAGGCCAGTACCAGCAGAACCGACACCAGCGCAGCCATATCCCTCACATTGGCCCAGGAGGTGCCGGAGAAGGAGCCCTGGGCCCAGTTATGCAGGTTTACAATGTTGGCATCATCAGCAAAGGTAATGGCAAAGTCCGTAATGGCGGAGCAGATATAGCCCACCATCACGCCGCCCACCACCAACATGGACATGTTCCGCACCCGGCGGGAGAGCAGCAGAATAAAGCCCATGGCCATCAGCGCCCCAATAAAAGCAGCCAGCACCAGCACCGCTGAGCGCATCACCAGCCCCAGCTGCAAAAACAGAATCATGGTCAGGGCCACGGTCAGCTTGGCGCCGGAGGAGATCCCCAGCACGAAGGGCCCGGCGATGGGATTTGCGAAAAAGGTCTGCAAAAGGAAACCGGAAACAGCCAAGGCTCCGCCCAGGATCACGCTGGCCAGAATCCGGGGCAGGCGGATATTCCAGACGATGCCGTAGGCCGTTTTATCGGCGGCATCGCCCAGCAAAACCCGCAGCACGCCCGCAAGGCCCATGGCGGTGCTTCCGGTGCAGACGCTCCAGAGCAGCAGTACCGCCAGCAGCAAAAGCAGCAGACCATAGCAAAAGCCGATTCGTTTCCCGTTCATATTGTCTCTCCCCTGTTATTGCAGGCGGTGCAGATAGCTGAGATTGCCGGGCTGGGCTTCCGTGATGACGGAATGGAGTTCCAGAATCATTTCCCAAAGGCCCATGGTCTCCTGAAACATGTTCCGCCCGGTACACCACACGTCCCCGCTCTGTACCGCTTTGAAATCCGCCAGTAGGCTGCTTTTTTGCAGCAGTTGATCCATGCGTGTCAGTTCTCCGTCGATGGTGCTGTTATAGATCAGAATGTCCGCATCCTTGGCGGCAGCATAAAAGCTCTCCATATCCATGTTCATAGTGGAGAGAAAGTTGCCGTTATCCCCCAGATTTTCCGGCACATACCGCCCCCCGGCCAGGCGGATCATTTCTGCCACATAGTCCCCGCTTTTTCGCACGTTCACCGTTCCCACGGAGTTGATGTAAAAGAAGGCCACCGTTTTTCCGCTGTCCGGCTGATCTGGCAGCGAAGCCAGGGTGGACTGCGCCCGGTCAAAAAGCTGCTGAGCCTGGCTCTCCCTGTTCAGCAGCGCGCCATACAGCTTGATCCATTCCATCCGGCCCAGCGGATCGCTCTCATAGCTGGAGCGCTCCACCAGAACCGGGATGCCCAGCCGTTCCAGCTGTTCCTTTACCTCCGGGCTGTGGTAGATCATGGTAGATTCTATTGCCAGGTCACAGCCTTCGGCCAGAATCCGCTCATAGTCCGGGGCACTGTACTTTCCGGCGTACAGCATATCGCCGCTCTCCAGCGCCGCCACCGCCTCCGGGATATACCATCCGGCGGCATCCGTGCCGGAAAGGCGGATATTGCCGATGGCATCCAACGCCCGGAACAGATCCATGGCGGCGGTGGCTACCAGATAGATGCAGTCCAGCGGCTGGCGCAGCGGGGTGATGTCAGCCGGTAAATTTCCGGGGATTGCCCCGTCTTCCGGGATCACCAGGTAATGGCCACTGCTTTCTATGGTGATAAGCTTATAGCCCTGTTCGTAATAGTCGATGGAAAATTGCCGCGCGTATTCCGGCTCCAGCCGGGAAACCGGCGTCATTCCGCTCCAGTCCCCGGTCTCTGATGCCGGTGCGCAGCCTGTCAGCAGCAGCGCAAGGGCCAGCAGGCCGGCAAGGCACTTCCGTATTCTTTTCATGCATCCTGAGCCCGGAGGCTGGTGGAATCAAAGGTCAGGGTATAGCTGATCTCATGGGGGGTGCTCATGGCCACCGTGTCTGCCACCACCGGGAGAGGCCGGTCAAAGCCGCTGACCGGGATTTCAAAGACGGCGTTTCCCTCAGTGTTCACCGGCTCATACCGCTGGCCATCCACCAGCATGTAATCATAGTTTGGGCTGCTCCAGACAAGGGTGGCGAAGATCTGCCCCTGCTCCACCCGCAGCGCTGCGGGGCTCTCCACCGTGGCCCGGCCGGAGCCGCCCTCCAGGGTCACCGCGCAGGTATAGGCGCCGTCCGCCGGCACGTCAGTCCCCTCTTCTTCCATCGGCTCCGGGTTCTGGACACTGACCTTGTGGTCGTACCAGGCGCCCTTTGTACCCACCAGAGCCAGATCAAAGTCCTCCCCGATGGCGGGAACAGGAATATCAAAGCCGTATACCTCCTCGCTGAGGCCGTCGCTGTAGGTGACGGTGTCCAACGTAGGCTCCAGCCAGACCGCCCCCTCCTGCTGGGCCTGCTCCGCCGTACCGGGAAACAGATTCAGGATCTTTTTGGACAGCAGGCTCACATGGATGGTCATTTTTCCGTCCTGCACCGTTAAGATTCCTTTGCCGTCGCAGGCCTCATTGGGGCGGAACATGCTGCTGTCCGTCTCAAATTCCGCGCTGTAAACCCCGTCCGGCAGGGGAGCCGCAGAAGGGGCATCCGCTGCCGGGGTCTCCGGTGCTGCGCTTGCCGCAGCTGGTGCTGCTGTGGACGCCGGCACGGAAGCAGGCTCCGGGCCGCCGCAACCTGCCAGCAGGCAGATCAGCAGGGAAAAGGTCAAAATAGAAGTAATTGTTTTTCGCATTCCAAAACACCTCCATTGAATAAAGCTGCCCGGAAAAGGCGTTCTGCTTTCCGGGCAGCCGATGGATCAATTATGTGCCCATGGCGTCGATAGCCGCCTGCGTATGCGCAACATACAGCTGCTGCACTGCCTCAATGCCGCCAAGGCCGGCAATCTGGGCCGTCACCGCATCAAAGCAGCCGGCAGCAATGAACTGGCTTCTCCAGGAGTCCTCGTCCTCGCCGGCCATGTCGTTGTTGGCATGGTCCCCGGCCACCACCATCAGCGGACGCAGAATGACGGTCCGATAACCGGCCGCCTGAACACTTTCGATCACTGCCTCGCAGGCGGTCTCCTCCGGCTCACCCTCTACGGTGCCGATAAAAACGTTGTTGTAGTTCAGCTTTTCCATCTGGTTCTGCATCTGGCTGTAGCTGACCTTGGCCACATGGGCCGTGCCATGGCCCAGCAGCACAAAGGCCACGCCCTCCGCCTCCGCAGCCTCCCGGCTGTCATAGCCGGCAGCCTTCACGGCTTCGGCCACCAACGCCTGGGCCACTGCCTCCTTATCGGCATTGATGACGGTGGCGTCATTGCCCACCTCGCCCAGCAAGGGCTCGGCAACGGCGACGGTTTCAAACCGATCCCGGTACTGTTCCAGGGTATCCATCATCTCGTCATATTCCGCGCCGTGCATCAGGTGGGTGGGCTGGAGCACCAGGTTCTTCACCCCATTGGCCACTGCCCGATCCAGGGCCTGCTCCATGTTGTCGATCCGCTCCCCATCCCGGGCCTGGATGTGGTTGATGATAATCTGGGCGGTAAAGGCCCGGCGCACAGCCCAATCGGGAAAGGCCGCCTGCAGTGCGTCTTCAATGCTCCTGATGTCGGCCACCCGGCTGTCATTGAAGGAGGTGCCGAAGCTGACCACCAGGATCTCGTTTTCTCCGATGCTGTCTCCGTTGCGGGGATCATCCTTTGAAGCGTCCCCGGTGTCCCGGCCGAAGTAGTCCGGGTCGGCGTTCTCGCCTTCCACCATGGCTTTCTGCGTCTCGGTCAGGGCGTCCCAGGCTTCCTTTGCCGCAGCGCACTGGGCGTCGGTTTCCTCCGTGCGCCGCTGCACATAGATGGCATCGATCAGAGCTGCCACATTGTCTGCCGCTGCCCGATCCGCGTCCACGGTTTCCGCTGCTTCCACCGTTTCCTCACTGCCGGCAGCCAACTGCGGTGCGGCAGGCTGGGCAGCGCCGCAGCCCGTCAGGACAAGGCCCGCCAACAGGAGCACTGCCAAAAGGATACTTGCTTTTTTCATTTTCTGTTCCTCCTTTGATTCCGGCTCCCTTTTCCGGAGCCGCTGATGGTTCTATTTTTTGCTCATCAGCAAATACAAGGCACAGAAACAGAACACCCAAGCTTCGCCCGGTGTTTCCCCCGTCAGCCGCCCCGGCGCCCTCTGCTGTTAATGAAAAAAGAGTCTTTCCCTTTGAGGAAAGACTCTTAAAAAGCGCAGCAAAAGACCGCCTGAGCAGCCGCTTTCAGTACAACCAATTCCTCGTGGTCTGGGCAGTTTCCTGTCCCTGTACCAATGAGTGGCAGGTTTCCTGGCTGATGGATCTGCAAAGCATGCCGCCTTCCCAATTGCTCAGTGGCCGCGCTGACGCGCAATGGCATACTTCTCCCCAATCACAGTGACGAGATCGTACAGGATTTGCACCTGTTTCCCTTTTACCCTTTGCCCTTGCGCCCGGGCGCAATGCAAAGGCACCAATCATTTTATTTAGTTTTTCGTATTATACCAAAATCCATCTTTTGATGCAATAGACTCCTGCCGTGAAATTTGAACCAAGTTCATTTTTTGAACTGCTTTTTCGAAAAACGGACCCTTCTAATGCTTTGAAGCATATTTGAAGCATATAAAAAATATACAGAAGAGAGGAGCAGAGTACGAAAACTGTTTTCATCGTTAATCCCTTTGCCGGCGCCGGGAACCACGTGGCAAAGCTCCGCAGCGCCATTCAGGCCCTTGATGAGGCCTCCTGCCAACTGTATGTAACCAAGGGGGTAGGTGACGCCACGCATTTTGTAGAGCGCTGGACGGAAGAACACCCCGGCGAAGAAGTGCGCTTTGTAAGGATTCTCACGCCCTACACCAACGGCCAGCATCTGGACAACGAGAAGCTGAAAGACATTGTGGTATACCGTCAGGCCAGGAAGGTGGAGGTGGAAGCTCCGGAGGGCTTTGCCTATTCTCTGGATGGCGAAATACTGTATGAGAATCATTTCACTGTGGAAGTTGCGGAAAAGGTGCTGGACTTTGCAGTCCCTGAACGCTGATATGTTTCTACATATTATAACCAACATGAAGGAGTGATGGCTATGAGCAAATATGATGCCGTGGTGATTGGCGCCGGTACCGGCGGTCTGTCTGCGGCGCTTTCCCTTGCGAATGCAGGCAAGAAGGTGCTTCTGTTGGAAAAGCACAATCTTCCCGGCGGTTGTTCATCCAGCTTTGTGCGGGGCCGTTTTGAGTTTGACGCCTCCCTGCATGAGTTCTGCTCGATTGGCTCTCCCGAGGAGTGGGGCATGACCGGCAAGCTGATGATGGAGGATTACAAGCTGAACATCAACTGGCTTCTTGTCCCGGAGCTGTACCGCTGTATCGGCACCACCCGCAGCGGCAAGCATTTTGACCTGACTTTGCCCGTTGGCAAAGAGAACATATACCATCCCCTGCTCTGCCAATGAGAACATTCTGGTGGTCTTTGAGTGTGCCGGTATTGTCGGGCCAAACCGCTGTCGCGGCGGGATATGCGGTTGGTGCCGGAGCCGCCTGGTTTCCGGGCAGGTCTTTGTTCCGGTTGAAACGGATGGCCGCCGTGAGGCTGACAAGGTCTATGGCTATATCCACCCCTGTGCCAGCTTTGCCGTGAGCGACCTGGTTCTGGATGTACCCAACAGAAAATAACATGATTTATACACGCGTTCCCGATGAAGCAGGCGGCATCTAAAGTGTTGGGATGTTACAAAAACCGGCAAGCTTCGATGGAAGCTTGCCGGTTTTTCTTCTTCACGATTCACGCCCCATAGGCTCCCCTTCCCAAGGGGAGCTAAAAATTTTTATGGCCGTATTGTAATCGGCGGGCAAATGGAGTAAAATTTTACTATCAAACTGACAGGAGATGCTGCTATGAACATCGCGCTGAAAGATATCATGCGGGCCTCCGAAAGGCTCAAGCCCATCCTCCACCATACGGAGCTGGATCTGTCCTCCACCTTTTCCGCCATGACCGGCGGCAACATCTATCTCAAATGTGAAAACCGGCAAAAGACCGGCTCCTTCAAAATTCGGGGCGCCAGCAACAAGATCGCCGCCCTGGTGGAGCGGGGTGAGGTCAGCTCCGTGGTAGCTTCCTCCGCCGGCAACCACGCCCAGGGCGTGGCCTATGCCGCCAAGAAGTTCGGCATCCCCGCCACCATTGTCATGCCCCAGGCCGCCCCCATCGCCAAGGTCCAGGCCACCGAGGGCTATGGCGCCAAGGTGGTGCTGGCCGGGGACTGCTATGACGCAGCCTATACCCGGGCCAGGGAGATTTGTGACAGCGAAGGCGCCACCTTCCTGCACCCCTATAACGACCCGGAGGTCATCGCCGGTCAGGGCACCCTGGGGGTGGAGATTCTGGGCGACCTGCCCACCGTGGATATGATCGTGGTTCCCGCCGGTGGCGGCGGATTGCTGGCAGGCGTGGCCTCCGCCGTCAAGCAGCTCAATCCCCGGGTGAAGGTCTATGGTGTCCAGGCCGAGGGGGCCAACGCCATCGCCCGCAGCTTCCGGGAAAAGCAGCTGGTGACCACCGAAACCGTCTCCACCATTGCCGACGGCATCGCCGTGAAGGTGCCAGGAGATATCACGGTGGAACTCATCAACCAGTATGCCGACGGGGTAGTCACCGTATCCGACAAGGAGATTTCCAGCGCCATCCTTTTGCTGATGGAGCGCTGCAAGCAGATCGTGGAGCCGGCCGGTGCCACGCCCCTGGCGGCGGTGCTGGGCGGCAAGCTGGATGTGGAGGGCAAGAACGTGGTCTGCGTCCTCTCCGGCGGCAATATTGACGTCAGCTTTATCCAGAGCATTATTGAGCAGGGCCTGGTGGCCCGGAACCGGCGGCTGAAATTCATCGCCAAGCTGGTGGACCGGCCGGGCAGCCTGGTGCAGCTGCTGAACGTGCTGGCCGATGCCGGGGCCAACATCCTCACCGTGGAGCACGACAAGCTGATGCTGGGCCTGAACCCCAACGAGACCTATGTGCGGGTGGCCTGCGAGGTGGGCGGCAAAACCCACGGCAGCATGGTCATCAGTGAGCTGAAAAACCACGGCTATCAGGTAGAGCTGGACGAAGTAAAGTAAGTAAGCCAAAGGCAGCCCAAAGCTGCCGGAAAGCCCACCAGGTGGGCGCATAATTATTCATGATAAAGGAGTTTTTTGTATGAAAACCGTATCTACCAACAAAGCCCCCGCCGCCATCGGCCCTTATTCCCAGGCCCAGATTGTGGGCAATCTGGTGTTCTGCTCCGGCCAGATCCCCGTCATCCCGGAGACCGGCGCCCTGGCCCAGGGTCTGGAAGCCCAGGCAAACCAGGTCTTCAAGAACATCGCCGCCCTGCTGACTGCCGCCGGCTCTGACATCTCCAAAGTGGTCAAAACCACCGTTTTCATCAAGAATATGGATGATTTCGCCGCCATCAACGCCATCTACGCCCAGTATTTCACCGAGCCCTTCCCTGCCCGCTCCTGTGTGGAGGTGGCCCGTCTGCCCAAGGACGTGCTGCTGGAGTGTGAGGCCATTGCCGAGCTGTAAGCTGGCGGCCCGCTATCCCCGAGCGCCACAGATTCATCATTTAAACAGTCAAAAAAACAGCCAGAGCCGGTCAAAATCGGCTCTGGCTGTAACTTTTTTGTTGTCAAGTCATAATGTTGCTCTTTTCCTTGGCCTGTTCCAAAAGGTCATTGATCCATTTGCCGGGCTTGTATATGAGGAACGCCGCAGGGATAGTAGCCAGGCTTATGGCCAGAAGGGTGAGGATATTATCCCGGTACAGCGTCCCATACATACCGGAGACGGCCTCCCGCATGGCGTTCATGCCGAACTTGAAAGGCATGAAGGGGTACAGCTTTTGGAAGATGGCCGGCACTACCTCCACCGGGTAGGTGCCGCCGGCGCCGGCCACCTGGACAACCATGATAATGACGGAAGCGGCAAGGCCGGCAGCCCCCAGGGTGAAGACCAGCATGTAATTAATCAGGGTAAAGCACACCCCGGATACCACCGCCGCCAATACAAAGCGGCCCGGATGCATGCAGAAGATGCCCACATAGAAGAGATCCCCCAGGGAGGTAATCAGGGCCTGGGTGACGCCCACAAAAAGGAACAGCACCATGCGCCCCAGATAATGCTGGGGCATGGTCAGTCTTGCAGGGGTGTCCTCCCGGCGCAGAGGGGTCTTGATGAGTACGGCGCAGAACAGTGCCCCCACCCATTGGGCCAGCATGGTATAAAAGGGGGACATCTGGGAGCCATAGCTGCCGTCAGCCGGGTACATGACCTCCGTTTCCACCTGGATGGGGGAGGCAATATGGCCGTCAATGGCCTCGGTTCCCTCATGAAGGAAGGTCAGGATCTGCTGCAAAAACTCGCTGTGAGCCAGGGCCTCCACGAAATCGGAAAGCTCGCTGAGCTCGGCGCGGGCATTGTTCAGGGCGCGCATGGTGGTCAGCAGGCCGGATTCCAAAGTGCCCAGCGTGTTGCCCACACCGTTCAGACTGGCAGAGACGCTTGCCGTTTTCTCGTGAAGAAGATACAGCAGCTGTCTGGCGTTGGTGATGGAGCCGATGGTGGACTGGAAGGCATCCTCAATGGCGACGCCGATTGACTCCCCCGCCACCTGGATGGCGGAGTTGAGCTGCTCCCGGGCAGTGTTCAGTATCTCCAGCGCCGCAAGCAGCCGCTCCCGGGCCTCATTCCACTGCTCCTGGTTTTCCGGATCCACCGGGCCAAGGCCCCCTATGGTCTCCGAAAAGGCACCCATGCTGCCGGCCAGCTGCCGGGCAAACCAGGCCAGGCTGTCCAGTCCCATGGCTTCGCAGTTGTTCGCGATTTCATTGGCTTGCTGCTGCATGGCCAGTGCCTGCTCTTGCATGGACTGCAGGGCTTCCGACACGAACTTGTTATAGCTGTCCGGGTCTGAGAGGATGCCGGACAGCTGGCCGTACAGCTGGCCAAGATAGCCATTGACGGTCTGCATATTGGCAATAATGCCATTGATTGTGCCGCTGATATTGCTGCCCCCACTGGGGACGCCGCCGGTAACATTCTCCACCAGCTGCGCTGTAAGGCCCAGAGAATAGGAAATATCCCCCACCAGCGTTCCGGAGGCATACATCAGGCCCTGGGTAGCGTTGGCCAGATTTACCAGGGAATTGAGGGTGGTGTTGCAGCCATCCAGCTCTTCCCCAAGCTCTTCAATGGTATCGCTCAAATTTTGCAGGGTGGTCTCCACGTCCATGCCGCCGGCCTCCAGCACGGAGACGATCTCCGCCGCCACGGATACCAGGCTTTGCAGGAAGGTGGCGTTCACCTGCTGCTGGACAGAGGTTCTGGCCTGCGCGGTTATTTTGGGCGCAATGGCGTTTTTCTTGCCGTTTTCATAGTACATCAGCTGGGGGTGCTCAAACTTCAGGCTGAGAAAGCTGACGATGTCTTTGGAGAAATCCTTGGGTACCACCAGAGCGGCATAACAGTCGCTGCTGCGGACCAGCTCCAGCGCCTCCTCCCTGCTGTCCACAAAGACCCAGCCGATCTGGGTGTTGGCTTCCAGCTCCTTAATCATCTGGTCGCCTACATTCAGTTCGATCCCCATAATGTCCGCGCCCCTGTCCTCAGACACGGCGGCAACACGGATACGGGAGGTGGCGTCCGTGCCATAGGGGTCCCAGTTGGAAAAAATATTGAACCAGGCATAGAGACAGGGCACGATGCAAAGCCCCATGATGACCACAATGGCCACCACACTTTGGCAGATGCGGCGGGCATCGCCGCGGATGATATGCCAGATATTACGCATCGGGAGCCTCCTCCCTGCCTGGCCTTTTTGCCGTCAGCGCCTCAACCCGGCGCAGCAGTTGCCCGGTGGATTCCTCCATCCATCGGTTGCTCTCAGGGGAGACCAGCATCAGCTTGCCAAGCTTTGTCTCCTCCGCGTCGGGCATATAATCCTGGAGCTCATCCAGGTTCTTCTGTAGTTCGTCATCCTGATAGGCCACCATGACAAGAAAAGCAGCAATCAGGAACATACCCACAATCCAGAGAATCAGGAAGGCGATTTTGGAGCTGTCGGTCAGGTTGCGGATGATATAGAGCAGCACCGGCAGCACGAAAAGCCAGATAACCCCTGTGTGCATGCGACGCTGGTTCATCTCATGGGAACGCCGGGCCAGGGGCAGCAGCTTTTCATAGAAAATTCGGGTGTTGCCCGGCGTCTGGGGCACATGGCCGGCATTCACATGGGCAGGGCTATGTACGGCGGCACTTTCCTGCTGCCGTGGGCCGGCTTTGGCCGGATGCCCGGCCCGGTCACTGGGTCGGGCGGGACGGCGCTCGCTGTTGGAGACGGTACGCAGATGCTTGGGCGGAGTTCTTCTTTTCTTCTTTGTCCCGGTCATCACAGCACCCCCGTTTTTTCCATGTCTTCTTCAATGAAGTGGGTTACGCCCACAAAGGGCTTTCTGACCACAAGGCCAATCAGCAAGCCCAAAATGCCGAACAGTGAAAGCTCCAGCAGGAACTTGAAAATATCATACTGATACAGGCCGCAGATGGCTTCCCGCATGGCGTTGATGGCATAGGGGAAGGGGAAGAATAAGTATATGCGGCTGAATATGGGCGGGAGGATCTCGATCGGATAGGAGCCGCTGGAGCCGGCGATCTGCAGGATCATCACCACCACCACGATGGCCTTGCCCACATCGCCAAAGGCCAGGATCAGGGAATAGATCAGGCTTATAAATACAAAGGAGGTAACAGCGGCGCAGAGGTACAAGAGACCCGGCTCAACACATTGGCAGCCAAGCAGATGCAGGTCGCCCCAGATGATGATGGCAGCCTGTATCTGGCCGAGGAAGAAAAACAGCAGATACCGGCCCCAGAACAGCTGCTTTTCCCGGACGCGCCGCAGGCCGCGGCCTTCCGCCTCCACCTTGAAGATGGCCCCCAGCACAACGCCGCCCACCCATATGGCCAGGGTGGAATAGAAGGGCGTCATGGCGGTGCCGTAATTGGCCACAGGGTAGATGACCTCGGTGGTAACCTGAACCGGCTGGGCCAAAAATTCCGCCATCTGCTTCGGGTCACCGTTAAAAAGCTCGATCAGCTCATCCAGCAGCCCGCTCTCTTTCAGGAAGATCACCTTTTGCAGCAGCTTATCCGTAGCGTTAGCGGCATTATCCAGGAAGGTCTTCAGCTGGTACATGGTGCCCTGCAGGGCGCTGAGCGCCCCCTTGGCGGAACTGATCACCGGCGGGATATCGGCAATGGCGGTGTTGATGCTGCCCATAATCTTATACAGCAGCTCCACATCCTCCAGGAGGCTGTCAAACATCAGTTCAAGCCCGGGGCGCAGATTATCGCTCAGAATGCTCTGCATGGCGTTTACCAGGTCCTTATAGCCCTGGAGCATACTGTCGGTAAGCGTGCCGCCGTTTTCATACAGCAGCTGCAGCTCTTCCTCCAGGCTTTTGACACGCTGGAGCATGGCGTCCATGGCCCGGACGGCCACTTCCAGCCCGGGCACATTGCCGCTGTCAGGCATGGATTGGCGCAGAGCCTGCAGAGCGCTTTCTATTTTGCCGGTCAGCTCGATCAGCTGGGGCAGGCTTTCCGTGGGTACGGTCTGCCCCACCAGGCCGTCTATCTTCTGGCTCAGCTCCGTCAGATAGCCCTGCACCTCATCCACCCGGTTTATGGCAGCGGCGCGGACATCGGAAATCATCTGCCTCGCTTCTTCCACGGTGTTGAAGGCCCCGTCGGAAATGCCAACGCCGTTGAGGTTCTGGGCCGCCTGATCCAGTCTGTCAAGAAGAGAGCCATCCATTATTTTCATGCTGGAAACGGCCATGCTGTATTCCCTGAGACTGTCACGCAGATCGGTAAGCATTTGGATCAGCGCATCTATGTTATCCTCATCGGTGATCTGCCCCAGCAGGTCGCGGACTTCCGCAAGGATATTCTCGATCAGCACGCTGAGGTACTGCACCTGTATATTGTACTCCGCAGTGGAGGAGGCGGTGGCGCTGATCTTATTGGCAATGGCATTGGTCTTGGCATTCTGATAAAAGATGATGGAGGGCTCCTCGTCTTTCAGAGCGGCAGTCATATCATGCATATTGCGGGAGAGGTTTTCGTTCATCACCAGCGCGCCGTAGTAGAGCCCGGCGCGGACGCCCTCAACGGCTTCCTCCGGGTCTTCCACGACAATCCAGTTTATGCTCTCAGACTTGGCAATCTCCTCAATAATCGTGCGCCCTTCATTTACCTTTTCCCCGTCCTCGGTGGTATAACCCCGGTCACGGGAGGCCAGCGCGATTGGCACATTGCCGGTGTTGGCGTAGGGATCGCCGTTGGCATAGATGTTCACCCAGGCGTAAAGAGCCGGTATGACCAGAACAGCCAGGGTTATCACGATGGCAAAGAAGCTTCTGCCTATAGAGCGCAGGTCAGAAAAGAATATTCTGGATACATTTTTCATAAACTCTGCTCATCCCAAAATTCAGCGTCTATAACATCCGGATACTGGTGACGGATGATTTTCACCGTGAGCAAAACCGTTATCAGGTTCATGATCCCGTCAGCCAGAAGAGACAGGCCGAGAAATACCATCAGCAGCCTTGCGCTCTGGGCAGTGCGGAACACCAGCAGCACCCCGATCACCACGGCCAGCAGGGCAACAAGCAGGATCAGCCACCACTGGCGGATGCCAAAGGCACGGGCGTCAATGGAAATCTGAATCTTCAAAAGGCCGTCCATCAGGAAGGTCAGACCCACGGCGATGCAAATGGTATCAATCACATTGCCGGGCCTGAGCATGACCAGCAGCCCCAGGGCAATGCTGAGCACGCCAAAAGCCAGGTCATACTGAAAGGCCAGGCGGTACAGGTCCCGGGACAGATAGCCCACCACCTTGATAACACCAAAAGCGATCAGCGTGATACCGGCGCAGAGAGCAAACACTTTCAGTGAGATATCCGGCCATATCATAATCGTCAGGCCGAAAACACACATAAGGGAGGACAAAGCGATATATCCCAGCTTGGCAACACGCATGGGAACCACAGAACGCATAGGACACCCCTCTTTCAAACACGATCAATTTGTAAACATAATACCGACTTTTTCTGATTGCGTAAATAGACACAGAAGCCCGGAATAAAGAAAATTGGGCAAATCTTGTGTTTTGCCCAACTTTATTCCACTATACTTTGTGCTTACAAGCTCTGTGCATTCTCCATCACGCAGCGGCGGATAAATTCCTCCACGGAGCCCCGTTTCAGCATCAGTATCCGGCGCATCTGGCTAAGGATGTCATCCCGCATACCATTGCTGATCCAGTCCACCATCAGTCCGAAGCACTCACACTTGTGGTAACGGATGATAATGGCCCGGTCCTCTTCACTGATGGGCGCATCGGCAAAAACGGTGTTCACATAGGTGCTTATGGTCCGCTCACACATACGCCACAGGCTGTTGACATAGATCTGCCGGTTATCCGAGTTATAGATATGTAAAATGGCCCGGCGGTGTTGCAGCGCAAACTGCAGGCCGGACTCCACACAGTCCTCAATGGAGTTGAGGTTGGGATATTCGCGCACAATCTGCTCCACCGCGTCGGAGCAGATCTCCTCTATCAGTGCGGGGATATCCTGATAGTGATAATAAAAGGTGTTGCGGTTAATGCCGCAGATATCCGTGATATCCTTCACGGTAATCCGGCTGAGGGAGCGTTGGTCCAGCAACTCTAAAAACGCAGACTGGATCGCCCTTTTTGTTATGCTTGTATTTGCCATTGCAATCCACCTTTTCTGTGTATATACCATGCTCAATATAAGAATACGGTCTAAAATTAAGAAAAGATTTAAAATCTGTTTATTTTTACATTATAACCTGAGCCATTGGCCTGGCACATTATACAATTGATGGATTTTGTCGTATTTTGTAAAAATTGGGCAAAAGCCGGAGATTATTGATTTTAATTTGAAGATTTGATGGTATACTCTTTATGATAACATCAATGAGAGGTTCGATTTAAATGAGTATGTTCTTAACGCTGGCATATCTGTTTTTTATTGGCTCGGTGCTGGGCTGGTGCCTGGAGCTGGTTTTCCGCCGGTTCTTTTCCTCCGCCAACCCGGAGCATAAGTGGATCAACCCCGGCTTCTGCGTGGGGCCTTATGTGCCGCTGTATGGCTTCGGCCTGTGCATTCTGTATCTGCTGGCCCATCTGGGCCAGGTCACCGGCATGGACAGTTCCGCAGGCGGCAAGGCCCTGATGTTCCTGTGCATGGCTGTGAGCATGACCGCCATTGAGTACATCGCCGGTATCC
This sequence comes from uncultured bacterium, assembly GCA_945873205.1. Taxonomy (GTDB): domain Bacteria; phylum Bacillota; class Clostridia; order Oscillospirales; family Oscillospiraceae; genus Limivicinus. The sequence goes on from CAMCCC010000022.1 coordinate 18,943, forward strand.
TTCTGCTGAAGCTGATGAAGCTGCGTCTCTGGGATTACAGCCAGCTTTGGGGCAATATCCAGGGGCTGATTTGCCCACTGTTCTCCGCTATCTGGGCCCTGATGGGAGCGGTGTATTATTTCTTTGTCCATCCCTACATACTCTCGGCCCTGGATTGGCTGTCCAACAACCTGGCCTTCTCTTTCGTGATCGGCTTCTTCTTCGGCGTGTTTATCATCGACGTGGTCTATTCCAGCCACCTGCTGGCAAAGCTAAAAGAATATGCAGACGAGAACGACGTGGTTGTCAAGTGGGAGCACCTGAAAGCCGAGATCCGTTCCGCTCAGGATCGGGCCGCAAAACGGGCCTACTTCGTGTTTGCCTTCCGTTCTGACCGGGCTTTGGTTGAACATCTGAACGAAGCCCACGCCGCCCTTGAGGAAATCCGCCACCGGGTAAAAAACCATTGACCATGAAACAAGATTCATTTTTATGTAAATTATATTATGTAAACAACCATCCCCGGAGCCAATGCTCCGGGGATGGTTGTTTATTATGAAATCAATGAAATTACAGTTCCGGGTACAGGGGGAACTGGCGGCACAGTTCAATGACCTGCTCCTTCACCTGGGGCACGGCTTCTTCGCCTTCATTCACCAGGCGGGCGATCATGGCGCCGATCTGGTGCATCTCCTGCTCCTTCATGCCACGGGTGGTGGCGGCGGGAGAGCCGAAGCGCATACCGGAGGTCAGCTTGACAGACTGGGTGTCAAAGGGGATGGTGTTCTTGTTGGCGGTGATGTTGGCCGCATCCAGCAGCTCCTGCACCTCCAGACCGGTCTTGCCCCTGCTCATCACGTCGCAGAGCATCAGGTGGTTGTCGGTACCGCCGGAGACCAGGCGCAGCCCCTGGGCCTGCAGCTCATCCGCCAGGGCGGCGGCGTTCTTCACCACCTGGGTCTGGTACTCCCTGAATTCAGGGCGCAGGGCCTCCTGGAAGCAGACGGCCTTGGCGGCGATGATGTGCATCAGCGGGCCGCCCTGGGTGCCGGGGAAGACGGCGCTGTTGATCTTTTTCTTCAGTTCCTCCTTGCAGAGGATCAGGGCGCCCCGGGGGCCCCGGAGGGTCTTGTGGGTGGTGGTGGTGACCACATGGGCGTAGGGCACCGGGCTGGGGTGAACCCCGGCGGCCACCAGGCCGGCGATATGGGCCATGTCCACCATCAGGTAAGCGCCCACTTCATCGGCGATCTCCCGCATCTTTTTGAAGTCAATAAACCGGGGGTAGGCGCTGGCGCCGGCAATGATGATCTTGGGCTGCACTTCCTCCGCCCGGCGGAGCACCTGCTCGTAGTCGATGGTCTCGGTCTGCTCGTCCACGCCGTAGAAGCAGGCGTTGAAGTACTTGCCGGATATGGATGCCTTGGAGCCGTGGGTCAGATGGCCGCCGTGGCTCAGGTCCATGCCCAGGATGGTATCGCCGGGCTGAAGCAGGGCCAGGTACACCGCCACATTGGCCTGAGAGCCGGAATGGGGCTGCACATTGGCGTGCTCCGCGCCAAAGAGTTTGATGGCCCGCTCAATGGCCAGGTTCTCGATCTCGTCCACATACTGGCAGCCGCCATAGTATCTGGCGCCGGGATAACCCTCGGCATATTTATTGGTCAGATGGCTGCCCATGGCCTCCATCACCGCGGGGGACACAAAGTTCTCGGAAGCGATCAGCTCTATATGGTCCTGCTGACGGGTCAGCTCACGCATCATGGAGGCATAGACTTCCGGGTCCTGCCGCTTTATCTGTTCATAGCTCATTGGTATTTCCTCCGATTTTTCCGATAATAGACTTGTTTATTATATTACAGTTTCCCTTTTTTCGCAATCAGCAGATTCTGCCCAAAGATGCTTGCGAAAGAATGACTTTCATGGTAAAATCAGATAGATTTCATTGGGATCACGGAGGTCATGCCATGAAAAAGATGCTGAAAGCGCTGGGTATTCTTCTGCTGGTGGTGGTACTGGCAGCTGCCGGGCTTATCCTGTGGCTGAGCGTGACAGAGTTCAAGCCTGCCCCGGTGGAAAACGTGGAGGTCTCCGCTGTGGGTGCGCTGGGCCAGGTGGACCCGGAAGAAGAATTGCAGATATTGAGCTGGAACATTGGCTATGGCGGTCTGGGCGCAAAGAGCGATTTCTTTATGGACGGCGGCAAAGACGTGCGTTCCGCCGATCAGGAGCAGGTGCTGGCCTATCTGAACGGGATCAAGGCCAGTATCCAAGCGCTGGACCCGGATGTGGTGATGCTGCAGGAGGTGGACCTGGATTCCGGGCGCACCTACCGCATCAATGAGGCGGATGCTCTGGCCCTGGATGCCAGCGCCCACGCCATGAACTACGCCTGTGACTTTGTGCCCTTCCCTCTGCCGCCCATGGGCCGGATCTACAGCGGCGTGTTTACCACCACCCAGGGGCTTGCCATTGATGAGGCGGAGCGGATCTCCCTGCCCTGCCCCTTCCAGTGGCCGGTGCGCACCGCCAACATCAAGCGCTGCCTGCTGGCCAGTTACATCCCCATTGAGGGCAGCGACAAGGTTCTGGTGGCGGTGAACCTGCATCTGGAGGCCTATGACAGCGGCGAGGGCAAGATCGCCCAGACCAGGATGCTGAAGGAGTTCATCGAGGGTGAGTATGCCAAGGGCAACTATGTGATCGCGGGGGGCGACTTTAACCAGATTTTCCCCGGCGGCCTGGAGGCCTTCCCCAACACCCATCAGGACCTGTGGACGCCGGGCCTGCTGGAGGAGGATATGCTGGCTGAGGGCTGGCGCTTCGCCTATGATCTGTCGGTGCCCAGCTGCCGCCTGCTGAACCAGCCCTATGACCCGGCAGATGCGGAGAACACCCAGTACTATGTGATCGACGGTTTCATCCTCTCCCCCAATGTGGAGCTGCTGCAGGTGGAGGGCGTGAATCTGGACTTTGCCGATTCCGACCACAACCCGGTGATGATTTCTGTAAAACTGAAATAACAAACGTCTGCCTATCCCCGGCTTTGCCGGGGATATTGTTTTACAGATTTTTAACAGGAATTGGTTTATACTGGGAGACAGAAAAAGTACTTCTTTGAAAGGAAACCGACCCGGCATGAAGCGTATTACCAGACTGATTCTACAGATGCTGCCCGGAATACTGGGGGGCCTGGCGGTGGTCTGGCTTTTTCTTGCCGGCGTTGAGATCGGGCCGGAAGATATCACCCGATATGCCCCCCGCCAGCCAGTTTTGGCGGCTTTGGCCATGCTGGGGCTGTACGGGGTGAAAAGCATCTCTGTCTTTCTGCCTATGCTGCCCCTGCAGCTGGCGGTGGGTTTTTTGTTCCGCCGGCCCATCGCGGTGCTGATCAACACCCTGGGCTATGCTCTGGGCGCGGCGATCTCCTACTTTCGGGGCCGCAGCGCCGGGGCGGAGGCCATTGACCAGTTGATGGAGCGTTACCCCCGGCTTTGCGGCTTCGTCCGGGGCAGCAAGAGCAGCAACCTGTTTCTGAGCTTTATTCTGCGGGTCATCGGCATGGTGCCCATGGATGTATCCAGTATGTACCTGGGCTCCACCGGGGCGCCCTTCCTGCCCTACCTGCTGGCCACCATGGCCGGGGCGCTGCCCAAGGTGGTGGCCATTACCCTGGTGGGGGACAGCATTACAGAGCCCGGCTCCCCCGCTTTCCTGCTGTCCGCCGCCTTCACCGCCGGGCTGACGGTGCTGTCCTCCCTGTTCTACCTGTGGTACAGGAAAAGGCACAACGATACAGAAAAGGATTGACCTTCGCCAACAAGCATAACAACAGCCATCGGGTAAACCCGTTGGCTGTTGTTATGTTAATTAAATTATGTCGACTTTTTAATATAGAAGTCCAGAAGCTGCCGGGCGACCTGCTGGGAAGCGTCGCCCTCCGCCTCCTCGGCTACAACGAAGACAGCCACCTGGGGATCTTCATAGGGGGCAAAGCCCATAAACAGGCCCCTACAGGGCACCTGGTCTTCATAGGGGGCATGACTCCCAACCGGGCTTCGGTTGACCATTCCGGCCACCTGCCAGGGACAATCCTGCCAGATGTGGGCGTTGTTGTCGTTCATGGACCAGTCATTCAGGGCGGCATACATGCCCTGGTGAATGGCGGCCCAGTTGGCCTCCAGCAGATCCTTCCATTTTTCCAGAAGTGCGGCCAGCTCTTGCTCTTTCTCACTCATGATGTTGCCGGTGATCTGGGGCTGGCGGGTATAGCGGGTGTTGCCGTCCCTGTCGGTGATGCTGCCCAGGATGGAGGCGGAGTAACGCAGTCCCTTATTGGCGATAGCGGCGCAGTATTCGGCCATCTGCAAGGGGGTAAAGGCATTGTCGTTCCGCCCTGCAGCGGCTTCCAGGGTATCCCCGATCCGCCATTCCAGGCCCTCGTCTTTAGCCGTCTGGAGGCTGGCTACCCGGCCAATGTTCTCGGGCAGCTCTATGCCAGTGGGCTGACCCAGGCCCAGGGCTTCGGTATAAAGGGCGAGCTGGTAGATGCCCAGATCATTGCCCAGGGCATAGAAATAACAATCACAGGAATCCCGCAGGGCGGTGGTCATATTCTCATTGCCGTGGGTGAGCTCGCCTGCGGTCCAGATCCAGCAGGCCGGGGCATAGCCATCGGCTTTATACCGCTCAAAAACCCCTTCACAGCATATCTGATCCTCGGGGGTGATGATGTTTGAATCCAGGGCGGCGATGGCGGTGCAGGGCAGGAACAGGTTCCTGGGTTGATACGTGCTCAGCAGCGCCCGGTTGCCGCCCTGGCCGTGGCTGGCAATGACCAGAGGCGCCCCGGTTTTCACCTCCACCATCACCACCGCGCCGCCGCTGTCGCCCAGGGTCTCCGCCAGCAGGGTCTGGGCCTGCTGCTGCAGAGCCAGGTCAATGGTAAGGCTCACGTCATAGCCCGATTGCAGGTAATGGGCAAAGGCCTCCTCCGCCCCGGTAAGGCCGGCGTACCGGGGCAGGTCAAGGGCTTGGCCGGTTCTGTCCAGCAGGCGGCCGGGTGTGACGGTGGGCGTTGGGCTGGCAGTTGGTGCCGGTTCCGGACGGGCCGAGACAGCAGGCGACGGCGAAGCAGCAGGAACAGACCGGGTTCCGCAGGCTGGCAAGAGAAGCAAGCTCAGGGTCAGAAGCAGGGGCAATACATGTTTCATCGCTTTCATGGCGGCATCTCCTCGGTAAATATTTCCTTTGTATGTATAGAGACTGGCCCTCTCCCGGTATTGTTCCCCGCAGGATGGGAAAGATTTCTGAAGAATTCTTAATCTTCGCTAAAAGTACTCCCCGGGGCCGTGACCCCGGGGAGTAGATAAATGCAGTTTTCAGAATCTTGCCATAATATCCTTGATCTTGTCAAAGAAGCCGGAGACGGACTCCACCACTTTCTTTACCCCCTGGACGAAGCCCACCACCTTGGTCTTGGCGTCGGACACCTTCTGCAGGGTGTTCTGGACGTCCTGCACCCGGGCCTTCAGAGACTCAGCATCCAGGCCCTCCAGAGAGCGGCAGAGCGTCAGCAGCTGCTCCACCTGGGTGTTGGTCAGGTTCACGTTATAGCGGGAAGCGATCTCACGGATCTCCGCCCGGATCTCATCGTCGCTCATGGTCTGGGTCACGTCCAGCATCATCTTCAGCTCATTGACGATGGCGGTGGAGTCCATGGAGCCGATCTCGGCAGCCAGTTCCCCGGTGATGGTCAGTTCCTGGGTGCTGACCAGCTTGGCCAGGTCGTCCAGCTTTTTGCCGGTCATGTCCTCATAGGCCTTATACACGCCGCTGAGGGCCGCGGTACCGCTGACCTCAAAGGGGGCGGCCACGACGATGCTGGCGTCGGTGATGCCGGCGGTGGCCAGGGCGCTGATATACATCTCGCCGGTGCACCAATTGATGTTGCTGGTGGTGACGGACATGCCGCTGCCCGCAGGCAGCAGCTCCACATACACGCAGGAGATGGAGCGGGTGCCGATGAGGCTGTTGTCCACATAGCCCTCCAGATAGGTGCGCTCCTCGGCGTTGGTCATTTTCAGTTCGATGGCTTCGCCCCGCCGGATGCCGAACATGCCATAGACGGCCTCCACCTGTTCATCGCTCAGGTCCGCGCCGATGACAGCACGGCTCTGGTTCACATCGGCATAGGCCGGAACTGCCATGCCGGCCACAAGCAGCAGGGCCAGCAGCAGGGAAAAAATCTTTTTCATTGTGTCTCTCCTTTCAGGATACAAGCTGAGAGAGGCCGAATACCGACCGCTCCCGGTTTATATAAGACGAGCCCAGGGCTCTTTTGTTCCCCGGCATGGTATCACGTTTGGGTCAAGAAATAAAGGAGAATTTATTAAAATTAAGAATTGCAGCGATTATCTTTCGTTGTCCTGTTATTTCTTGCTATTCTTTCCCCGCGTACTTGACGAAAAAATCAGGACATAATATACTGTTGTCATCTGATTTTTTAATACAGATGGAGGAGAGATATGAAAGTTATCGTTTGCGACAACTATACAAGCCAGTGCGCCGCCGGCGCGGATATCATCGAGAAGATCGTCCGTGAGAAGCCTGATTGCTGCCTGGGCCTGGCCACCGGTTCCAGCCCCATCGGCATGTATCAGGAGCTTTCCCGCCGCTGCAAGGAGGAAGGGCTGGATTTCAGCAAGGTCAGCACCGTGAACCTGGACGAGTACATCGGCCTGGAGCCCACCCACGACCAGAGCTACCGCTATTTCATGGACAGCAACCTGTTCGACCACATCAATATCGACAAGGCCAACACCTATGTGGCCAAGGGCACCGGCGACATCAACGCCAACATTGAGGAGTTCCGCGCCGTCATCGCCCGGAGCGAGGTGGAGCTGCAGGTGCTGGGCGTCGGCGCTGACGGCCACCTGGCCTTCAACGAGCCGGGTCCCAGCCTGTACTGGAGCGCCCATAAGGAGACCCTGGACGAGAGCACCATTGACGCCAACGCCCGCTTCTTCGCCAGCCGGGATGAGGTTCCCCGCTACGCTGTCACCATGGGTATCGGCGAGATCATGATGGCCAAGCGCCTGCTGATGATCCTCTCCGGCGCCAACAAGGAGGAGGCCGCCCGTCTGCTGCTGATGAGCGACGACGTGACCTGCGCCTGCCCCGCCACCCTGATGAAGCTGCACCACGACGCCACCGTGCTGATCACTAAGGAACTGGCCGACAAGATCGGTTATCAGGGATAAACTTTCCATAGAACGTTTTGAAAGCCTTCCCCTGGAGGGGAAGGTGTCCAGTGCGCACACTGGGCGGATGAGGTGGAAGTCCTGCGTTTTTGACGGAAGCTTCTGCTTTTTCCCGGTTTTTATTTGCCACCTCATCAGTCAGCCTGCGGCTGCCAGCTTCCCCTCAAGGGGAAGCCTTTGCGCAGCAGGACTCGCTGGGGATGCGCTTAAAGCTGGCTTTTTTGACAAGTTGAAGCCCATGCCGGGATATCCCCGGCATGGGCTGTTTTCTTATTTTTATGTAAACTATATTATGTTCCTTCGCTGGTCCAGATGGGAATATCAAAGCGCAGGCAGACGGATTCGTACTGAGGCTCGATAAAGACGGTGCTTATGTCCGTCAACGTTTCCAGCTCCCAAAGCTGGGCCGGGGTGGCGGTGAGGAAGCAGATGTAATACTGCTTTTCTTCATAGTCCTCCACGGTTTTCGTGGCCCAGACCTCCGTCTTGAAGCCCTGCTCCGCCAGCAGCTGGGCCAGCTCCAGCACAAACTGGTTGCGCTCCTCATCCCGCTGGGCCTGAAGCTCCGGGGTGATCTGGTTGCCGATCTCCTGAAGCTGATCTGCAAGCCGGAAGTACTCCAGGGGCAGGGCGGATTTCTCCACATTGGGATTGCTGTATTCCCAGGCGCTGGTATCGGCACCGTAGGTATAGCCCTGGAGCTGCCGTCCCTCCCTGGCCGCCTGCTCAATCTCTTCCAGTTCCATATGAAGGAGTTCATACTGTCCACTTAGTTCATTGCACCGTTTCCCGGCCTCGCCCTCTTTGAAGAAATACTGCACGGAAAATACCGCCGGTTCCTCCTGAGGCAGGGCCAGGAAGGCTTCATAGTCCTCCTTATGGGCATAGAACCTGCCCCAGTGGGTGAAGTATTCCGAGAGCCATTTTTCGCCCTCCTCCAGCTCCTGCTGCAGCCGTTCCTCCTGGCTTAGGCGAGACTGCCGCGCCGCCGGGCTGGGGGTGGGTTCCGCCGGGCTTTCCGTTGCCGGAGGCTCCACCGCGCCGGCAGGTTCCGCCGGCGCTTTGCCGCAGGCGGACAGCAGCAGGCAGAGGGTAAACAGCAATATCAAAATTCTTTTCATGGTTTGGCCGCCTTTCTTTTGTTCTATTTATAATAACGCAGAGAGGTGGCAAAATGTTGCAGGCTTTTGAAAAAAATTAAGCGGCTCTGAAAAACAGAGCCGCTTATATTTATGTTAACTAAGTTATGTATATCATTTTATGTAAATCTTCTAGCATAGCCACAGCGGCGGCAGAGAGGTTCCAGGGCCTGTCTCTGGGAGAAGCCGGTATAAATATTCCTGGCTTTTTCGGTTGACATAATGTCAATCAGCTCCTGTTCAAACAGGTTGCCCAGGGGGATGTCCCCCTCATGATCCAGGCAGCAGGGCACCACGGTGCCGTCCACCAGGACGCCCACCTGGTCCCGCAGACCGTAACAGAAACAGTGCTCTCCCCTGTCCTCTGCCGTCATATCCGGCCAGTCAAAGCGCTCCCCCGGCTCCAGGTAGACCCGCTCCGCCAGCTTGCGGCTGCGGCGGCTCTCCGGCCAGGGCTTGGGAAAGTGTTGGGCCAGAAGGGCCTCGATCTCCCCATTCAGGCTGTCCAGCCCGTTCTGGTTCCAGAGCCGCAGGACGCAGAGCTTGCCGGCATCGTTGGCCTTCTCCGCAAAACCGGCGCAGGCGGAGAGATAGGGGGCCAGTTCTCCCCTATTGTTGGCTTCAAAGGACTGGAGGGAGATGTTCACCTTATGCAATGCCGGGGCAGACAGCAGCAGTTCCTCCCGCGCCGGCAGCAGAGTGCCGTTGGTGGTGAGGATGACCTTGAAGCCCAGGGCACCGGCATGGGCCAGAAAGGCCCCCAGCTCCGGATGCAGCAGCGGCTCCCCCATCAGGTGGAAATACAGGTAGTCCGTATGAGGGCGCAGGCGTGCGGAAAGGATTTTGAATTCTTCCAGGCTCATGAAGCGCTTCGCCCGCCGGGTGCCGGGACAGAAGGCGCAGGCCAGGTTGCAGACATTGGTGATTTCCAGATAGGCTTTTTTCAGCATAAGCGTTCCTTATAAAACTTACGGCGGGACAGCTGTCCCGCCGTTATTGTTTTCATCATTCGCCCACATCAATGGCTTTTCGCATCGATTCCGGGGCAATCTTCACCACTTTACGGTCATAAGTCATGAGACCGTTGAGCTCATCCTCCACATCGCTGAGCTGGGTGTACACGGCGGCGGCCAGGCCCTCCATCTTGGCGGGGCCGATCTGCCTCTGGTACAGCTCCTCAATGGCGATCTCCAGCTGGGCAGGGGTTTCAAAGTTCTTGTAGCCGAAGTTCTTGTTATTGAAGCAGTGGCCGGACACATGGTGATTGTATCCGCCGAACTCACTGAGCAGTACGGCGCGGCCCTTCTTATCGGCCTTGAAGGCGTACTTCCGGAAGTACACATGGCAGCTGACCACCTGGCCCACGCCCTGATCGTGCCAGCCGGAGGCATGGTCGATGGTGCGGGTGGGGTCGATGGCCCGGACGTAATCATGCATTTTTGCCGCGTTGAACTGGCCCCAGCCCTCATTGAAGGGCACCCACATGGCGATGCAGGGGCAGTTATACAGATGGTTCACCATGGCCCCCAGCTCCGCCTTGAACTGAGCCCGGGCCTTGCTGTCACTCCTTCCGAAGAGCCAGTAGGCCGTATCCCGCAGGTGAATGTTCGTCACCAGGGGTGCGGAGACAATCAAGGGATTGTACTTCCCGCCGCCGCAGGGCATATCCTGCCAGACCAGCATACCGTAGCGGTCACAATGGTAGTACCAGCGCAGAGGCTCCACCTTGATGTGCTTGCGCAGCATATTGAAGCCCATGGCCTTGGCGGTGCTGATGTCATGGATCATGGCCTCGTCCGTGGGGGCGGTATAGAGCCCGTCGGGCCAATAGCCCTGATCCAGCAGGCCGTTATGGAAGTAGGGCCGGTTATTCAGGAACAGCCGGGGCACGCCCTTCTCGTCCTTCTCCGCGGAGAACTTGCGCATGGCAAAATAGCTCTGCACCAGATCCTCCCCGCAGGTGACGGTGAAGCCGTAGAGCTTGGGGTTTTCCGGGCACCAGGGTTCAAAGTCCGGCACCGGGATGAGGGCCGGGAGCAGGTAGCTTTGACCGTTAAACTGGGCATAAGCCAGCTCATCTCCCACAATCTCCGCAGAGATTTCCACAGCGGCGCTGTCGAAATCCGGGATAATGAGAAGATTCTTGACGTAAGACTCCGGCACGGCTTCCATCCACACGGTTTGCCAGATGCCGCTTTGGGGCGTATACCAGATACCGCCCCGCTTAGTGCGCTGCTTGCCCCGGGAGAGGCCGCTTTTCTCCGTATCGTCGGTGACGCGGACCACAATATCCGCGACGCCGTTTTCGATCAGGTCGGTGATCTCCAGGGTAAAGGGCAGATAGCCGCCCACATGGCTGCCGGCCTGCCGGTCATTGACCCAGACGGTGGCCGCCTGGTCCACGGCGCCGAAATGGAGCAGCAGCCGCTTGCCGCTGAACTGCGCCGGGATCAGCACCTGCCGGTGGTACCAGAGGCATTCCCCGCTTTTCAGACTGCGGCCTACGCCGGACAGCTCCGCCTCCGGGGAGAAGGGCACAAGGATGCTGCCCTCATATTCCGCCGGCTGCCGGGTGCCGGCAGTGATGGCATAGTCCCAGGGGCCGTTCAGATTCATCCAGTCGGCCCGGGCCATCTGAGGCCGGGGATACTCCGGCAGGGGCTGGTTCCGATCGACCTGATCCGTCCAGGGTGTTTTCATCTCAGAACAGGCCGCCCATGCCGCCCTGCAGCTTGGTCATGGCCTTGCCGGTCTCCTCATCAGCTACCTTCAGCACGCCGTTGACCGCCGCCAGCACCAGGTCCTGGAGCATTTCCACATCATCCGGGTCCACCACTTCGGGGTCGATGGTGATGCTCTCCAGCTGATGGGTGCCAACGATAGTGGCCTTTACCGCGCCGCCGCCGGCCGTGAACTCAAAGCGGGTGCTCTCCAGCTCCTGCTGCATCTTCAGCAGATCCTGCTGCATCTTCTGGGCCTGTCTCATCATCTGCATCTGGTTGCCGCCGCCGGGGAAGCCACCGCGAAATCCGCCTTTTGCCATTGTTTTTTCCTCCTAAATGTTTATATAAATCTTACTTCTTTGAACTGTTTCAAATCTTCCAGACTGTGCTGGGCCGGTTTCGGTGCCTGCTCCGTCAGCTCCGAGACGATGACCCGCGTCTCCCTGCCGCAGACGGTACTGGCCGCCGCCGACAGCTTGGCCACCACCTCCGGCTTATTGAAGCGGCCGAAAACGAAGCCCGCCGCGATGCCCAGGCGCAAAACGCCGTTTTCCACCCGGGGAACCACCGAACTGTTCTCCCCCAGGAAAGTGTGCAGATCACGGGGCAGGCCGGCTTTAGCCTTTTCACATACCGCAAGCCACAGGGACTGGGCGTCCATGGGCTTTTCCTCCGCCGGGGGTGGAGCGGAGACCTTGTCGCTGCGCAGCAGGAAGCTGTCCTCCGGCTGCTCCTCCACAAATTGCAGCGGGTCCAGCTCATCCTCATCCGGGGCGCCCACGATTCCGCTGCGGTCCGGGGGCGGTTCCGTCCAATACTCGCCGGAGATGGGCTCGTCCTCATCATCGATGGGGGGCAATTCCCCCCATTCCTCCGCCGGGGCGGGAGCCGCCGGGCGGGACGGCGCAGATACCATGGGGACGCCGTTTTTCAGCTGCTCCTCCAGCCGGGAGATTCTGGCGCGCAGCTCCCTCACGCTCTCCCCTGCCGGGCTTTCGCACAGGGACACCAGGCACAGCTCCGCCGCCAGCTTGGGGTTCTTGGCGTCCTTCATGGTGATCACCGCGTTCTGCAGCGTCTCCAATGCGGAGAGCATTTCCTCCGTGGTCATGCAGTCGGCAAAGGACTTCAGCGTGGCGCTGTCATAGCTGCCGGAGATCAGGCCCTGGGCGCCCTTGGGGGCCACCCGCAGCATCATGGAATCCCGCAGCAGGCCGGAAAGTTCTCCCAGCAGCGTCACCGGGTCCTTCCCGTCCATCCACAGGCTGTTGAATTCTTTCAAAGCGGTCTCGGTGTCATGATTCAGCACCCGCTCCAGCAGTTGGGCGATACGCCGGTTCCCGGCCAGGCCCATGGCGGAATACACCGCCTCCACATCGATATTCTCTCTGGCAGAGCACTGGTCCAGCAGGCTCAGTGCGTCCCGTACGCCGCCTTCGGCCAGACGGGCGATCAGCTCCGCCGCGTCATGGCTCAGCTTCAGCTTCTCCTGCCCGGCGATATACTCCAGGTACCGGGCGATCTCCGGCGTGTCGATCCGCCGGAAGCTGTGCCGCTGGCAGCGGGAGAGGATGGTGGCCGGTACTTTTTGCAGCTCCGTGGTGGCCAGGATGAACATCAGGTGGGCCGGGGGCTCCTCCAGAATTTTCAAAAGGGCGTTGAAGGCAGAGGTGGACAGCATATGTACCTCGTCAATGATGTACACCCGCTTCTTCACCTCCGTGGGGGAAAACACCGCTTCCTCCCGCAGGGCGCGCACATTGTCCACGCCGTTATTGGAGGCGGCGTCCAGCTCCACCACGTCCATCACCGAGCCCTCGGCGATGCCCCGGCAGGCGGCGCATTTGCCGCAGGGGTTGCCGTCCACCGGGTTTTCACAGTTGACAGCCTTGGCCAGGATGCGGGCGCAGGTAGTCTTGCCGGTGCCCCGGGTGCCGATGAAGATATAGGCATGGGAGAGCCGCCCGGTCTTTACCTGGTTTTTCAGGGTCTCGGTAATATGCTTCTGCCCCACCACATCATCAAAAGTCTGGGGTCTCCACTTGCGATACAGAGCCTGATACACGGCGCACCTCCCGGAAGTTGATAAAATGTGACCCTTGACAAGACTGCACACCCAAGCCCGAATACTACTCTATACCCGTTACGCCGGCAGCCGGCTCAGACCCGGCAGCCTCGCGGCACACGGAAAGCACCACTTAATGCTGCTCGGTTCCCCGCCTGACATGATTCGCGGGTTTCCGTTGCGCAAGACCGGATCGTCATTACTGCTTACCGGGGTCAGACGGCACAGAGCATATCCTCACAAGGGAATTCATCCCTGCTGTAGCGGATTGCAGGTTACAGGGCACCGCTGGCTCCCCAACTAGTGCAGCCTTGTCAAAAGTCACGTTGTTATTTTACTACAACTTTTTCATTTAATCAATCCCATTTTTTCTCTTTACAACTCTTTACAAAAATTGATTTTATGTTATAATGGTCGAGTCGTGGGGGCGTAGCTCAGCTGGGAGAGCGTACGGTTCGCATCCGTAAGGTCGAGGGTTCGATCCCCTTCGTCTCCACCATAAAATCAAAACGGTATAGATGCCACTGGTGAAAAGCCAGTGGCATCAACCGTTTCCGGGGTTTTTCAGCCCGAAATTCCTCAAATCATTCCATAGATGCCAAGCGTCTTTCAGCGGTAACTGGCGGGATTTGAACCCCCTCTCTTCTCCGATTGGCAAGAGCAACACGCTTTAGCGCCCTTTTTGAAGCAGCAGTTTTCAAAAAGGGTGCTTGTTTTTCAAAAATAGAATAGACAAAGTTTTGGGCGTCAATTTGTTGGTCTTAACGGATCATCAGATTGGCGCCCTTTTTCATTTCCAGACAAAATCAAAAAGGGCGCAGCCCCAAAGGAGGAAAATACAATGAGCATCAGTCCAGAGGAAAAGAAAAGATACTTCCAGGAAACCGCCATCGCTCTTCGGCGTGAAGGCTTCCGAATCGAGCCGAGCGTCGGTGGCAGACTTGGAGTCTGGCTGGATGACCACCCCATCTGTGAGGTAGATCAGATCGGTGGTATCACCTACCGCAGCGACAACATCCCCGCCCCGAAGTATGTTGCCGCAAAGGACAAAGCCTACAGGATCGTCTGCACCACCGCCGAGTATATGCGGCAGATGGAGCAGGCTCCTCCTCTGAAGGCCAGTGGTTTGGAGGACAGCTTCAAGGTGCTGGCAGACTTCAACGGCACCGTGCTGGCCGGAACCCACAGCAAGTACGGCGTCCAGTTCGTTACCTGGGACTGGGACTATGACCGCAAGGGCGTATGTTTCGGTCACTATTTCAACGGAAATTATGATAGTGCCAAGCAGGACTTTGCCACCCGTTCCGGCCTCATTCCCGAACAGCGGCTTTTCAAGGATGAGCAGCTCATTGAGATCTACCGATGCTGTGCCGACACATTGGATGCGGGCTTTGACCTGACCTACAAACAGGAAAAATGCATCAAGAGTGTCCAGGAGCAGATCGAGAACGGAATGCCCGACATCATGGACCGCATCAGAGAGCAGGATCAGCATACTGTGGAACCCTACAGCCAGGAACAGACCATGTAACAACCAACGACAAGCGCCGGAGTTTTAGAAATAAGACTCCGGCGCTTTTTTTGTTTTAACCGAAAGGAGTCTATCAACCATGACACGCTACTTTATGCGGGATACCCCTCTGTGCCAGATGGAACAGCAGATGATGACCCCGCCCCACTTCAGGCCCAGAGGCCACGGCCTGTACTATCCCGGTTTCAGATATAAACCCAAGGATGTGGAATGCCCATACTGCACGGAATATGACCATAAGCACCCCTGCCCTCTGAACCAATGCATCTGTCTGGAGGAACGGATTGAAGCAGGAGCCCTTGACCTGACCGAGTTCGTGCGGGACTGCTTCTGCTCTGAGATGGGGCCACAGCTCCAGCGCCGTCTGCAGGAGCATTTCAATCACCACTCCGTCAGCTTCTTCCTGGGCGATATCCATTGGAAACGCTGGAAGCACTGGCGTGACCGCTATTACCGAATGTCCGACCGCAACAAGGCGGCACTGTTCCTGCTCACGGCCTATGAGGACATCTGGCGCAGAGTCATCTGGAAGTTTGACAGCAGCGGCTTTGACTTCCAGTCAGTCC
>CAMCCC010000023.1 GCA_945873205.1 uncultured bacterium
ATCACCTTTGAGGAGTCCGAGTACTTCATCGAGGACTTCCGCCGCACCGGCGCCATCGACCGTACCGTGGTCTTCTCCAACCTGGCCAACGACCCCGCCGTCGAGCGTATCGCTACCCCCCGTGTGGCCCTCACCGCCGCCGAGTACCTGGCCTTTGAGAAGGACATGCAGGTGCTGGTCATCCTGACCGACATCACCAACTACGCCGAGGCGCTCCGTGAAGTCTCCGCGGCCAAGAAGGAAGTTCCCGGCCGCCGCGGCTACCCCGGCTACCTGTACACCGACCTGGCCACGCTGTACGAGCGAGCCGGCCGCCGTCAGGGCAAGAAGGGCTCCATCACCATGATCCCCATCCTCACCATGCCTGAGGACGACAAGACCCACCCCATCCCCGACCTGACCGGCTACATCACCGAGGGCCAGATCATCCTCAGCCGTGAGCTGCACCGCAAGGGCATCGTTCCCCCGGTGGACGTTCTGCCTTCCCTGAGCCGTCTGAAGGATAAGGGCATCGGCGTCGGCAAGACCCGTGAGGACCATGCCGGCACCATGAACCAGCTCTTCGCCGCCTACTCCCGCGGCAAGGACGCCAAGGAGCTGATGACCATCCTGGGCGAGGCCGCCCTGTCCGATGACGACAAGCTCTTTGCCAAGTTCGCCGAGGAGTTTGAGAAGCGCTATGTCAGCCAGGGCAACACCACCAACCGCAGCATCCAGGAGACCCTGGATATCGGCTGGGAGCTGCTGAGCATCCTGCCCCGCCGTGAGCTGAAGCGTATCAAGCCCGAAATGATCGAAAAGTACATGCCCAAGAAGTAAGACTTCTGAATTTATACATGGAGGTGATGCTTTTTGGCAGGCACTGCAATAACCCCCACCAGAATGGTGCTCAAACAGCTCAAAGGCCGGCTGAAAACCGCCCGCCGCGGCCACAAGCTGCTGAAGGATAAGCGGGATGAGCTGATGCGCCAGTTCATGGATGTGGTAAAGCTCAACAAGCAGCTGCGTACCCGCGTGGAGGAAGGGCTGACAGGGGCCTTCGCGTCCCTGCAGGTGGCCAGCGCCATCATGTCCCCCGAAATGCTGGAGCAGGCGCTGCTGTACCCCCGGCAGAGCGTTGAGCTGGGCTTGAAGTACAAGAACATCATGAGCGTCAATGTGCCGCTCTACAGCTTCCAGACCAAGAACAACGATCCCTCTGAGATCTATCCCTACGGCTTTGCCCAGACCTCCGGCGAGTTGGATGACGCGCTGGAGAAGCTGGCCAAGGTTTTCCAGGATATGCTGGAGCTGGCCCAGGTGGAAAAGACCATGCAGCTGCTGGCGGAGGAGATCGAAAAGACCCGCCGCCGGGTCAACGCCCTGGAGTATGTCATGATCCCCGAGCTGGAAGGCAATATCAAGTATATCGCCATGAAGCTGGAAGAGAATGAGAACTCCACCAAGGTGCGTCTGCTGAAGGTCAAGGAAATGGTTCTTCAAAACGCCCACGACTTTAAGTAAAACGCCAAATAAGCACAAAAAAACGCCTGACCGTTTTTGGTCAGGCGTTTTTTCAAAGGGTCCCAAAATTGATCCGGGCCGGTGGAAATCCTGGGGCAGCTGTGGTATGATGAATGCATACATCATGGCCGGACTTCCCGGTCAGAGGAAAAACGAGGATAAGGAGAACAACCATGAGCATTGTAAAAAACGAGCCCAAGCATAAAAACGGCGTATTACAGGGCATCCGGGCCCAGCTGGAGCACCGGGCCTTCTGGCTCTACCTGCTCTGTGACGAGGCACGGAAGCGGGGCCTTGACCCCAGAGACTTCGGCAGTGCCGCCGTAAGGCGCTGCGGCCTGTCCCAGGGGGCGGACCTGGTGGCAAAGGGCGGTACCGACAGTCTCAAGGGCCTGAAAAAGACCCTGTTCACCAAGCCTGCCCAGCTGGTCTTTGAGATGGATATTCTGGAGAGCACCGACGATAAGCTGTCCATCGACTTCCATTATTGCCCCCTGGTGAAGGCCTGGCAGAACGCCGGCTGCTCCGACGAGGAGATCGCCATGCTTTGTGACATCGCCATGTGCGGCGACCACGGCATCGGCGAGTGCTACGGCAGCGTCCTGGACCTGCCCAAGTGCATCGCCAAGGGGGACGACGTCTGTTCCCTGCGGTACCATAAGAAGTAAAATTGAAAACCCTGAGACGGACGCTTGCAGCGTCCGTCTCAGGGTTTTACTTTCTTCCCGGAATTGTTCACCGTTATTTAACGTTTCCTTTTCATTTGATGCTATGATACCATCATTGGCACGGCTGTGTGACGGTCTTTCCGGGTAAAATATGTTGACCAAAGGCACACAAGATGGTACAATACCCCTGTTAAAGGTATAGGAGGCGCGATATGAAAGGCAATCTTGGATTTAGAGTCATTTTCTCCGTCATCTTCTTGGCGGTTTTCGGCGTATATAGCATGAAGCACTTTTCCTCCGGCTGGTTTTCTGAGGATGTTGCCTCCTGGGGCCCTGCCGGCGGCCTGAAGCCCGAGGAGGTTCAGTCCATTGACATGAGCCAGGATGTTGCTGCGGCACAGGAGCAGCAGCCGGAGCCTGAGGAACCCAGCCCCGAACCCACGGAGGAGCCGGCCAACGGCCTGCCTCAGGTGGATCTGACCAGCTGGGAGTTGATGCTGGTCAATACCGAGAACACCCTGGATGAAAGCTATGAGCCGCCAGAGATCGTCAAGCTCAGTGACAGCCAGTGCCCGGTGGATTCCCGTATCGCCGACGCGCTGACCGCCTTTGCCGAAGCCGCCCAGGCGGAGGGCCTGCCGGTGTATCTCTCCTCCGGCTACCGCCCCTATTCGGAGCAGCAGTATCTGTACCAGCGGAAGATCGGCCAGGGCTACAGCGCCGAAGAAGCTGCCAAGATCGTGGCCGTCCCCGGCACCAGTGAGCACCAGACCGGCCTTTGCTGCGATATTACCGACTACTATCGGGAGATGAAGGACAGCTCTCTGGAGGATACTGCCACCTACCAGTGGATGAAAGAACACTGCCAGGAGTATGGCTTCATCGTCCGCTACCCCAACGACAAGCAGGATATTACCAAAATTATCTATGAGCCCTGGCACTTCCGCTATGTAGGCGTGGAGGCTGCCACCTATATCATGGAGAACAATCTCTGCCTGGAGGAGTTCCTTGCCCTGTATGAGCAGGCCTGAAAAGAAAAAAATACCACCGCTTTTCAAATGCGGTGGTATTTTTTAGATCACATAATCAAAGCTGTCGCCGTTGCGCGTCAAATCAGCAAGAGTGACATTGTCCAGATAGTCATTGATGACCTTGTCCAGGCCCTTCCACAGCGAGAGCGTCCTGCACTCCGCTGCCCGGGAGCAGGCATCAGCACCGGGCTCCAGACAGGCCACCGGCGCCAGAGACTCCTCTGTCAGCCGGAGAATGCTGCCCACCGTATACTGTTCCGGGGCCTTCGTCAGCTTGTAGCCGCCGCCCTTGCCCCGCAGGCCGGTGAGCAGCCGGGCTTTCACCAGCAGCTTGATAATGCTCTCCAGATATTTTTCCGAAATTTCCTGCCGCTCCGCAATGACCTTCAGCGGAATAAAACCGTCGGCCTGATGCTCTGACAGATCGATCATCACCCGCAGCGCATAGCGGCCTTTGGTTGAAATCAGCATATTCTTCCCCCCTTGAAAGTAAACCTATTATACAACATGGTAAATAGGGAAATCAATGAAAATATTTGCAGACAGCTATTGACAAAATCGGGAAGCAAGGCTATATTCCATATTAACCCACAAGAAAGGTTGGCATTAAGATGAAATACAACCTGCCCCTCCGATGTCGCCGCTGTAGAGGAAGCGCACAGAAGGCCCTGCCATTGATCAAAACATTTTAACGACATTCAGGAGGAAATTGATTATGAGTAACATTTATACATCTGCCGACCAGTTGATTGGGAAGACCCCGCTGCTGGAGCTGGTTCATATTGAGAAGGAAGAGGGCCTGGAGGCCAAGGTTCTCGCCAAGCTGGAGTACTTCAACCCCGCCGGTAGCGTGAAGGACCGCATTGCCAAGGCTATGATTGACGACGCCGAGGCCAGCGGCAAGCTGAAGCCCGGTTCCGTGATTATTGAGCCCACCTCCGGCAACACCGGCATCGGTCTGGCCAGTGTTGCTGCCGCCCGGGGCTACCGCATCATCATCGTCATGCCGGAAACCATGAGCGTGGAGCGCCGCCAGCTGATGAAGGCCTATGGCGCGGAGCTGGTGCTGACCGAGGGTTCCAAGGGCATGAAGGGCGCCATCGCCAAGGCAGAGGAGCTGGCGAAGGAGATTCCGAACAGCTTTATTCCCGGCCAGTTCGTGAACCCGGCCAACCCGGCTGTCCACAGGGCCACCACCGGCCCGGAAATCTGGCAGGACACCGACGGCAAGGTGGATATCTTTGTGGCCGGCGTAGGTACCGGCGGCACCGTCACCGGCACCGGCGAATACTTAAAGAGCCAGAACCCCGCTGTGAAGGTGGTGGCGGTGGAGCCGGCCGGTTCTCCTGTATTGAGCAAGGGCACCCCCGGCGCTCACAAGATTCAGGGCATCGGCGCCGGCTTTGTTCCCGATGTGCTGAATACCGCCGTGTATGACGAAGTCATTGCCGTGGAGAACGAGGACGCCTTCGCCACCGGCAAGCTGATCGGCAAGAAGGAGGGCGTGCTGGTGGGCATCTCCTCCGGCGCCGCGGTGTGGGCCGCCATCCAGCTGGCCAAGCGGCCGGAGAACAAGGGCAAGACCATCGTGGCCCTGCTGCCCGATACCGGCGACCGCTACCTCTCCACCCCGCTGTTTGCGGAATAAGGGAACGAAACACAAGAAAGCATAACAAGGCCGCAGTCCTTTTGGGCTGCGGCCTTGTTATGTGCAATATTAGGGCAAAAAAGGGTGCCGCAGACGGTCATTCCTCCAAATCCTGCAGAGCAGCGCGAACAGCGGCAATTACGAAAGCCGAAAAGGTGCAGTTCTTCCCCTGAATTGCCTTTTCCACTTCTTCCACCACATCGTTGGGAAACCGAATGGTTTTATTGGTAGTCGGCGGTGTAGCTGGAATTTTGAATTTACCCATAGGATACTCCTCGCAATACGTTTGCATTGCTAATATCTTATGAGAGCTTTCAACAAAAATATGCATTGCAAATGCAATGCATAAGTGCTATGATGTAAACCGGGTGATAAGCATGGCAGAATTTTGCTTACAATGCTGGAACAGAATCAACAAAACCAATGATCCGCCGGACAAGTATATCCTTTCCAAAGAACTGGATTTGTGTGAAGGCTGCGGAAAGTGGACCCATGTAATTGTTGCCACACGGAAAACCTATAAATTGAGATTGTTTTTCCAAAGATAAAAAACTCCGCAGTCAAGCGACTGCGGAGTTTTTTGTAGTAAAAGGGGAGACGATTATTCCTCCGCCCAGGCGAGGGCACATTTGACAGCTCTGTGCCAACCATCCAGAAGCTTGATGCGGCGCTCCTCCTCCATCCCGGAAGTGAACACCCGGTCGATGGCCCAGTTGTTTTTCACGTCCTCCAGGCTGTCCCAATAGCCCACGGCCAGACCCGCCAGGTAAGCGGCGCCCAGAGCCGTGGTCTCAATGCACCGGGGACGGTAAACATCGCAGCCGATCAGGTCGGATTGGAACTGCATCAGGAAGTCATTGGCGCAGGCGCCGCCGTCCACCTTCAGTTCCCCGATGCGGATGCCAGAGTCCCGTTCCATGGCCCGGGCAATGTCATAGGTCTGGTAGGCCAGGGATTCCAGGGTGGCCCGGATGAGATGTGCCCGGCTGAAGCCCCGGGTGATGCCCACAATGGCTCCTCTTGCCTGCTGGTTCCAGTAGGGCGCGCCCAGACCGGTAAAGGCCGGGACCACATAGCCGCCCGCCGTGTCCGGCACCTTCTCGGCGTACTCCTGGCTCTCGGCGGCATTGGACACCACGCCCAGCTCGTCCCGCAGCCACTGGATGGCGGCGCCGGCCACAAAGATGCTGCCCTCCAGGGCGTACTCCACATGATCCTCATAACCCACGGCGATGGTGGTCACAAGGCCGTTTTTGCTCTCCACGATCTCGCTGCCGGTGTTCATGAGCAGGAAGCAGCCGGTGCCGTAAGTATTCTTCATCTGCCCCGGTTCAAAGCAGCACTGACCAAAGAGGGCGCACTGTTGGTCCCCTGCCGCGCCGGCAATGGGAATTTCTCCACCGTAAAGTTCGAACTCTGTGGTGCCGTACACATGGCTGGAGGGCTTGACCTCCGGCAGAATGCATTCCGGCACATCCAGCAGATCCAGAAGATCCTTATCCCAGCAGAGTTCCCGAATATTATAAAGCATGGTGCGGCTGGCGTTGGTGTGGTCGGTCACATGGACCTTGCCGCCGGTCAGCTTCCAGATCAGCCAGGTGTCAATGGTGCCGAAAAGCAACTTGCCGGCATTGGCCCGCTTTCTGGCGCCGGGTACATTGTCCAGCAGCCATTTGATTTTGGAGCCGGAGAAATAGGCGTCCGGCTCCAGGCCGGTTTTATGACGGATGGTGTCGCCATAGCCCCGCTTCACCAGGTCGTCAATGATATCGGAGGTGCGGCGGCATTGCCAGACGATGGCGTTGGCAATGGGTTCGCCGGTCTCCTTGTCCCATATCACCGTGGTTTCCCGCTGATTGGTGATGCCGATGGCGGCAATATCAGCAGCTTCTACCCCCAGTTTGGCCATGGCAGCCCGGGAGACTTCCAGGGTGGTGTCCCAGATCTCATTGGCATCATGCTCCACCCAGCCGGGATGGGGATAAATCTGCCGGAACTCCTTCTGAACGGAAGCGCAGATATTGCCGGCTTTGTCGAAAAGAATACACCGGGAACTGGTTGTCCCCTGGTCCAGGGACATGATATATTTCATAGGCTTTGCTCCTTTCTGAGAAATATGTCTTAAAAAGAGCCGCCGCATTTTGCGGCGGCCCCAAAAATTTGTTGTCTGGATTCTCTTTAGATGACAGTGGTGCAGGTGTTGGTGATGGTCAACAACGCAACGATAATAGCGTTCGCAACACCGGCAATGTAGGGATTCTTAGTAACCTTATAAAGGATGCGGTTGATTACCGTGCTGAAGAACAGAATCAGAACGATGGGGAACAGCCAAAGCACATACATAGGAAGGTTCACGCCGGTGGCCATGTTGTTGACCCACAGCATGGCGCCGGTGCTGTAGTAGTGGATGTACTGAATCCAGGGGATAATCAGGGCGGGAATGGTGGTAAAGAGGGCAACAATGATGGTGTTGACCCAGCTCTTGCCGCCGATCTCGTTGTAGTTGAAGCAGTTGTTGGCAACAGAGCTTGCCACATAGAAGGTGATAAACAGCAGGCCATAGGGCAGGTACTTGAGAATGGGGGCCTCAAAGGCCTTGATAGCCAGGGTCCAGATGCGGAAGTCGGCATAGAAGAAGTAGTCGGCGGTAAAGACGCAGACATAGGCCATGACGGCGATAATCACGCCCAGCAGCACGCTGAGGCCCAGCTTCTTGGCAGGCATCTTTACGCCCAGCTCTGCCAGATCCATGCCGTGCTTCTTGCCGTAGCACTGGTAGAACACCACCATGCTCAGGATGGCGAACAGACCACAGCCAGTAGACCAGAGGCCCAGGCCCATAGCCTCCGTCTGAGCCACATGCATCTTGTTGCCCCAGCTAACCAGCGTCAGGTAGCTGACAGAGCCGAACAGTGCGCCGGCAGCCAGGCTGAGCCAGAACCACAGCTTGCCCTTCCCGTCTGCCACCTTGACAGGCTGAACCACTTCCTTGGCCCGCAGGCATTCAAAGGTGGGCGTAAAGACCATCAAGGTGCCGAAGGCGCAGATAAAGATCACGAGACCGATAAGGCCCACGCAGTTGAAGGCTTCCTTCCACTGCCAGACCTGGTTGGTGGGAGCAATGGGATTGGGAGCGCCGAAGGCATGCTCAAAGAAATCAATAATGTAAGATGCGGAACGGGCGGAGAAGTGAGACCAGGGGTGAATGATGGCAGGACGGAAGATGACATGAATCGCCTCTTCCCCATCGATGGTCTCGGTGTAGTAGGTGTGGGCCTGCCGTGCCTCCAGGCCGGTGGGGTCCTGGCCAAAGTACAGGAAGGACTGGGCGTTCTTGCTCTCCATGTAATAGGGTGCCTGACGGCTAACGCCGTTGTCATCAACATAGCCATGGAAGAACTCGTCGTACTGGGCGGAAACGACGCCCACATCCCGTCCACCGTAGGCATTGGTAAAGTTGCCGTCATTATCGGTGTAGATCGGATCGTTGCAGTGGATGAGGACGGCGGAAATCAGCCGGTTCTCGTTCAGGTTGTCCGCATTGATCGCCGCATTGCAGCTCCAGCTGCCCATGGAGTGGCCGGTGATGCCGATGCGGCTGGTGTCAACAAAGGGCATGCGGCTGACGGCCAGAACAGCCTGATAAACACCGTCGGGCATGAAGGTGACGAAATTCTCAATCACGTCACTGTCACCATGGTCAGGCTGGTCAATGCTCAACACTACATAGCCCCGGCGGGACAGCTCCACATAGTTGGCGTCGGTCATTTCCTTGTTGTTCAGGTAACCGTGGCTCACCACAATGGCCGGAGCAGGGTTCTCCGCCGTGGCTGTATCCGGGATGAACAGGTAGGCGCTCATGGTGTAGCCGCTGTCCGTCTCAAAGGCCAGTTCCTTCATGGTCACCTTGCCTCCGCTGGTCTGTACCGCCGATACAACGATGGAGGCCAGCAGCATCAGGGCGATACTGATGCAGAGCCATATCTTGGCTTGCTTTTTAACTTTTTCCATTTTCGCTTTCCTTTCTCTTCTGTTTTGTTTGTTTTGGCGGGTTTTTCCCCTTTTTTCCGCCATCCTTGTATCTAAAATAGCCGTTTTGCACAAAAAATCCAATAAGAAAGCTTGTTGTACTTTTCGTCGTTTTTATCCTCTTTTTTTGCGCTTTTCGTGTTTTTTGACATTTTGATTTGACAACAAAAAAACTTAAACAAATTCCCGCCGGGCACTTTAGGCAGAGTATATAAAAGCCAGAACGGACGGACCGTTCTGGCTGAAGCTCATTTAAACATATGTTGGCGGTATATGGAAGGGGTGACACCCTCCATGCGTTTGAACACGGCGATAAAATTGCTGACATTCAGATAGCCCACATCCCCGGCGATTTGCGCAACACTTTTGTTTGTCCCCCGAAGCTGTTCCTTGGCCAGCTCAATCTTCTGCCGGTTGACGTAGTTCACAAAGCTTTCCCCAATCTCGCGGTTGAAAAGGCGGGAGAAGTAGCTGGGGCTCAGATGGCAGAGATCCGCCATTTCTTTCATGGACACATTTTCTCTGGGGTGGTCGCGGATAAAGGCGACAGCAGGGTATATGGCGCTGCTGGGCTTTACAGGGAGTTGCGCAGCGGCTGTCTCTGGTGTCTGGCTCACCGGGGCCTGCAGTTCCTGAATATCGGCTTCGCTGCTCCACTGCTCCTTATTTAAGCTCAGCGTCCACTGGTATGTCTCTTCCCTGTTCCGCTGTTTCACGGCTCTGTCCACGGTATATTGCACGATGGAATTGATCAGATCCGCAATTTCCACGATGCGCTCATACTCCATCTCCGGCAGACGCTCATACATCTCCAGCAGATCCTTGCGGGCCGCTTCCTCCTCCGCCTGGAAGGAGCTGATCTCGTTCACCAGCCGCACGGCTTTCTCCGCGTCCTTGTTCATCAGCCGCACCTGACCGAACATTACCGCGCCAAGGTATCTATCACCCACCATCACCGGCACAGCCACATCCACGATCCCGCAATGGCAAAGGTAGATGTATGGCCGCTCAAGGCGCACTGCCTCCAGTCCGGCCAGGGCGTCACAGCGAAAACAGCGCTTGCGGGAAACAGGATTCTCCCGGATGACGCTGCAGAACTCCGTGCGGCAGCTATGCTTTGTCACGGGGTTGCCTTTCAGGTCAATGCAGATGATGGCTGTCCCGGTCACTTTTGCCAGCTGATCCTGTACCTTCTCCCAAAGTGGGATATCCAGGATGCTTTTCATGTCAAAGTCCGTTCTGGCCACGGAACCATCCCTCCCCTATCTGTGTTTTTTAACCCTTTGGTTAAGGCCATAATACCCGGCAGAATTCTGAAAAGCAATGTTTTAGAAGCAAAATCATATAATTGAACAATTTCTCGCTATTTGATTCGTCAATTTTGCACAGCGAATTGCTGCTGTAAAAAGCAAAAACGCCGCAGTCAAGCGACTACGGAGTTTTTCGGCTTGTCAGAATATTCCTTTGGGCGGGGCGCCGGTCAGCCCTGGGCTGCCGCCATTCGATCCAGCTTCTTGTTGCGCAGCGTGAGCACAAGGTCCACGGAAACCATGGCCAGGTCCAGAATGTAAACAGCCAGAACATAGTTCACATTGTGGGTGACGATCTTCCCGGCAATTCCCAGCAGATAGCCCGCAATCACCAGCAGCTGAAAGATAAGGCTCTTGCCGCCTGCGGTGCGGGAACGATAAGATTTGACAATGTTAAAGGGCCAGGAAGCACCAAAGCAAAGCAGCATACCCGTTTCAAAGATTCCACCCATAAAAACAAACACTTCTTTCTGTGAATAATTCCCGCGGCAAAATGTCAGCGGTCTGCCTTTTCAAACAAAAGCAAAAACTCCGCAGTCAAGCGACTGCGGAGTTGCTGTGGTGGACGATACAAGACTCGAACTTGTGACCTCCCGCACGTCAAGCGGATGCGCTACCAGCTGCGCCAATCGTCCAGCTCTCTATCAGCAAGGGGTATTCTATATCATAAAAAGAGAATTGTCAAGGATTTTTTGTGGGAAGCTTTCGCTTTTTGCAGTGCGGAGGCGGCGGAGGGTATAATCGCCGGGAAGGCGCAGATAATGACATCATAAACCGATGGGGGACGAGCAATATGAAAATGACAAACGACGAATATAAAGACTATACCGACAGCCATTCACCCCGGTCAAAGTCCGGCCGGAATATGCTGCGGGCCTTCCTGGTGGGCGGGGCCATCTGTCTGGTGGGCCAGGCCCTCATTGACATCTTCATGGCCCTGGGCATCGACAAGGAAACGGCCTGTTCCGGCGGCTCCATCAGCCTGGTGTTCCTGGGTGCCCTGCTGACGGGCCTGGGGGTCTATGACGATATGGCAAAATTTGCCGGGGCGGGCACCCTGGTGCCCATCACCGGATTTGCAAACTCTGTGGTGGCTCCTGCACTGGAGTTCAAGACCGAGGGCTTCGTTCTGGGCACGGCGGCAAAGATGTTCATCATCTCAGGCCCGGTCATCGTCTATGGCATTTCCGCCAGCGTGGTATACGGTTTATTATATGTACTTTTTGGCGGATAAACGAATAAAGGGCCCGGTGAGACATAGAATGAAGCAGGGAAACTGACACAAGAGAAAGCGGCCGCCGAGAACCCTGGGGCGGGGAGTACGATTTATAACGCCGGACTGCCGTATTTGGCGGTGATGATGCTTTGGGAGCAGCTGATCAGGCGGCGGATGTTCTTGTCATGCATATGCTTCTCGCTGACAATGATGCCCAGGGAACGGAAATACTTGGGGGAGATGGGGACGATCTTCACCTGGTAGTTCATGCCCTTGACCACCAGCCTTGAGAGCAGACTGACGCCCAGACCATGCTCCACCATGGAGACGATGGATTCGTCGTCCAGATTGGTGGTGATGATGTGCGGCTCGACTTTCCGGGGGGAGGCGGAAAAAATAGGAAGAATATAGGTGTCCGCACCCTGAGAGGGCATGAGGAACTGGGTGCCGTCAAAACGCTCCACCGGCAGCACATCACCCTCCAGCGGAAAATTCTCCGGCAGCACGGCCACCAGCTCATCCTCCCACAGAGGAATCCAGCCAAGGCCCTGGGCCAGGGACTCATCATAGCTGGTCATGATGCAGTCCAGCTCATCGTCCCGCACGGCCGTGTAAAGCTCCAGCAGACCGTCCATGGTCAGAGAAACCTTGGTGTCCGGGCAGACCTTGCGGTAATCTGCCATGATCTGGGGCACCCAGTGGCGGGCGATGCTGGAATAGGCCCCCAGCCGCAGGGTGGAGCAATTGCGCTGGCGCAGCCGCTCCGCCGCCTGGTTCAGCTCTTCGGCTGCATCGGCCAGACTGCGCAGCTCCGGCAGCAGCTCCTGCCCGGCAGGGGACAGGCGTACCCCGCTCTTGCTGCGCAAAAGCAGGTTCAGTCCCAGCTCGGTTTCCAGGGAATTCATCATGTGGGTCAACCCCGATTGGGTGTAGCCCAGCTCGGAAGCGGCGGCAGTGAGGCTGCCGAGGTCTATCGCGGCTAAAAGCGCCTGAACTTTTTTTGTATCCATTGTTAAAAAATTCGCTTTCTTTCGTCAATTTTTGAACAAATTCCACAATCATCCATGAGAGAATCTCATTACATACATAATAATGTAGCGCTATGAAAAAAGCAAGCAAAATGTTATAATCGATTTGCGCATGAGAGATCTCAAGTTTGCAGAGGTATTTTGAATTTTTGAGAGGAGATTTTTATGGAGAACAATCGTGGATCATGGGCCAGCAATCTGGGCTTCCTGCTGGCTGCTGTTGGTTCTGCTGTCGGTCTGGGCAACATCTGGGGCTTCCCCAACAAGATGGGCGCCGGCGGTGGTTTTACTTTTCTGATCATTTATTTGCTGTTGGCCGTATTCGTGGGCATGCCCATTATGGTCAGTGAGCTGGCTTTGGGCCGCAAGACCGGCCGGGGCGTGCTGGGCGCTTACAGAAAGGCCAGCAAGAAGTTCAAATGGCTGGGCTTCCTGGGAATTCTGGCTCCCTTCCTGATCATGAGCTTCTACTCCGTTCTGGGCGGCTACTGCCTGCAGTACATGTCCCTGAACCTGGCAGAGCTGAGCTTCGGTCTCAGCGGCATCTTCGGCAGCGCCATCACCGGCGGCGCTACCTTCGGCGCCATGCTCACCAACCCCTTTGGCTGCTTCGTATTCACCCTGCTGTTCCTGGTCATCTGCATGCTGATCGTTAAGGGCGGCGTTTCCGGCGGTATTGAGAAGTTCAACAAGGTGGGTATGCCCGCCCTGTTCGTGATGCTCATCATCGTTATCATCCGCTCCCTGTCCCTGCCCGGTGCAGTGGAAGGCCTGAAGTTCATGTTCGTCCCCGGCTATGCGGTGTCCGCAGGCTTCATTTCCGAGGCTCCTAGCTTCGTGAAGGTTCTGGGCAGCGCCGGCGGCCAGATGTTCTTCTCCCTGTCTCTGGCCATGGGCGCCATGGTTACTTACGGCTCCTACCTGGGTAAGGAGGAGGATCTGACCAAGAACTCCCTGATCATTGTTGTATCCGATACCATCATCGCCCTGATGGCCGGCCTGGCCGTTATCCCCGCTGCCGTTGCCAACTCCATGGCCAGCGGCATCGCCAACGGCGACATGGTCCTGGGCGGCCCCAAGCTCCTGTTCATCACCCTGCAGGATGTGTTCTCCAACATGGGCCCCACCGGCCCCCTCTTCGGCGTGGTGTTCTACCTGCTGGTGGTCATCGCCGCCATCACCTCCGCCATCTCCCTGATGGAGGTTATCGCTACCCTGTTCCTTGACCGCGCTCATGAGCAGGGCAGGGAAGGCAACCGCACCAAGGTCACCCTGTGGGTCAGCCTGGCCATCACCATTGAGGCCCTGGTAGTCGCATGGTGCGGCCTGGGCTCCAACGGCATCGACCCCGTCACGCTGCTGGGCCGCGACGTGATGAGCAGCCCGGTCTTCATGGACTGCTGGCTGGACTTCATGGACTGCTGGTCTGAGGGCCTGGCAATGCCCATTGGCGCACTGCTGATGTCCATCATGGTGGCTATAGAGCTGAAGCCCAAGTACGTCCTGGATGAGGTCAATGGCAATAAGCCCGGCTTCTTCAGCACCTTCTATAAGATCTGCATCACCGTGGTGGCCCCTGTGGTCATGGCCTTCGTTCTGGCCGGCCAGATGATCAGCTTCTTCACCAATGTGGACGGCAGCAACGGCAGCACCGTCTCCCTGGTGTGCTACATCATCTCCGCTGTGATCCTGGTGCTGGGCTATGTCTATGCCGCAGTCGGCAGCAAGGAGAAGACCGCTGCCTGAGCGGCTCCTCCCATAAAAGAATGATCGCAATAAAAATCGTATGCGGCGGGCTTCGGCCCGCCGCATACTTTTCCCCATTTTGTACCTCCGGGAGGAGAAATTGTGCAAGAAATAACAATTTCCAACAAATTGTGTTAAGAATATTACTATTCTTGCACAAAAGGACATGGGGGATTATAATAGCTGTATCTTGAAATTCTTGCGGTCAATTGCGAAAAATGCTTTGACAAGCACATCCCTAGGTAATATAATCTTGATTGATAAATAACTAACTATCCCTTGAGGGCAGCTGTGTGGAAAGACTTTGCTTAAAAATCCGCGGCATTGTGCAGGGCGTGGGCTTCCGGCCTTTTGTGCATAAGCTGGTGCGTCGCTGCGGCCTCAGCGGCTACATAAAAAACACCTCCTCCGGCGTGGAGCTGGAGCTGGAAGGGGAGCGCCCGGCGCTGGAACGTTTTGTGGCGCTGCTGCCGGAGCAGGCCCCGGTGCTGGCCGTGATTGAGAGCATGGAGGCCAGTTATTCCCCGGAACTTCGGGGCTACAAAGGCTTCGAGATCCGTCAGAGCCAACGGGAGGAATTCCGCAACACCCTGATCTCGCCGGACATTGGCATTTGTGAGGATTGCCTGCGGGAACTGCGTGACCCCAGGGACCGGCGCTACCGCTATCCCTTCATCAACTGCACCAACTGCGGCCCCCGCTTTACCATTATTAAAGACATCCCCTATGACAGGGCCAAGACTTCCATGGCCGGCTTCCCTATGTGCCCGGATTGTGACCGGGAGTATTATGACATTGAGAACCGGCGCTACCATGCCCAGCCGGATTGCTGCGCCAGCTGCGGCCCCCGGGTGTTTTATCTGGACGGGGCCGGGAAGGAACACCCCGGCGACGGCATTGAACTGGCAAGGGCGGCCCTGAAGGCAGGGAAGATCGTTGCAGTCAAGGGCCTGGGCGGGATGCACCTGGCCTGCCGCTGTGATGACGAAGCCCTGGTCAGGAAGCTGCGTCGCAGGAAGCAGCGGGATGAAAAGCCCTTCGCCCTCATGTGCCGGGACGTGGACTGCGTCCGGCGCATCTGCCGCCTGTCGGAAGCGGAGGAGAAAATCCTCACCGGCTTCCGCCGGCCCATTGTGCTGCTGGAAAAGCGGCAGCCGGGGCTGGACTATCTCAGCGAAAACGGCTACCTGGGCGTGATGCTGCCCTATACGCCGCTGCACTATCTGCTGTTTGGGGACGACTTGGATATGCTGGTCATGACCAGCGCCAACCTGTCGGACATGCCCATTCTTTTCAAAAACGCCGAGGCCCTGGAAAAGCTGCAAGGCATTGCCGACGGCTTCCTGCTCCATGACCGGGAGATTCAGACCCGGTGCGACGATTCCCTGTGCTGGGTGCTGGAGGGGAGGGAATATCCCGCCCGCCGCTCCCGGGGCTATGTGCCCTTCCCCCTGCGGATGGAGGGGACGCTGCAAAGCATTCTGGCCTGCGGGGCGGAGCAGAAGGCCAGCTTCTGCCTGTCCAAGGGCAGCTATGTTTTTCCAAGCCAGCACATCGGTGACTTGAAGAACATGGAGACACTGGAGAATTATACCCGGCAGATCGCCCATTTCAAGCGTCTGTTTGATATAGAACCCACCCTCGCCGCCTGTGACCTGCACCCGGATTATATGTCCACTGAATACGCCCAGTCCCTGGGCCTGCCCCTGGTGCCGGTGCAGCACCACCACGCCCACCTGGCCGCCTGCATGGCAGATAACGGCCTGGAGGGGGAAGTGATCGGCCTGGTGTGGGACGGCACCGGCTATGGCACCGACGGTACCGCCTGGGGCGGGGAGTGCCTGACCGGCGGCTATGAAGCTTTTCAGCGCTTTGGCCATATCCTGCCCATGGCCCTGCCCGGCGGGGACCGGGCCGCAAAAGAGATCGACCGGCTGGCCTTCAGCCTGCTGTACGCCGCCGGCTGTGATACCTCCTCCATCCCCGGCGCGGAGACATACCGGGCTATGCTGGCGGCGGGGCTGAACTGTCCCCTGTCCTCCGGCATGGGGCGGCTCTTTGACGGCGTGGCTGCTATCCTGGGCATCAAGACCCGCTGCAGCTATGAAGGCCAGGGCGCCATCCTGCTGGAAGCGGCGGCGAAGGACGACGGGGGGACTTACCCCATCCTGCTCTCCGGCCGCCCCCTGGTGTTTGACTGGCGGGAGATGATCCGGGCTATTGTGTTGGATCAACAGCAGGGCTTGGATGCCGGCATCATCGCCGCCCGCTTCATGAACACCCTGGTGGAAATGGCAGTAAGGATGGCCGTGGCCGCCCGGGAGGATACCGGGCTGAACCGGGTCTGTCTCTCCGGGGGCAGCTTCCAGAACATGTATATCATGCACCGGCTGCCTGACCGGCTGCGGGACGAAGGCTTCAAGGTATATCACCACAGCCGGGTCTCCACCAATGACGAGGGCATCGCCCTGGGACAGCTGATGATTGCCAACGCAAAATGGAAAGGGAAAGAAAATGTGTCTTGCCGTACCCCTGAAACTGATTGAGATCAACGGAAAAAACGCCACCGGCGAAGCCATGGGTATGACCCGGCAAGTGCGGGTGGATTTCATAAAAGACCCCCAGGTGGGGGATTATGTAATGGTTCATGCCGGCTTTGCCATTGAGCGGCTGCCGGAGGGCCAGGCTCTGGCGGACCTGGAGGCCTGGGAGGAAATGGAGGCTGCCCTTGAGTAACACCGGCACCCAAAAGCTCCTGGCAGCCATCGAAGCCCTGGGTGACCGCCCCATGAACCTGATGGAAGTCTGCGGCACCCATACCATGGCTATCGCCCGCTCCGGGCTGAAAAGCCTGCTGCCGGGGAACATCCGGCTGCTGTCCGGCCCCGGCTGCCCGGTGTGCGTCACCCCGGCGGAAATTATCGACGGCGTGCTGGAACTGGCCATGGAAAAGAATGTGATCATCGCCAGCTATGGCGATATGCTCCGGGTTCCCGGCAGCACCCCGGGGGACAGCCTCCTGCGGCGCCGGGCTTTGGGCGCCCGGGTGGAGATCGTCTATTCCCCGGTGGATGCGGTGAGCCTGGCCAAAGAAAACCCCGGCAGGGAAGTGGTGTTCCTGGGCGTGGGCTTTGAGACTACCGCCCCCGGTACCGCCGCCGCCGTGCTGACGGCCCAGGAGGAAGGGGTCAATAACTTCTCCGTCCTGTCCATGCTGAAAACCGTGGAGCCGGCCCTGCGCACCCTGATCGCCATGGAGGGCTTTCAGGTGGACGGTTTCCTCTGCCCCGGCCATGTGGGCAGCATCATCGGCGAGGCGGGTTTCCGCTTCCTGCCGGAGGAATACGGCTTACCCGGGGTGATCGCCGGCTTTGACCCGGAGGAGATCCTGCTGGCGGTGTACCATCTGGCGAAGCAGATCACGGAAGGCCACCCCCGGCTGGAAAATGATTACCGGCGTGCCGTCCGGCCGGAGGGCAACCCCCTGGCCCAGGCTATGCTGAACCGTTGCTTTGTTCCCCGGCGGGAGCTCTGGCGGGGGCTGGGAAGCATCGAAAACAGCGGCCTTGGTCTGAAAGAGGAATTGGCCGCCTTCGACGCGGAAAAGAAGTTCGGCCTGACCGCCGCCCCGGCGGCGAATCCCACGGCCTGCCGCTGCGGGGACGTGATCTGCGGCCGCCTCAGCCCGGAGGCTTGCCCCCTGTTTAGCCGGCGCTGTACGCCGGAGGACCCGGTGGGGCCCTGCATGGTCTCCTCCGAGGGAGCCTGCGCCGCGGCCTACAAATACAGAGGTATCTGAAATGGATGAAATCATAAGCCTGGATTACGGCAGCGGCGGGAAAAAGACCGCCCGCCTGATTGAAAAGCTGATCCTTCCCCGGCTGGATAACCCGGCTCTGCGGGAACTGGGGGACGGTGCCATTGTGGACGGCGGCGAGAAGCTGGTCTTTTCTACCGACAGCTTTGTGGTCAGCCCCCTGTTCTTCCCCGGCGGGGACATTGGCAAGCTCTCCGTCTGCGGCACGGTGAACGATTTGAGCATGTGCGGGGCGGAGCCAAAGTATTTAAGCTGTTCTTTCATCATTGAAGAGGGCTTCCCCTTTTCGGAGCTGGAGCGGATCGTGGAGTCCATGGCCGTCCAGTGTGAGAAGGCCGGGGTGCAGATCGTCACCGGCGACACCAAGGTGGTGGAAAAAGGCCGGGGCGACGGCATCTATATCAACACCGCCGGCATCGGCGTCCTGCGCCATCCGGGGCTCGGCCCAGGAAATATCCGCCCCGGTGACAAGGTGCTTGTCTCCGGCTTTGTAGGGGACCACGGCACCGCGGTGATGCTGGCCAGAAATCAGATGATGCAGGGGGAGATCGCCTCTGACTGCGCGGCCCTGAACGGCCTGACGGAAGCCATCCTCAGCGTTGCCCCCGGCGTCCGGATCCTGCGGGACCCCACCAGAGGGGGCGTGGCCACCACCCTCAACGAGTTTGTGGAGGGCACGGCCCTGGGTATCGAGCTGGAGGAAGCCCGGATCCCGGTGCGGCCCCAGGTGCAGGCCGCCTGCGATATGCTGGGGCTGGACCCGCTGTACTGCGCCAACGAGGGCAAGCTGCTGGCTGTGGCGGCCCCGGAGGATGCGGACAAGGTTCTTGCCGCCATGAAGAATCACGAGCTGGGCACTGACGCCGCCATTATCGGCGAAGTGACGGAGCGCTATCCCGGCAAGCTGACCATGCGCACCGCCTTCGGCGGCAGCCGGGTGCTGCAGAAGCTCTCCGGCGCACAGCTTCCCAGAATCTGTTAGCAAATCAATTTTATATAAAAAAGCACAACATCGAGAGGTGAAATGAATGCAGGAGTACAAGAGAATTGACATCAGCAAGGATCAGGTGGTGCCTGTGGCCGAGCGGATGCGCCGGGAGGGCCGGTATCTGGTGATGATCCATGGCTTCATCAACAACGATGGGCAGATGGATGTCTCCTATGATTACGCCGTGGACCCGGCCATCGAGTCCTACCATGTGGTGGGGGAGACGGTGCTGCCCTCCATCGGTGCCATCTATGACACCGCGGCTACCTGGCCGGAAAGAGAGCTCAACGAGCTTTTCGCCGTGGAGTTTGAGGGTCTGGACACTTCCAAGCGGCTGTTTTTGCCGGAGGATATGCTGGAGACTCAGGGCAAGGGCCAGATCATGGTCATGCCCCTCAGCGAGCTTGTAGAGAAAAATCTAGGAGGAGACGGAAAATGAGCTATATTGTTCCCATCGGCCCCTACCATCCTGCCCTGGAAGAGCCTATCCACGCCAAGCTCTATACCGAGGGTGAAGTGATCAAGGACGCCGAGGTTTTCGTGGGCTACAACCACCGGGGCATCGAGAAGCTGGCCACCGAGCGCAACGCCATCCAGACTCTGGTCCTGGTGGAGCGGGTCTGCGGCATCTGCTCTCACTCCCACGCCTTTACCTACGCCATGTGCGTGGAGAACATCAACGGCGTGGAAGTGCCCAAGAGAGGCCAGTACATCCGCGTCATCACCGCCGAGCTGGAGCGGCTGCACTCCCACTTCCTGTGGCTGGGCATCGCCTGCCACATCATCGGCCATGACAGCATGTTCATGCACATCTGGGATGAGCGTGAGCTGGTGATGGACCTGCTGGAGAAGATGACCGGTAACCGTGTCAACTACGCCATGATCACCATCGGCGGCGCACGGCGGGATATTGACGATGATCTGCGGCGGGAGCTGCTCTCCGCCTGCCAGAAGCTGAAAGGCCCCCTGGACCGTATTGCCGAGATCGCCCTTACCGACAAGACCATCGCCATGCGCACCAAGGGCGTGGGCGTGCTGACCAGGGAGGACGCCATCCGCATGGGCGCCGTGGGCCCCCATGC
Source organism: uncultured bacterium (assembly GCA_945873205.1). Taxonomy (GTDB): domain Bacteria; phylum Bacillota; class Clostridia; order Oscillospirales; family Oscillospiraceae; genus Limivicinus. Next base: position 20,067 of record CAMCCC010000023.1, read on the forward strand.
CAGAGCCTCCGGCGTGGCCATTGACGTGCGCAAGGATGCTCCCTATTCCTCTTATGAGGACTTTGACTTCAAGGTTCACACCGTGGACAGCGGCGACGTGTTCGCCCGTGTGCTGGTGCGTGTGCTGGAGTGCTATGAGAGCATCAAGATCATCCGCCAGGCGCTGGAGAATCTGCCGGAAGGCCCCATCAACCTGGGCAACAAGCTGCCCAAGATCAAAGAGGGCCAGGCGGTCTGCCGTCATGAGGCTCCCCGGGGCCAGCTGAGCCACATGGTAGTGGGCGACGGCGGCTTCAACAACCACCGGGTCAGCGTCCATGTGCCCAGCTATAAGAACACCCCCACCATCCCCCATATGCTCCGGGGCAACACCGTGGCCGACGCTGGCCTGATCATCGCCAGCATCGACCCCTGCTTCAGCTGCCTGGACCGGTAAGATGCACGAGCTTGCCATTACCGAAAGCGTTATCGACCTGATCAACCGGGAGGCAAAGGACAAGGGCTTTCAGAAGGTTCTTGCCATCAGCCTCCGGGTGGGCGAATATTCCGGCCTGATCCCGGCGTGTATTCAGGAATTCTTCCCCATTGCCGCCAGGGGCAGCATCGCCGAGGGCGCGGAGTTGGACATTCAGAGCGTACCCGCCGCCTTCCGCTGCCTGGATTGCAGCTATGAGGGCCCGGTGGAGCGGAAAGCCGCCTGCTGTCCTGACTGCGGCAGCACCGCCATCCGCATGACCGCCGGCAGGGAGTTCTTTGTGGACAGCCTGAAGGTCGAATAAATACAGAAATACAGACAGGGTACGCCCCGTCTATGAAAGGAGAGCTTCAAACTTGCGTAAGACCACATTCGCAGGCGTGGTATCCACCTTTGTGGTGTGCTACGTTTTCTGGATCCTGCTGACCTGGAGCCTGGATAGCCAGGAATTGATCTACGGTGCTGTTGTCAGCCTGGCAGTGGCGCTGTTCTCGTCCCGGTTCTTCATCCATGAGAAGGCCAGCTGGTTCTTCAACCCCGTCAAGCTCATCAACGGCATTGTTTTCTGGCTGTTTATCTTCCCGGTGGAACTGATCAAGGCCAACGTGGATGTAGCCAAGCGCTGCTTCACCGGCTGCAAGAACGTGAACCCCGGCATTGTGAAGATCCCCGTTGACCTGAAGAGTATGTATGGTCAGGCCGCTCTGGCCAATGCCATCACCCTCACCCCCGGCACCATCACCATGGAGATCACCGAGGAAGAGGGCCAGACCTATTACTACGTTCACTGGATTGACGCCAGGCTCCCCGGCGGCCAGGAGGCCGGCGAGGCCATCAAGGGCCGGCTGGAGCGTGGCCTCAGGAGGGTTTGGGAATGAAAGACCTGATTATTTTTTCCGTGTGCCTGGGCGCGCTTGCCCTGCTGAACTTTTACCGTTTTGTCAAAGGCCCCAACGCGGCGGACCGTATGGTGGCCGCTGACAGCACTGACATTCTGATTTCCATGGCCATGATGCTTTTCTCCCTCTACAGCGGACGGGGCATCTACCTGGACATCGCCATCATCACCGCCATGCTTGGCATCATCAACACCATGCTGGTGGGCAGATATCTGGACAAAAGGAGGTGGGTCTATCATGACGATGACGATCCTGCGGATAATAATTGACCTGCTGATTGCTGTGGGCGTGATCTTCGCCCTGGCCGGCACCATCGGCGTCATGAAGATGCCCGATACCTTCTGCCGTATGCAGGCCAGCACCTGCATTACCACCCTGGGCGTGCTGGGCGTTGGCCTGGGTGCCCTGCTTTACACCATCTTTGTCATGGGCTCTGCCGCCACCGCCGTGAAGGTCTGCGTGATCTGCGGCCTGGTGCTGGTGACCAACCCCGTGGGCGCCCACGCCATTGCCAAGGGCGCTTACCAGGCCGGCATCCGCCCCCGGAAGAAGATGGAGATCGAGGATTACAGGAGGGATTTTAATGAGTGAGATCATCGTTGTCCTGAATGTTTTGATCATTGTGGGCATGGTGGTGGCCGCTGTGATGGCCGTCCACTTTGAAAAGCTGCTCAGCTCCGTCATTGCCCTGGGCGTGGTGGGTATCTTTGCTGCGGCGGAGTTCCTGCTGCTGCATGCCCCTGACGTGGCCATTTCCGAGGCCGCCGTGGGCGCGGCTCTCAGCCCCCTGATCTTTATCGTCACGCTGAAGAAACTGCGAGGAGGGGACGATAAATGAAGAAATTTCTCACCTGGGTCTGCCTGGCCGTATTTCTGCTGGTGGGCATCAATGCCGCAGTGACCATGGCCTCCCTGCCCCGCACCTATGACGGCAGCCAGGCCAATGTCCCCGTGTATGAGCTGCGCCAGGACCCCGCCTCCTATGACGACAGCACCGCCGACGGCGCCGCTGCCGCCATTGTGCAGCAGAACCTGGACAAAACCCATGCCGTCAACGACGTCACCTCCGTGGTGTTTGACTTCCGTGGTTACGACACCATGGGCGAGGCCTTCATCCTGATGACCGCCGTGGCCGGCGCCACCGTCATTCTCTTTACCAAAAAGACCAAGAAGGAGGGGAAGAACGATGAAGAAAAATAACATCCATGTCAAGCGCATCATTCAGCGCTGCGGCTGCGATGCCATCCTCCCCCTGACCCTGGTCTACATTTTCTACATCATCCTGCACGGCCACCTGTCCCCCGGCGGCGGCTTTCAGGGCGGCGTACTGATGGTGGCCGCTGTGCTGCTGATCTACCTGGGCCATGGCTATCGCAGCACCATCCGTGCCATGCGGCCTGACATTCTGCGCAAGCTGGAGGGTGTGGCCCTCATCGCCTACATTGCCATTGCCATGCTGGGCGTGGTCTACGGCGCCCAGTTCTGCCAGAACGTGCTGTTTGACAACGGCCCCATCGGCGCGCTGCGCAGCTCCGGCACCATTTCCCTGATGGATGAGGCCGTGGGTCTCAACGTGCTCACCGGCGTATCCATCCTGGTGCTGTCCATGCTGGGCGTGCTGCTGGGCAAAGATGTGGACAACAAGAAGAAGTGAGGTGAAAAGATATGATTATGCTTAACTATATCGCGTCCTTCTTCCTCATTACTCTGGGGCTGTATACCATCGTCACCAAGCACAACCTGGTGAAAACGGTTATCGGCCTGTCCATCGCCGACTATGGCGTGAACCTGCTGCTCATATCTATCGGCTTCAACCCCGGCGGTACCGCCCCCATCTTTACCTGGTCGGAGCTGAACCCTGCCAGCTTTTTCGTTGACCCCATTCCCCAGGCCCTGACCCTGACCAGCATCGTTATCGGTGCCTGCGTCACCGCCATGTCCCTGGCTCTGGTCATCAAGCTGGAGGAGCAGTATGGCACCACTGACACCAGAGAGATAAGGAGGCTGCACGGATGAGTTCTGTTATGAATGCCCTCAGCTATCAGCACTTCCCCATTTATGCCATTATGGTGCTGTTTTTGGGCGCTTTCCTTATCGTTGTTTTCGGCGGCAACCGCACGGCCCGGAACATCCTGGCCCTGCTGAGCATCACCGCCTCCCTGGCCTTCATCCTGGCCTTGGTCAAGCCCGTCATGTGGGACGGCGAGATCATCGCCTATTGGATGGGCGGCCGTGTCCCCGCCGGCGGTTATGCCATTGGCATCGCCCTGGAGGTGGACGCCCTCAGCCTGTTCTTTGCCCTGTTGGTGTCTGTCGCGGTCTTTGTCTCCGGCGTGTACTCCATCCAGTACATGCGCCATGACGATAATGAGCGGGAGTATTACACCCTGTTTCTGATGCTGGGCGGCGGCGTGATGGGCCTGGTCCTGTCCGGCGACCTGTTCAACATGTTCATCATGGTGGAGATCCTGACCTTTGCGGCCGTGGCTCTCACCGCCTTCCGCAACACCGCCAAGGGCGCGCTGGAAGCTGCCTTCAAGTACCTGGTGGTGGGCAGCATCGGCTCCACCTGCATCCTGGTTGGCACCTCCATGCTCTATGCCCAGGCCCACACCCTGAACCTGGCCCAGCTGGCCCAGGTGATCCCCGGCAACCTGAACACCGCCACCAAGGTGGCCTTCGCGCTGCTGTTCGTGGGCTTTGGCACCAAGGCCTTCATCGTGCCCTTCCACCCCCTGGCGGCGGACGCCCACGGCGCGGCTCCTGCCTCCATCTCCGTGATGATCTCCGGCGTGCTCACCAAGTCCGGCATCTACGGCATCATCCGGCTGACCTATTTCCTGTTCCAGACCATGAACCTGGGCACCATGCAGTTTTTGCTGGTGTTTATCGGCTCCCTCAGCATGTTCGTCTGTGTCACCATGGCCCTGGCCCAGCATGACTTCAAGCGCCTGCTGGCCTTCCACAGCATTTCCCAGATCGGCTATGTGCTCACTGCCGTTGGCCTGTGCACCGCCCTGGGCGTGTCTGCCGGTCTGTACCATGCCATGAACCACACCCTCTTCAAGGGCCTGCTGTTCCTTGCCGCCGGCGCCGTCCTCCATGAGACCGGCACCACCGACCTGGGCAAGCTGGGCGGCCTGTCCAAGAAAATGCCCTATACCACCGTCCTGTTCCTGATCGGCGCCTTCTCCATCAGCGGCATCCCGCCCTTCAACGGCTTTGCCTCCAAGTGGATGATCTATCAGGCCACCTATCAGAAGGCCGTGGAGAGCGGCAACATCGGCTTCCTGCTGGTCACCATCATCGCCCTGGTCACCTCCGTGCTGACCCTGGCCTCCTTCGTGAAGGTCAGCCAGTCCGTGTTCTTCGGCCAGCTGCCCAGGGAGCTGGAGAACGTGAAGGAGGTTCCCTTCGGCATGCGTTTTGCCATGGCTATCTTCGCCCTGCTCTGCGTGCTCACCGGCCTGTTCCCCAATCTGGTCACCACTTACATAACCGAGCCTGCTGCCAGGGCTGTGTTCAGCGTGGCGCAGTATATCGGCGCTATGGGCTTTGACGCCTCCGGCGTGGCCGCTGAGACGGCGGTCAGCTTCGCCCATGTGGGCGTGTGGGAGCCCATCAGCTGGCTGCTGATCCTCTGCATCGCCCTGCTGTCTGTTACCATCGTGGCCGTGGCCTCCAAGTATGACAGGGTGAGCCAGTGCTCCGGCGAGGCTGTGGACAGCAAGTATGAGCTGTTCTACGGCGGCGAAGCCCAGGAGTTCAGCCAGGTTGGCGGCGGAGACCTGTTCTGGGGCTTCAAGCACAACTGGCGCGGCTACTTTGACGTGATGCACAGGCTGCACAGCGGCGTTGTGAACGACTATGCCCTCTGGGCCGTGGTCGACCTGGCGCTGGTGCTGCTCTTCAGCCTGATCGTTCTTTAAGGAGGTGGGAATCATGACAATTGTTATCACTGCCCTGCAGTATCTGGGCTATGTGCTCATCTTCCCCGGCTTCCTGTTCTGCTTCCTGGCCGGTATGCTTCTCTGCGGTATCGACAGAAAACTGGTGGCCAAGATGCAAAAGCGTGTGGGTCCTCCCATTCTCCAACCCTTCTATGATTTCTTCAAGCTCTGCGGCAAGGAGACCATCATTCCCGCCTCTGCCTCCAAGACCACCTTCCTCATGGCGCCCCTGGTGGGTCTGGCGGCCCTGGTGGTGATCCAGCTGTTCATCCCCGTGTTCTCCTTCAGCGCCTTCTCCGGCATGGCGGACGTGATCGTCATCCTCTACCTGCTGCTGATCCCGGCCATGTCCATCATCCTGGGCGGCGCGGCCTCCGGCTCTCCCTATGCCGGGGTGGGCCTCAGCCGTGAGATGGTCACCATCATCTCCTGCGAGCTGCCCCTGGTGCTGGTGCTGCTGGCAGTGGCCAAGACCGTGGGCAGCGCCATGGGCACCGGCCTCTGCTTCTCCCTCAGTGACATTGCCGCCTATCAGGCCATGAACGGCAGCCTGATCACCAAGCTGAGCATGATCCCCGCCGCTGTTGCCATGCTGCTCATCATCCCCGGTGAGACCGGCAACCATCCCTTTGACGCCGCCGAGGCGGAGACGGAGATCTGCGAGGGCCTGCTGGCGGAGTACAGCGGCGCGCCCCTGGGTGTGTTCAAGCTGAGCCATGCCATCAAGATGCTGACCCTTACCAGCCTGTTCGTGGCTCTGTTCCTGGGCGGCCTGGGCACCGGCATTGTGGCCCTGGACGGCATCATCCTGTTCCTGCTGTGCGTGGTGCTGACGGCGGTATCCATCTCCTTTGTCCACGCCATCACCGCCCGCCTCAAGATCGAGCAGATATTCAAATTCTATTGGACCCTGGTCACCGGCCTGGCACTGATCAGTCTGGTTCTGGCCTGGTACGGTCTGTAAGGAGGGGAGACAATGTTTAAGAAGCTTATTCAGGAAAGCATGGGCAAGTCCCCCTGGCTTTTCCACATCAATGCCGGCTCCTGCAACGGCTGCGACATCGAGCTGGTCAGCGTCCTCACTCCCCGCTATGACGCGGAGCGCCTGGGCTTCAAGCTGGCAGGCTCCCCCCGCCACGCGGACATCGTGGTGGTCACCGGCCCTGTCACCAAGCAGTCCCTGCCCAGGGTGCTGCGGGCCATCTCCCAGGTGCCGGAACCCCGCTGCATTGTGACCATGGGCTCCTGCCCTCAGTCCGGCAACGTGTTCCGCGGCAGCTACAGCGTGGCAGGTCCCCTCAGCAAGTACGTCCATGTGGACGTGGACGTGGCCGGTTGCGCACCCAAGCCGGAGGCGGTCATTGACGGCCTGGCCCTGGCGACTCAGATCCTGAAAGAGAAAAGGGGGCAGATGAAATAATGGATCTTCCTTTTGTGAAAGAAGCGCTGCACCAGCTCTTCTCCAAGAGCAGCTGCGCCATGTACCCCGTTGTCCCCAGCGAGGCCGCCCCCAACTACCGGGGCCGCATCGTCTACCATCCTGACCGCTGCCTGGGCTGCGGCATGTGCGAGCGGGTCTGCTCCGGCAATGCCATCACCCGCACGGTGGAGCACCTGCCGGACGATCAGGGCGATAAGATCACCCTGACCTTCAACCTGGGCTCCTGCACCTTCTGTGCCACCTGTGCTGACTTCTGCTCCTCCCACTCCATTGAGTTCACCGGGGACTACCACATGGTGGCCACCAAGGAGGAGGACCTGCTGGTCAGCGGCAGCTTCATCAAGGCGCCCCGGAAGAAGCCGGCGGCTCCTGCCGCCCCCGCCAAGGCGGAGGCCTGCGCCGCGGCGGAACCGGCGGCGGAAGCTCCCAAGCCCCGGGAGGACGGCAAGCCAGTGAACGACCCGGCCAAGTGCGTCTACTGCACCCTCTGCGCCAGGAAGTGCCCCGCCGGCGCCCTCACCGTGGACCGGGCCGCCAAGACCTGGACCCTGGACGAGGACAAGTGCGTCGCCTGCGGCACCTGCGCCGAAGCCTGCCCCAAAAACTGCATCATCATGTAAGCTAAAGCATAAAAACAACGCCGGACTACTGTCCGGCGTTTGTTTTGTTTGCCGATTGCTGCTATAGCAGATGGATATGGTTCCCATTCGCAAAAAAATATTTGAAAAAACATGCAAACTGTGCTTTACTAAACAGGTACATTTTATGTATAAATCCTGGAAAGAGAGTGTTTGGTATGAAAAAAAGAGAAAAAAGAACGCCGACGTTTACAGAAGCGATTCTGCCGCTTGTTTTCCTGCTGGCTGTGCTGATCATCGGAAAAGCCGTTCTGGGATACCGGACGGAGTTTCTGCTGGCGCTGAGCGCTGCGTTTGCTGCCATCATCGGCTTCCGGCTTGGGTATACCTGGGATGAAATGATGGAAGGTGTGGCTGAGAAAATAGCAAAGACCTGGCCGACCATTATGATCCTCGTTGTAGTTGGCGCGATTGTGTCCACATGGATGTTCTCCGGCACGACGCCGCTGCTGATTTATTACGGCATTCAGATCATCAACCCCAAGTTCCTCTATATCTGCTCCTTCATCATCTGCGCCATCATTTCGACCTGCTGCGGCACCTCTTGGGGCACGATGGCCACGATTGGTGTCGTCCTGGTTGTGATCGCGGATGGGCTTGGCGTTTCCACTGCAATTACCGCCGGCGCTGTTGTCTCCGGTTCCTACTTTGGTGATAAGATGTCTCCGCTCTCAGATACAACCAATTTGGCCCCGATTGCTGCCGGTTCAAATCTGTATGAGCATATCGGCCATATGTTCTATACCACGATCCCTGCTGCACTGGGTGCCTGCGTGATCTACCTGATCCTGGGCTTCAGCACCACGGCCGCCAGCCTGACCACCCCGGAGACCGTTACCAGCATGCTGGATAATCTGAGCACGATCTTCAAAATGAATGTTATCCTTGCGCTCATCCCGGTGGCGATCATCATTTATGGCTCTGTTACCCGCAAGCCCACCATTCCCGTCATGGGCATTTCCGCAGCTTCCGCAATGCTGATCGGCATTTTCTATCAGGGCTTCAGCCTGAAGAATGCAATTTCTGCCTGCATCGGCGGCTTCTCCACCAGCATGATCCCGGAAGGAAGAATTGCCCCGGACTCCATTATTTTTGAGGTTTCCAAGTTGCTGAACCGCGGCGGATTTGAGAGCATGATGGAGACCGTTCTGCTGATCATCTGTGCCTTTGCTTTTGCGGGAATTATCTCCAAGACCGGCTGCCTGGAAGTAATCCTCCAGAAGATGCTCTCCATTGTAAAGACCAGATTCCAGTTGATTGCTTCCACCGCTGTATCCACGATCCTGATGGCTCTGGCGACCGGCAGCGATTTCCTTACCATTCTTCTCCCCGGCGAACTGTTCCGCGACGCCTATAAAGAGCGTGGCCTGGCTGCCCGCAACCTCTCCAGAACACTGGAAGACTGCGGAACCTGCGTGGTAGCCCTGGTGCCCTGGTCTGCGGCGGGTGTATATGCTGCCGGCGTCCTGGGTGTTTCCACTATAGAATACCTGCCCTTTGCCTTCTTTGGCATGTTCAGTGTGGTCATGGCTTTCGTCTGCGCAGCTACCGGGTTTGGAATTATGACGCTGGATCAGGAAGCTGAGAAAGCGAAAAAGGCAGCCAAATGATTTCAGTGCTCAGCAAAAAACTGCTCACCTGGTTCCAGGAAAAACAACCCGAAATTGAAGCAATGCTGGAACAACTGGTCAATATCGACAGCGGCTCCGCCTGCAAAGCGGGGGTGGACCAGGTGGCTGATATCATGGCGGAAGAGTACAGAAAACTGGGCTTTGCAGTGGAGCTTCTCCGCCATGAGAATTGCGGAAATGCTGTGATTGCCAGAAGGCCCGGGAGAAATTCTACAAAAAATCTCCTGCTGATCTGCCACATTGACACTGCGTTTCCTCCCAACTATTCCGCGGAACATCCCTATTACGTCAAGGACGGACGGGCCTATGGAAACGGTGTGGAGGATATGAAGATCTGTTTCATCAACTGCCTGTATGCGATTAAGGCTTTGGATGCGCTGCGCGTTGATCCGCTGGTGGGCATCACAGTGCTCATGAGTGGGGATGAGGAGGCCGGCAGTATTTCCGTTCTGGATGAAATCAAGGCGGAAGGAAAGAAGGCAGATTGGTGCATCGTTACGGAAGGCGCACGGGCTAACGGCGCCTTTGTGAAAGAACGGAAAGGGAATGCCCAGTTGGATGTCTGGGCCCATGGCCGTGCGGCGCATGCCGGAAATGAACCGGAAAAAGGGCGCAACGCAATCGAAGAACTGGCGCTGAAGATTGTCAAACTTCGCCAGATTGCAAACCCGGCGCTTGGCTCTACCGTCACCATCGGCACCATCCAGGGGGGCAAGAACCGTATTCTTACAGCGGAAGATGCTGCCATGCAGGTGGATCTGCGTTTTCGCACCCTGGAAGAAAAATCCCGGATGTTTGCTGCTGTGGAGGAGATTCTGGCCCAGCCGGAAATTGACGGCGTCCAGCTGCGCTACGAGCTGCGCTATAACCGGCCGCCGCTCACCTCTGTGCCGGGCGCAGAAAAACTCTATGCCAGCCTGAAACGGATCAGTGAAGCGTTGGAGATACCCTATTTAAGCGCGGTTGCCGGCGGCGTAAGTGATGGCAATTTTGTGGCGGATATGGGTGTGCCGACCATTGACGGCCTGGGGCCGGTAGGCGGAATGATGTGCTCTCCTGAAGAATATCTGGAGCTTGACAGCATTGCGCCCCGAGGGGCCCGAATGGCAGCGCTGATGGCAGATCTGGTGAATCTGTGATACAAAGAGAACTTTAATTACTTCCCAATACAAAACAACGGGTGCTGTCACCGTAAGTGACAGCACCCGTTGTTTTTTCAATTCACTCAGAAATTTACAAATAAATGACTGCGCTTTCTGTAGTAACAAATGTTAATGACGGCCATGACAAGAGAGGCGAGCAGATTAACAACAACAGATACATTAAACACATTAATGCCGGTGATCGCGGTGAGCAGGCACGGATAGGCAAGACTCATCAAAAGCGTGCATGCATACAGGGTGACAATCAGCTTCGGTGCATTTCTCTTCATCCTGGCCAACTGACGCCTCGTGTAGAGAATGAAGCCGGCCAATGCGATGAGGAGCACGCCATAAATAACATCCAGCGCCTTCAACCCGTTGTACAGAAAGTAGAACCACTCCGCATCTTCGCCATATTGTATCCCGGATATGGTTTGAATTCCCCCTGAAAAATTGGACAGCGCTGCCAAAAACAAGGCACAATAGATCATGAACTTATGCCACTTCATCCCCAGCGGCTTGGTTTCAGCAGTGCTGCCCTCAGGACCGGGCAGTGTCATTGCCGCCCCACAACTCTGGCAGAACCCGGCCTGCTCGGGATTGTTTTCGCCGCAAACTGGACAATACATGTTTATTTTCCCCCTTAACTCAGCGGAACTAACCATAACCTGAGAACAGTTTACCACGGCATGACAGAAAATGCAATTGCAGCAGCGCACTTACCTATTGGCATCATTGGGATTTCCGGAACAACTTCTGAACCGTTGGTGATATAAAGTTATCGGCAAAAAAACCGCATATTCGCAGCATTTTCCCTTGACATGGAAGCAAAGCTGTATTACTGTATGTACTCGTCTCTTGAGAAAAAATGAGGTGGAATTATGAGAAAACCAGGTATCCAGCCAAAGCTTTTTAAGGTTATGAAGGGCTATTCCAAGGCCCAGTTTGCAAAGGATGTTGTTTCGGGCATCATTGTGGCCATTATTGCGCTGCCCTTGTCCATCGCGCTGGCGCTGGCTTCCGGCGTTGGCCCTGAGCAGGGCATTTACACGGCCATCGTTGCCGGCTTCCTGATCTCCTTCTTCGGTGGCAGCCGGGTTCAGATTGCCGGCCCCACGGCAGCCTTTGCCACCATTGTTGCCGGCATCGTCGCCAGAAACGGCATGGAGGGCCTGATCGCCGCTACCATTATTGCCGGCATTCTCCTGATCCTGATGGGGGTCTGCCGTCTGGGCTCTCTCATTAAATTCATCCCCTATACCATTACCACCGGCTTTACCGCCGGCATCGCCGTCACCATTGTGATCGGCCAGCTGAAGGATTTCCTGGGCCTGAGCTACCCGGCGGGAACCACCGCGGTGGAGACCATTGAGAAGATTGAGGCAGTGGCTGCCAATATCGGCACCATCAACTTCCAGGCGGTAATCGTGGGCGCCGCTTGCCTTGCCATTCTGATCGTCTGGCCCTATATCAACAAGACCATTCCCGGCTCCCTCGTTGCCGTCATTGCAGGCATTCTCATGGTCAAGATCCTGCATATGCAGGTCAATACCATAGGGGATCTGTATACCATCAGCAGTTCTCTGCCGGCTTTCCATGTGCCGCACCTGACGCTGGATATCATCCGCAACGAATTCTCGGACGGCTTCACCATCGCCATCCTGGCGGCCATTGAATCCCTGCTGTCCTGCGTGGTTGCGGACGGCATGATCAACTCCCGCCACGATTCCAACATGGAGCTGGTGGCCCAGGGCATCGGCAACATCGGTTCTGCCCTTTTCGGCGGCATCCCCGCCACCGGCGCCATTGCCCGCACCGCTGCCAACATCAAAAACGGCGGCCGCACCCCCATTGCCGGCATGGTTCACGCCCTGGTTCTGCTGGTTGTCCTGGTGGTGCTGATGCCCTATGCGGCACTGATCCCCATGCCCACCATTGCGGCCATCCTGTTCATGGTGGCCTACAATATGTGCGGCTGGCGGAACTTCGTCATCCTGGTCAGACGTGCCCCCATCAGCGACGTTGTGGTTCTGGTTGCCACCTTTGTGCTGACCGTGGTGTTTGACCTGGTGGTGGCCATCGAAGTGGGCATGCTGTTTGCCTGCGTCCTGTTCATGAAGCAAATGAGCGATGAATCCAACATCCGCGGCTGGGTCTATGACCCGGACCAGTACGACCCGGAGCACGCCCTGGAGATGCGCACCGTGCCCCAGCAGGTGCGGGTGTATGAGATTACCGGGCCGCTGTTCTTCGGCGTGGCAGACCGAATTGCTCAAATCACTCTCAAGAGCTTCACCAAATGCCTCATCATCCGCATGAGAGGCGTTCCGGCGGTGGATGCCACCGCCATGCAGGCCATGGAAGCCCTGCTGGAGACCTGCAAAAAGAAGGGGGTAAGGCTGATTCTCTCCCATGTGAATGAGCAGCCCTACCGTATGATGGAAAAGGGCGGCTTTGTCGACCGATTGGGCCGGGAAAATTTCTGCCAGCATATTGATGATGCCCTGGCTTTGGCAGAAACGGTGATTGCGGCAGAGGCAGAACTGACCGTATGACAAGCAGCAAAACGGCTTCGGAATCAATCCGAAGCCGTTTTTCATCCATGCCGATCACAACGCTTCGCAGCCACTGCTTCATGTCTGAACGCAAAATGCGTCCTGCAAGCTGCCTGCACCGGGCTTACATATGGAATTGATTTTGCCCATTCCTGCTGTCCTCATTGACGGCGCCGGCAGGGAATCGCAATTGAAGATAATCAGAGATGGTTGCAATAAACTCCGAATTGGTAGGCTTTCCTTTGTTTGGATTCGTGCTGTGCCCGAAATACTTTTCCAACACTTCAATATTCCCTCTGGACCAGCCGACTTCAATGGCATGGCGGATGGCTCGTTCCACCCGGGAAGGAGTAGTATGAAAATAATACGCGACATCAGGATATAAGGCTTTATAAACCGCCCCGCGGTAATTTGCATTGTAGTATTCCAGGAGAATGGCTTTGCGGACATATATATGCCCTTTTAAGCTGGCAGGAATCCCGCACTCCAGCAGGATCTGCGTGGGAATGTATCAGCTCATTCTGGGAAAAGCCGGCAGATGCGCGCTCATCGGAACGGTCACTCCTGACGTCAGGCAACTCCTGCAATACGACAGGGACATGAACGCCGCTCATATATGCCGTTTGTTTTTCTTCCCCATGTGTTGAGACAAGCAATGTTTTTGCAGAGGAGAAAGGATTGTTTCCGGATTCTGGTTTCATGTAGATTAACCTCCTTTGTCGATTCTGTTGTTTTATCTCGTTTTGTTAATCCTCATCTTCTCGCTTTTATGGCTCAATACGGCTTCCAGCAGAAAGCTGTATTTCACAAAGAGCACAATTTGTACAGGAGCGCAGCGCAAACCAAAGCATAATGGAATATTAAAATCGGTTTCCTGTGTTGCTGTGATTTGACCATGCGATTATTTTGTATTACATATTTGTCATTATAGCACTTTTGGAATATTTTGCAAGAGGAATTTGTCTTTTTTTAGACATTGGAATAGCTGAAACGGTCGAAAAAGGGCCTGCCGCAGAATTTGCTGTTCTGCGGCAGGCCCTTTTTTGCTTGTTGGGAGCTGCTCAACGCTCCCCCTGGTATTTACGAATGGCGTCCACGGTATGTTGATATTCCTGTCTGACATTCTCCAGAAGGGCAACAGCAGCATCGGGAATCGTATCCGCTTCCGGACGCAGTACTTCCGTCAGCCGGCTTACTGCTTCCAACAGACGGGTAAAGCTCAGGTTTGCACATACGCCTTTCAATGTATGGGCAGCGCGGAACGCCCCCGCCC
>CAMCCC010000024.1 GCA_945873205.1 uncultured bacterium
CCGCCAGCTTTGCATCCGGGTTCTCCGCATATTCGGGGATGTGCCGCACCTGGGCAATTTTTCCGCAGCCAATGATACCAATGTTAATCATGGGTTCTCTCCTCCTTATCCGCAGTTGATCAGGCGCTTTCCTTCTTCTGCAGCAGCACGGCAAAGATGATGATCAGGCCCTTGACCGCATCGCAGAGGAAGGTGGGGACGCCAACAGTATTGAGAATGTTGTTCATGACGCCGATGATAAGCATACCGAGGAAGGCGCCGATCAGGCTGCCCCGGCCGCCGGACATGGCGGTGCCGCCCACGATGACGGCGGCGATGGCGTCCATTTCATAGCCGTTGCCGGCGTTGGCAAAGTCCATGGAGCCGATGCGGGCGATGTAGATCACAGCGGCAATGGCGCACATGACGCCGCCCAGGGCGTAGATGCGGCGCTTGACGGAGTTGACATTGATGCCGGAGAGCTTGGCCGCCCGCTCGTTGGAGCCGATGGCAATGGTCTGCCGGCCGAAGGCGGTGCGGGTGAAGACAATGTGCATGATGATGACGATAATCACCCAGTACAGAATGGGCAGAACCACCTGACCGCCCACCTTGGCGGAGGCGATCAGCTTGAAGCCGGCAGGGATCTCGGGGTTAAACTGCTTGGTGAGCTGCTGGGTCACGGAGCGGAACACCTTCATGGTGCCCAGGGTGGCGATGAAGGGGGGCAGCTTGCCGTAAGCGATCAGTGCGCCGTTGAGCTGGCCGAAGAGATAACCGGCCAGGATGGTCAGCAGGATGGCCAGCACATAGGCCAGAGGGCCCGTGATGCCCAGGGAGGCAAGCAGGCCGTTGCTGGGTGCCAGCAGGTACATCAGGATGGCGCCCAGGGCGCAGAGCATGGAGCCAACGGACAGGTCGATGCCGCCGCTGATGATGATAAAGCACATGCCCAGGGCGATAACACCCTGATAGGCGTTGTTGCGCAGGATGTTGAGCCAGGCCATGCCCATCTTGCCGAACATGCCGCCGAAGGAACCGGCGTTGACCCACATGACCACGCACTGGATCAGCACCATGACCACCAGTGCAAACACGGTGGAAAACAGCGCGTTATTGGACCAGTTTTCTTTGAACCAGCTGATTGCGCCGGACTGATTATCTTCAAGTCTTCTCTTTTCCATTTTAGACCCTCTCACTTTCTTTCTGATTGCCGCCTGTTGCCAGATACATAATATTGTGCTCGTTCATGTCCTCGCCGCTGACTTCGCCCACCTGGCGGCCGTGGAACATCACAAGGCTCCTGTCACAGACGCGCATGATCTCCTGTGCCTCGGAGGACAGCACCACGATGGCTACCCCCTGGGCGGCCAGACGGCGGATGATGGTATAAATCTCTTCCTTGGCGCCCACGTCAACACCCTGGGTGGGGTTGTCCAGAATCAGCACCTTGGGGTCGGAGATAAGCCACTTGGCAAGCACCACTTTTTGCTGGTTGCCGCCGGAAAGACTGGTGATCAGGTCTTTCCTGTCGCCCATTTTGATGCGCAGGTCATCCACCTGCTTTGCAAACAGGCGCTCCTGCATGGCCTGGTCGATAAAACCACGCTTTTTCATCCTTGGCAGGTAGACGATGGAACCGTTGTCCAGAATGGACATATCCTTGAGAATGGCGTTTTCCTTCCGGTTTCTGGGCAGATAGGCAAGGCCGCTATCCAGGGCCTGGTGGGTGTTGTGCATATGTACCTCTTTGCCGGCCAGACAGATCCTGCCGGTATATTTGCCGCCGTTCATGGCGCCGAACACGGTCTGGAACAGCTCGCTGCGGCCATCACCCAGAAGGCCCGTGACGCCCAGCACTTCGCCCTGACGGACAGAGAGGGAAATGTCATGGAAATGCACGCCGTCAGAGAGATTCTCCAGCCGCAGCATCTCCTCGCCGTAGTCGCACTTTTCGGCATTGGTATCGCTCAGCACCTCGTGGCCCACCATGTAGGCTGCCAGCTGCTTGGTCGTGGTTTCGGCCACCTTGCCCTCCGCCACCATCCGGCCGTCCCGCAGGACGGTGAAGCGGTCACAGATTTCCATCACCTCGCCTAGCTTGTGGGAGATGAAGATGATCCCCACGCCCTGCTCCTTCAGGGTGCGCATCATGGCAAACACCCGCTGAATCTCCGGCTCCGTGAGGGAGGTGGTGGGCTCGTCCATGATGATGATGGAGGCATCCTGCATCAGTGCGCGGCAAATTTCCACAATCTGCTTATAGGAGGCGTCCAGGGTTCTGACCATGGCGCAGGGGTCAAGGTCAATGTTCATGCGCTGGAAAAGCTCCCTGGTTTTCTCCTGCATCCGTTTGGCGTCCAGGAACACCCGCTTTTTCGGCAGGTGGGTCAGGAACATATTTTCATAGATGGTCAGGTCATTGATCAGGTTCAGCTCCTGATGGATGAAGCCGATGCCCGCGTCCAGAGAATCCACCGGGGAGGCAAAGCTCTGCACCTGGCCGTCCAGGCTGATGCTGCCGCTGTCCGCCGGGAGAACGCCGCCTAGAATGTTCATCAGGGTGGACTTGCCGGCGCCGTTTTCGCCCAGCAGCGCGCATATCTCGCCGGTAGACAGCTTGAAGTCCACGTCCTGAAGCACATTATTGGCCCCGAAGGACTTGTTGATTTTTTCCATTGAAAGATTCAATCGATCACTTCCGTTTTCTTTTGGTTTGTCTTTTTAAGATACCTTTTCTTCAAAAAACTGCCAAGGAGCCGGGCACTTTTTCAAAGAAAAGGCAAAAGCTCCCCGCGCTGCGGGACAGATAAGATTTGAAAAAGGGCTATGGCTATAAAGCCATAGCCCTTTTACGGTTGCATTTGTGCTATGTTATCAGTACACAGTATTGTTGGGATCCAGGAAGTCAGCCACGTTCTCAGCAGAAACGATGGTGGTGGGGATAACAACAACGCTCTCAGCGGTGCCGCCGTTCATCAGGTCAATAGCGGTCTTGATGGCGTCCTGAACCATGGCGGGGCTGTACAGTGCGCTGGCAGGGCCCAGGTCGGCATACTTCTCGTCTGCGATCATGCGGAAGTACTCCTGGCAGCCGCCGCCGCCGGTGATGGCCTTAATGTCGGTACGGCCGGCCTCGGTGATGGCCTGGATGGAGCCGATAGAGGTCTCGTCGTCCATGGAGAACACAGCGTCGATCTGGGGATTCTTCTCCAGAACGTCAGCCATGACGGTCAGGCCGTCGTCACGGGCAAAGGACTCGATCTGGACTTCAAAGACGTTGGTCTTGTCGTAGTTGATCTCGTCCAGGTAGGCATAGAAGCCTTCCTTGCGCAGCTCGCACACGGAGCCGGAGGAGGGCACGTCCATCACAACGATGCTGGCGCCGTCGCCAACCTTGTCGGTGATGTACTTTGCAGACTGGTAGCCCATGTCATAGTTGTCGCCGGTGACCTTGTAAATGCCTTCGCACTTTACATCAACGTCGAAGTTGACAACGGGGATGCCGGCGTCAATGACTTCCTGCAGAGCGGTCTCCATGCCGGTCCACTGGGGCCAGGAGACAACAACGGTTGCGCCCCATGCCATCAGGTCCTGCAGAGCGGCGGTCATTTCAGCAGCGTCGGCAGAAGTGGTGATCTTGTACTCCAGGTTGTTGTCCTTGCAGTATTTCTCTGCATAGTAGGCAACACCGGCGACCCAGCCGTGGGTCACGTCAGGGGCGGCAATGCCGACCTTGACAACGGGAGCAGCAGCGGGAGCTTCGGCAGCGGGTGCCTCAGCAGCGGGGGCTTCGGCGGCGGGAGCCTCGGTCTTTGCGCCGCAGGCGCAGAGAGCGAAGACCATGACTGCTGCCAGAAGCAGAGCGATGAGTTTTTTCATTTCGTTTCCTCCATTGTAATTATTTTATTCCCGGCTATGCCGGTGAACTTACAGAATATACGCTGCGTTGTGAGATGTTGCAAAGAACGTCGATTTTTAAAACCAAAAGGCCATGACATTCATGCACATTCCACAATGCGTCTGTAAGTATAGCACACGAAAAAGAGCCTGTCAATTCCATTAGGCCCTTGGCGCTGAGGAGATTTTCTGTGCCGGGCGAAGCAGCATCCTGATAAGATCAGAATGCCCGAAGATTTTGGGATTGGCTGCCTGTTTCCTGCACGCATCACTCCCTTTCTTTTGCAAAACTTCCATTTCCTGTTGACAAATAGATATTGTGGTGATATCATTCTGATATCAAGTTAAGGAGGAAGCTCAAAATGGAAGAAAAACTTCTCAACAATAAGAAAAACGGCATGGGCGTGCTGCTGGTGCTGGTCGCGTCCTATATCGTGGCCATCGGGATGATCGTTTTCGGCGCCATTCAGATGGAGGCCTGTCGGTATCTGCTGGGCGTACCGGTGTTCGTGGTGGGCACGGTCTGGGCCTGCCTGGGCTGGATCTTCTTCTGCGGCTTGAAGGTGCTCAAGCCCCAGGAGGCCCTGGTGCTGACCCTGTTCGGCAAGTACATCGGCACGCTGAAGGGGGAGGGCTTCTACTTTGTGAATCCCTTCTGCACCGGCGTCAACCCCGCCGCCAACACCAAGCTGAGCCAGAGCGGCGATGTGGACGGCGGCAACAGCAACGCCCTGCTCAACGCTGCGCTGAAAAGCTCCGGCGCCCAGGTCACCGCCAGCGGCGACGGCATGGGCAAGAAGATTTCCCTCAAGGTCATGACCCTGTCCAACTCCCGCCAGAAGATCAATGACTGCCTGGGCAACCCGGTGGAGATCAGCATCGCCGTCATGTGGCGGGTGGTAGACACCGCCAAGGCCGTATTCAACGTGGATAACTACAAGGAGTACCTGTCCCTCCAGTGCGACAGCGCGGTGCGGAACATCGTGCGCATCTATCCCTATGACGTGGCCCCCGGGGTCGACACCACCGGCGACGGTCAGGCCGACGAGGGCAGCCTTCGCGGCTCCAGCGAGACCGTGGCAAAGCGCATCCGGGATGAGATTCAGGCCAAGGTGCAGGAGGCCGGCATCGAGGTGCTGGAGGCCCGCATCACCTACCTGGCCTACGCCCCGGAGATCGCCGCTGTCATGCTCCAGCGCCAGCAGGCTTCCGCCATCATCGACGCCCGCAAGATGATTGTGGACGGCGCCGTGGGTATGGTGGAGATGGCCCTGGCCCGGCTCAACGAGGGCGGTATGGTGGCGCTGGATGAGGAGCGTAAGGCCGCCATGGTGTCCAACCTGCTGGTGGTGCTCTGCGGCAATAAGGACGCCCAGCCCATCGTCAACTCCGGCAGCCTGTATTAAGCCATGGCAGACAACGCGAAGAAACAGGTGCCCCTGCGCCTGTCCCCCAAGCTGTATGCGGCCATCGCCTCCTGGGCGGAGGACGACTTCCGTTCCATCAACGGCCAGATCGAGTACCTGCTGACGGAATGTGTCAAGCAGCGGAAAAAGAACGGCAAGTATGTCTCCGACACCATCGATGAGCCCCTGGAGCTGGACATCAGCTAAGAACCATTGGGGCTGCCCGTCCATTCCGGGCAGCCCAAAAAAATCAAAAAATTTTTGAAAAGCTATTGACAAAAAGCGATGCATTTGTTATTATAACCAAGCCGTGGCCGAGTGGTTCAGTCGGTTAGAACGCCGGCCTGTCACGCCGGAGGTCGAGGGTTCAAGTCCCTTCTCGGTCGCCACATATGCCCCGAACTTCGGGGCATATACTTTGCTGCTGTAGCTCAGTAGGTAGAGCGCATCCTTGGTAAGGATGAGGTCGCCAGTTCGAATCTGGCCAGCAGCTCCATCGTCGAAGCAAAGTCCGCTTTGCTCCGGCGATTTTTTTATGCAAAAATCGCCATCCGCCCGCTCTCTTGCTTCTCCTCTCCAACACAAACCCACTTCGTTGGGCTTTGTGTTGGTATTTCGATAAAAAGGATTCTTTCGAGAATCAGGCTTTTTTGCGTCTGAATTGTTCTGAAATCCGGCAGCCGATTTTCCCCGACCCACGGGAGGGGAAAAGTGCAGAAATATCGCCCAGCAAAGGGTTTCAAATTGAACTGTTCGCTGGGCGCTTTTCATTGTGTTTTGCGAACGGTCACAGTAGCTTACTCAGCTGTGGCCGTTCTTGCTTTTTTCCTGCCGTGTGATAAGATGGAATCAAACAAAGCAACAAATCGGAATTGATGGAGGTAGTGTGAATTATGAAAAAGATTGTATGTGCAATGCTATGTATTCTGCTTGTATTTAGTTTGAGTGCTTGTGGCGGAAATGTTAATGAAGTAAATACGCATAATGCAGAATCTGAAACATATTCTGAAGAGGACATTGCAGCTGCTATTGACACCATAAAAAAAGAGTTTAAGAGCAACTGGAATGGATGTACTCTTACAGAAATTTATTATGCAGGGGATGACAGCTCTAAAGACCATCAAGATTGGGCTGATAGGAACAATGCAGATGAAGTCATTGTTTTGCTATCTTCATTCGATGTTGATTCATCTGGAGGAGATGGTTCTCTGAATCCAAATAGTACATACAATGATTGGAAGTGGATTTTAGTTAGAACAAACGGCGGACAATGGCAACATGTTGACCATGGATATTAAAATAAATTCCGGTATGCTGGAGGAAACCTGTGATAAGAAACTTTAAAGAAAACGATCTATTGATTGTTATGCAGATATGGCTTGATACAAATATCAAAGCACATCGATTCATACCGAAAGAATATTGGATTGACAATTATGCAATGGTAAAAGATACATTGCCACAGGCAGAAATATATGTCTATGAAGATGATAACACCAATCGAATTGATGGCTTTATTGGATTAACGGGCAATTATATTGAGGGAATATTTGTAAGAGAAACGATTCAGTCAAAAGGGGTCGGCAAACAATTATTGAATTATGCAAAAGGAATCAAATCATCTTTGAGATTAAGCGTTTACCAAAAGAATACAAGAGCAATAGCTTTTTATCAGAGAGAACAGTTTGTAATTCATTCCGAAAACATTGATGATAGTACCAATGAAAAGGAATTCATTATGGTTTGGAATAAATAGACAACTTCCAGGCTGAACAAGGGACGGCATCCCTTTTACACTGTTTTGCTATTTAAGCCAAACGGCGTGACCACGAAGGCCACACCGTTTGCATTTTTCATGATTTTATAGATTCTTCCCCATGACACTCCCGATGGTTTCGGCGGCTTTGACTTGCATGGGGTTGGAGGTATGGGCGAAGGGGTAGGTGCGCAGAGTGAAGCCGGGGTCGGCATGACCCAGCATGCCGGAGAACACGCCATTGAAACAGAACCAGAGGAAGGAAACCGTCGTCCCGGCGGTTCCATTCCTCTGGTGAACAAACTTTTAGTTGTCGTGGTCAGTCTTTCTCGAAACTATGCTGCCTGCCCACGGCTCTCTCCCTCATTTTTCATCATAGTGAAGGCGCAGCACATCCGGCCTTGCATAGTGTCCGCAAACATCATGCTCCATTTTGCTGGAAGGCACTTTCTGCATATCCAGCGTTGCGTAGATAATTTTTTCCTCATCCCAGACGCAGTCGCTTACCAGATGTCCATAGGGATCGATTACACAGCTTCCGCCTCTGCAAACCATTTCCGGCAAACGGTCGACCGCTGGGTATTCGTTCAAATCTTCCGGATAAGAAGACTTTCGGATCAGCATATCGCAGTTGATAAAATAACAGTGCCCCTCGATTGCAATATGGCGGATTGTACTCTGCCATTCCTCATTATCATTGGTATTCGGAGAGATGTAAATGGAAATCCCTTTCTCATAAAGCGCAACCCTGGCCAGCGGCATATAGCTTTCCCAGCAGATCAGATTCCCCATCGGCCCCCACGGCGTATCCAGGACGGGAAAATAATCCTTGTTGGCATCGCCCCAGATCACTCTTTCGCTGCCTGTTGGCTTGAGCTTCCTATGGTTCAAGGCCGTCCCGTCGGGGGCAATCATGATGTTGGCGTTATACAGCGTTCCGTTCACCGCATCCCGCTCAGAATAGCCCATGCTGAGATATACTTTGTGTTCTCTGGCGAGGGCAATGAGGCTTTGTATTTCCGGCCCATCTGCAAGAATGGAATTGTCGTGGTACCTTTTCCAATCTTCCCGCCCCTCTTTTGTGCGGCGGCCTGTTGCGAACCCAAAGTTCATTCCAAAGGGATAGCCCGGAATGAACAGCTCGGGAAAAACGATCAGCTCTGCCCCATTGTGAGCGCTTTCCTGAATCAATTCGATTGCCTTCTCCAGACAGGCGTCTTTGTCAAACATAACAGGCTCAGCCTGAACAACCGCAATCCGGCATGTATCCGCAAGGGTTCTCATTCTCATTCCTCCAAAGCTCACAAGGTATTGTTTGAAAAAGCATAATGCAAAAATATGGCCATGTCAACTGCCCACAAAAAACCATCCCGGACATCGGTCCGGGATGGTTTTTGTTGAATACGCGGCGGGGGAGAGGCTCAGTCCAGCGTCAGGTCGCCGTCCTTCACCCAGCCCAGCCTCCGGCACACCAGATTGATGGCGGGGGCCAGAATGGCAGGGAGGACAAAGCAGATGAGAACCAGACCCAGCCAGTCAAAACCGGTGGGCGTGATGGCGGCGGCGCCCTTGGCGATGGCCTCCTCACTGGGGGCCAGCCAGCCGGTCCACACGCCGATCTGGCCGCACAGGCCGCAGGTGCCCATGCCGGAGTTGATAGGCGCGCCGTTCATTTCCAGCCGGAAAACGCAGGTAGCGAGGGGGCCGGTGATGGCGGAAGCCAGGGTGGGAGCGATCCAGATGCGGGGATTCTTCACAATATTGGGCATTTGCAGCATGGAGGTGCCAAGACCCTGGCTCACCAGGCCGCCCCAGCGGTTCTCCTTGAAGCTCATCACGGCGAAGCCCACCATCTGGGCGCAGCAGCCCGCCACAGCGGCGCCGCCGGCCAGACCGGTCAGCCCCAGCACGGAGCAGATGGCGGCGGAGGAGATGGGCAGGGTCAGTGCCACACCCACCAGCACGCTGACGGCGATGCCCATCCAGAAGGGCTGGAGCTTGGTGGCGTTGTCAATGATGATGCCAAAGGCGCTGG
Organism: uncultured bacterium; assembly: GCA_945873205.1. Classification (GTDB taxonomy): domain Bacteria; phylum Bacillota; class Clostridia; order Oscillospirales; family Oscillospiraceae; genus Limivicinus. The sequence goes on from CAMCCC010000024.1 coordinate 9,077, forward strand.
CGGCGGTGCCGATGGGCGGTGCGATGAGCTTTGCCAGTGCCACGCCGATCACGATGGTAACGGCGGGGGTCACCAGGATATCGATTTTCGTCTCCTTGCTGACGGCCTTGCCGCACTCGGCCGCCACGATTGCGATGATCAGCACGGCCAGCGGGCCGCCGGCGCCGCCCTCGGCATTGGCCGCCCAGCCCACGGCGGCCAGGGAGAACAGCACCATGGGGTCCGCCTTCAGGGCGTAGCCGATGGCCACGGCCATAGCGGGGCCGGAAACCTTCATGGCGTAGGTGCCGATGTCGACAAGATACGGGATACCCAGCTGGAGGCCCAGGGTCTTGATGATGGTGCCGATAAGCAGGGAGCAGAACAGGCCCTGCGCCATGGCGCCCAGAGCGTCAATGCCATAGCGCCTGGCAGAAATCACAATGTTTTTGCGCTGGAGAAAGGCTTTTACGTTTTCCATAGGGAGCACCTGTTTCCTTTGTATAAAAAGTGGTAGACAAGTGTCAAGACACCTGTCTACCACAATATACACGCAATACCACAGCTTGTCAACGGTGTTTTTATACGAAAAAACGATTCCCTCATTCCAGCAGGACGCGCATCTCCCGCAGCGCGGCCTCCACCCGCTGAAAAGCGGCCTCATCGGGGCAGGAGAGGGTGTGCAGGTGAATCCCGCCGGTCAGGTCTGACAGGGGGCGCGCTTCTGCCCGGGCGCAGCGGGCGATAAACTGGCTCACGTCGTAGCGGCTGGCCAGCTGCAAAGGGCCGGTCAGCTGGCCGTAAACGGGATGGTCCACAATGACGTCCAACACCGTGCAGCCGTGGTCCACCATGGCGTTCAGCTCTGCCTCCATGCCGGCGGCGTCATGCTGGCAGGCCACCTGGCGGATCAGGCCGCCGGAGTCCTGCGAGATCACATAGCCCCGGGGGGTAGCGGAGATATTGGCGCCTGCCGCCCGCAGCAGGGCCACATCGCCCACCACGACCTGGCGGCTGACGGAGAATTGCCGGGCCAGGGCGGAGGCGCTGACGGGATGACCGGCGCTGTTGAGCGTATTCAAAATGGCCTGACGGCGTTCCTCGGCATACATGGCGGATTCCTCCCTGTGGGTATTCTTGACAGCAGTATACCACACCGGGAGAAAAATGCAAAGGAAACCGCAAAAACACCCTGCAGGACCTTGATCCTGCAGGGTGTTTGCCGCTTTTATGTATCGTTGATTTACTGTTTTTCCGGCGGCAGCAGGCCGTCCAGAGAAAATTTATAGTGCATGGCAAGCTTGCGGAACAGGTCCTCCATGACCGTTTGGGCAATGCTGCGAATATCCTGCCCCGCCAGATAGGCCAGCACCTCCTGCAGCTCCTCCTCCGGCACCTTGAAGCCCCGCAGCGACAGGGTCAGGAATTTCTCCAGCTTCCGCTCCAGGGTGAATTCCTTTGTGCAGGGCTGGCCCATGAATCCCCGCATCAGCCCCGCCGTGCCCAGCTCCAGCTCGTAAAAATCCCGCTCCGTCAGCGCCGGCTGATAGGGCCCGAAAATCTGGTACAGTTCCTTGGTCGTGGAGCGGTGGACGTAGTCCAGCAGGCGCGGCCGGGTGTAGACCTCCATATAGATCTCCCGCAGGTTTTCGTTCAGCTCCGTCAGCGTGAGCTGCAGCGCGGTTTCCACCGCGTAGACATACACCGGCGGCAGCCCCTCGCCTGCAACCTTTCTGGCGGCCTTGAACTGGTTTTTGAACATGAAGTTCTCCAGCTCCAGCAGCACGCCCTCCTTGCAGCAGAACAGGTTCTGAAAACTGCTGGAGGAAACGCTTGCCTCACTGAGGATCAGATTCATGGTTGTCTTGCGGTATCCATTTTCCAGAAACAGCTTGACACAGGCCTTCAGAATCCGCTTTTTTGTCCGTATCCCATCGCTTCGTAGTGCCATTTGCCCACGCCCCCCTATAATATCACTTGAAATATGCACCAGATTATAACAGATATGGCTCCCTTTTTCAAGCCGGGCGCCCTGCTTTTCATCAAAATTTTTGAACAAAACAATACCTTCTCAAGCCTTCCCCTGGAGGGGAAGGTGCCCAGTGCGCACACTGGGCGGATGAGGTGTCCTTTGGCTGCTTCTTCCACAAGCAGAAGGAGCCGGGGCAAGCCCTTCCGTCCTGCCCCGGCTCCTTCATGCAAAAAGTCTTACAGCGCTTTTTTCAATTCCTCCACTTCGGCCCGGAGGGCGGCCAGTTCGGTGCTGATGGGGTCGGCCACGCTGACCTGATCCACCTCGCCGGCAAAGTTCACCTTCTGCCCGGCGATGCGCACCACCCGGGCCGGGATGCCCACGGCGGTGCTGTCCTCCGGGATTTCCTTGAGCACCACGGAGTTGGCGGCGATGCGGCTGTTGTCCCCCACCCTGATGGGGCCCAGCACCTTGGCCCCGGTGCCGATGAGCACATTGTTGCCGATGGTGGGGTGGCGCTTGCCCACGTCCTTGCCGGTGCCGCCCAGGGTGACGCCATGGTAGATCAGGCAGTCATCCCCGATTTCGGCGGTCTCGCCGATGACGATGCCCATGCCATGGTCAATGACCAGGCGGCGGCCGATGGTGGCCCCGGGGTGGATCTCGATCCCGGTGCGGCGGCGGCTGCGCTGGGAGATGGCCCGGGCCAGAAATTTCAGATTATGCCGGTAACACCAGTGGGCCAGCCGGTGGCTGCGCACAGCCTTGATCCCGGGATACAGCAGCAGAATTTCCAGCCAGCTGCGGGCCGCCGGGTCCCTGGCCTGGTAGGCAGCGATGGTTTCCTTTAAATCCTTGAACATAAAAATATCGTCCTTTCCTTGCAGTTTCAGTATATGTCACACACAGGAAAGGGGCGACATCGGCGCAGGGCCTTCAGGCACATCCCAAAAGAATCAGCCTCCCAATCAAATTCCCATGAAAACACTGGGATATATAAAGTATAACCGAGGACGGCGTTTCTGTCAAGGTGAGGAAGGATATTGCAATTAAAAAACCATGATGCTATACTATTACATTAGACAAATAACGGTTGGTGTTCTGGAGGCATAAAGATGGGAGCAGAGAGAATCATAAAAGCGGTGGTTGGCGTGGCCTTGGTGGGGCTGTTGGTCCTGCTGTGCCTGTCCGGGCCCTATCATGAGCCGGACGGCAGCGTGAAGCCGCTGTTTGGCACGGTGAAGGTGCAGCTCTCCTCCGGCCGTTACCCGGCGGACGCCAGGGAGCTGACGGCGGTGCTGCAGAGCGGCGAGACGGAGGCCCTGTCCCTGTTCAAAAACCTGGCGGCGGCGGATTTCAGCGGCAGTACCTGCTATGAGGAGATCGCTGCCTGGGCCCAGGCCAACCCCTCCGTGCTGGTGAAATACACCGTTACCCTGCCGGACGGCAGCAGCTGCAGCAGCGACACCACCGCCATCGACCTGTCCGGCATGACGGCGGGGGATATAGACCGGCTCTGCCAGGCCCTGCAGGCCCTGCCCAAGCTGCGCCAGGTGAAGCTGGGCACCGTGGGGGAGGGCGCAGCCCTCAGTCTTTCCGATGCTGCCGCCCTGCGCAGTGCCCTGCCCGATGCGGACTTTGATTTCAGCCTTTCCCTCCTGGGCCAGAGCGTGGCGCCGAATGTGGAGAAGCTGGACCTCAGCGCCCTGACGGCGGATCAGGTCCAGGACGCGGCGGCGGTGCTGGCCTGCCTGACAAACCTGAAAGAGATCGAGCTGGGCAGCGAGGACAGCGGCAGCCTGAGTTGGGAGGAGATTGGCCAACTGGCGGCGGCCTGCCCCGATGCAAAGCTGAATTACCGCTTCTCCCTCTATGGGCAGGAGTTGAGCCTGGACGCGGAGAGTCTGGACTTCAACCACACCCCCATTGACGATGAGGGCGCCGCCATCCGGCAGATTCTGCCCCTGATGAAAAACTGCACCTATCTGGACATGGACTACTGCGGCGTGTCCAATGAGGCCATGGCCGCCATCCGGGAGGAGAATCCCATTGTGGACGTGGTCTGGCGCATCTGGTTTGGCGAGAATTACAGCGTCCGCACGGATACGGAGCGGATTCTGGCCTCCAAGCCCACGGTGGGCGGCATGATTTATGACGGCTCCGTGCTGCAATACTGCACCAAGCTGAAATATCTTGACCTGGGCCACAATGACGATCTCAGCGACCTGAGCTTCGTCTCCACCATGCCGGAGCTGGAGGTGCTGATCATTGCCATGACCAACATCAGCGACCTGAGCCCCCTGACCAACTGCCCCAAGCTGGAGTATCTGGAAATTCAGGAGACCCCCATTGCCGATCTGAGCCCCCTGACCAGCTGCACCGATCTTGCCCACCTGAACATCTGCAATATGAAAAACGTGACCGACGCCTCCCCCCTCTACGGCCTGACCAAGCTGGAGCGGCTGTGGGTCGGCACCAACACCCCCATCCCCGAGGATCAAAAGGCGGAGCTGAAAGCCAAGCTGCCGAACTGCGATGTGAACACCGTGGTGGGCGACCCCCACGAGCTGTGGCGCTACACCCGCTATGACCCGGACGAGCCCAAATATTATTGGGTGCCCCGGCATGAGCTGCTGCGGGAGCAGATGGGCTACAACTATCAGGAGTACAGCTTCTACTGGCTGGACCCCAAGTGCGGCGACCCGGCCCCCGCGGAGTATGCCGGAAAATTCGGCAAGGAAGTATACGGACTGTAAGCGAGGTTTGACCCATGCATAAGAAACTTTTTATCACAATTATGATATCGGCGCTGGCGTCGGCCCTGATCCTGGCGGGCTGTAAACAGCTGACGGGGTCGCCGGTTGCCCCCAAGGAGAACTTCTCCGCCGGTTCCGTTTCTCAGGACACCAGGAGCATCACCATGGTGATCACTGCCGACGAGATCGGCAAGCTGGACCAGCTCCAGGGGCTGCTGATGGCGGACCTGCGGGGCAGCGAATGTTATGAGGAAATCTACGCCTGGGCCCAGGCCCACCCGGAGGTCTCCGTCCGCTATGACGTGCCCCTGCCCAACGGCAACACCGTCACCAATGACATCAGCGCCCTGAACATGACCACCCTCACCCATGACGGCGTGGAGCAGCTGATCCGGGCTGCCTCCTGCCTGCCCCAGCTCACAGCCATTGACCTGGGCGCGGCCAGGGACAACTTCGGCTGGGAGGATGTGGCCGCCATTGTGGAGGCCTTCCCCGAACTGGACCTCAGCTACACCGGAGAGCTTTACGGGCAGACCGTCCGGCTGAGCGACAGCAGCATTGACCTGAAATACATCCCTGTTCAGGACGGCGGCGCCCAGGTGCGTCTGGCCCTGCGGTGCATGCCCGGCCTGAAAACTCTGGACATGGACAGCTGCGGCCTCAGCAATGAGGAGATGGCCGCCATCCGGGACGAGTTCCCCGATGTGAAGGTGATCTGGCGCGTCTGGTTCGGCGAGAACTACAGCGTCCGCACCAATGTGGAGAGGATTCTGGCCTCCAAGCCCTCCGTGGGCGGGATGCTGACCCCGGAGAACACCCAGGCTCTGCAATACTGCACCGATGTGAAGTATCTGGATTTGGGGCACAATGAGTACCTGACGGATATTTCCTTCGTCGCCTGCATGCCCAAGCTGGAGGTCTGCATCCTGGCCATGGACTACTGGAGCGACGCCACGCCCCTGGCCAACTGCACCAACATGGAGTATCTGGAAGTGCAGGAGACGGACCTGACGGACCTGAGCCCTCTGGCGGGCCTGGTGAACCTGAAGCACCTGAACATCTGCAATCTGGACTCCGGCGGCACCGTGGACCTGAGCCCCCTCTACGGCATGAGCAAGATGGAGCGGCTGTGGATCGGCGGCTGGACGCCCATTGACCGCAGTCAGCTGGAGCAGCTGCAGGCCTGTATGCCGGACGCGGAGATCAACACCTCCGCCGGCGATCCCACCGAGGGCCGCTGGCGCTATGTGGACCTGAATCTGGACACCTGGCAGTTTATCCAGCATCCCAGATATATCCAGCTCCATGAGCAGTTCGGCTACACGGACAAGGATTACGCCTTCTATTGGAACGACCCCCTCTATCCGCCGGAATCTGCTCTTGACGGCGGGGACAATCAGGAGTAAAATCAAGCATCCGTTTTGAAAAGAGTGAAGGAATATGCAGAACCAAAAAGTCCTGATCCTGGACTTCGGCGGCCAGTATAACCAGCTGATCGCCCGCCGCGTGCGGGAGTGCAATGTGTATTGCGAGGTAAAACCCTTTGACATGGGCCTGGAGGAGATCCGGGCCTACGATCCCCTGGGCATCATCTTTACCGGCGGCCCCAACAGCGTCTACGCCGAAAATTCCCCCCACCCGGACCCGGGGGTCTACAGCCTGGGGGTGCCTATCCTGGGCATCTGCTACGGCTGCCAGCTGCTGAGCCATGAGCTGGGCGGCCTGGTCACCGCCGCTCAGGACGACTCTGCCCGGGAGTACGGCAAGACCCAGACCTGGTTTGACCCCTCCTGCGCCCTGTTCAAGGGTCTGCCGGAGAGCAGCGTCACCTGGATGAGCCACGGCGACTACATGGCCCGGGTGCCGGAGGGCTTCCGCCTGTCGGCCCATTCCCAGGCCTGTCCCACCGTGGGTATCTGCGATGAGCAGCGGAAGTTCTACGGGGTGCAGTTCCACCCGGAGGTGAACCACACCGAGTACGGCAAACAGATGCTGCGCAACTTCCTCTATGAGATCTGCGGCGCCGTGGGGGACTGGACCATGGCGGACTACAAGCGCCGGGCCATTGAAGAGATCCGCGCCAAGGTAGGCGAGGGCAAGGTGCTGCTGGCCCTGTCCGGCGGGGTGGATTCCTCTGTGGCCGCGGCCCTGCTGGCGGAAGCCGTGGGCAGCCAGCTGACCTGCGTTTTCGTGGATCACGGCCTGATGCGCAAGAACGAGGGCGACGAGGTGGAGCAGGCCTTCGCCAAGTGGGACATCAACCTGATCCGCTGCAACGAGGAAGAACGTTTCCTTACCGCTCTGGCCGGCGTGGAGGAGCCGGAGCGCAAGCGTAAGATCATCGGCGAGGAGTTCATCCGCGTTTTCGAGCGGGAGGGCAAGAAAATCGGCTCCGTGGACTATCTGGCCCAGGGCACCATCTACCCCGACGTGATCGAATCCGGCAAGGGGGACGCCGCCGTCATCAAGAGCCACCACAACGTGGGCGGCCTGCCGGACTTTGTGGACTTCAAGGAGATTATTGAGCCCCTGCGCATGCTCTTCAAGGACGAGGTGCGTCAGCTGGGCCGTGAGCTGGGCCTGCCGGAGTATCTGGTGATGCGCCAGCCCTTCCCCGGCCCCGGCCTGGGCATCCGGGTCATCGGCGCGGTGACCAAGGAAAAGCTGGACCTGCTGCGGGAGGCGGACGCCATCTTCCGGGAGGAAGTGGCCGCTGCCGGGCTGGATCAGGTGCTGAACCAGTATTTTGCCGCCCTGACCAATATGCGCTCCGTGGGCGTCATGGGGGACGGCCGCACCTATGACTATGCCATCGCCCTGCGGGCGGTGGAAACCTCCGACTTCATGACTGCCGACTGGGCCCGCATCCCCTACGATGTGCTGGATCGGATTTCGGTGCGCATCGTCAATGAGGTCCGGGGCGTGAACCGGGTGCTCTACGATGTGACGGCCAAGCCCCCGGCCACCATCGAATTTGAATAAAGCCTGTATAGTTATATAGCCGCAGCGCGAAGAAAAGCAGTTCATTCTATCTCACCGTTTGAAATGGAACGAAACTGCTTTTTCTTATCATTGCAGGAAAGAAAAGGATAAAAGAGACCATGAAGCGCATAGAAAAAAGCTACCGAATATTGCTTCCTGTTGTGGGAATCCTGTGCATGATCATGCCGGGAACAATAGCAAAATGGCTGCCGACGGTGTTGGGAAGCATCATGCTGTTTACAAGCATCACGGATGCGGTGTTTTTCATCAGGGAAAAACAGTACCTGTCTGCCCATGGCGGCAGAGCATCTGCCTTGATTCTGTTCATTATGGGTATCTGCTTTGTTTTAGGACAGGAAAGTACGGTCCCGCTGATGGGCATTACCTGGGGACTGTTGGGCTTACAGGAAGCCAGTGAAGAAATAGAAACGATTCTGGCAAAGAGAAGCAGAAAAGAAAAATGCCTTTTCCTGTCCCTGTCTGCGGGATTGAAAATCCTTCTGTCCCTGGCCTTGCTTTTTGAACCCATGGAAAAATTCAATTTCCATATCTTCCTGCTGGGCCTGGAAATCCTTGCGGTGACGGTGAAAGAGAAAAATGTGAATGAATATGTAAAGGCATTTAAGACGAAATTCAAGCAATCACACAATCAGGAACGAAGTTCAGAAAAGAACAAATAAGGAGAAACTTCCATGGTGCACCTGCTTTTGGCAATCATTTATATGGCCTTTATCAGCTTGGGCCTGCCGGATGCCCTGCTGGGCGCCGCCTGGCCCAGCATGGTGCCGGAGCTGGGGGCGCCGGTGTCCTTTGCCGGGGTGATCTTTGTCATCATCTCCGTGGGCACGGTGGTGTCCAGCCTGCTGAGCCAGCGGCTGAACCTGCGCTTCGGCCCCGGCCGGGTCACGGCCTTCAGCGTGGCCATGACGGCGGCGGCTTTGTTTGGCTTTGCCTCCTGCCGGACGGTCTGGCAGCTCTGCCTCTGGGCACTGCCCTATGGCCTGGGTGCCGGCAGCGTGGACGCCTGCCTGAACAACTATGTGGCCCTCCACTATGCCAGCCGCCATATGAGCTGGCTCCACTGCATGTGGGGCATCGGTGCCTCTGTGGGGCCGTATATCATGGGCGCTGTGCTCTCTGCCGGACGGCACTGGAGCGCCGGCTACCATGCCATCGGCGTGCTGCAGCTGGCGCTGACGGCGCTGCTGCTTTTGAGTCTGCCCCTGTGGAAGAAGAACGGCGAACAGGGGGAAGGGGAGAAGGCAAAGCCCCTGGGCCTGAAAGAAATCCTTGCCATCCCCGGCGCAAAGCCCCTGCTGCTGGCCTTCTTCTGCTACTGCGCCCTGGAGCAGACCATGGGCCTGTGGGCCGGGTCCTACCTGGCGCTGTACCGGGGCTTCACGCCGGAGCGGGCAGCGGGCTTTACCGGGCTGTTCTTCCTGGGAATCACCCTGGGCCGGGCGCTGAACGGTTTCCTGACCATCCGTTTCAGCGACAGCTCTCTGACCCGGGCGGGCTTTGCCATCATTGCCCTGGGCATCGCCGCCGTGCTGCTCCCTATGGGGGATGCCATGGCGCTGGCGGGCCTGGTGCTGGTGGGTCTGGGCTGCGCCCCGGTCTACCCCTGTATCATCCATGCCACCCCGGAGCGCTTCGGGGCGGGGCGCTCTCAGGCGGTGATCGGCATCCTGATGGCCGGGGCCTACCTGGGCAACTGCCTGATGCCGCCCATGTTCGGCCTGATCGCCAACCACATCAGCATCGGCCTGCTGCCGCCTTATCTGCTGCTGCTCCTGGCGGTGATGGCCCTGAGCCACCGGCAGGCGGTGCGGATCTGCGGCGGCTGAAAACGGAGAGCACCATCTGGCTCACGGCCCGCAAGAAACACGGCAAATTCTTTACAAGCATTTTACATGATCCCGGCAATAAACTTCATATTTTCCCCTTATAATCTGGGATATGCAGAGAGGAGTGGACAAAATGATATTCTGCGTGGAAGACGATGACAGCATCCGGGAACTGATGGTCTATGCCCTGACGTCCTCCGGCTTTCAGGCGATGGGCTTTGCCGACGGCGCTGCCTTCTGGCAGGCCATGGAGCGCACAATGCCGGAACTGATCCTGCTGGATATTATGCTGCCCGGCGAGGATGGTATCAGCATCCTCCGCAAACTCCGTGCCGATGGGCGCACCGAGACCCTGCCCGTCATCATGGCTACTGCCAAGGGGGCCGAGTATAACAAGGTGCTGGGCCTGGACGCCGGCGCGGACGACTATCTGGTCAAGCCCTTCGGCATGCTGGAGATGGTCTCCCGGGTCAAGGCGGTCCTGCGCCGCAGTCTGCCCAAAGACCAGCCCGCCCTGCTGCGCTGCGGGGACATTGCCGTGGACCGGGCCCGCCATCTGGTGACCGTTCAGGGCCAGCCCGTCAGCCTGACATTGAAGGAATTTGAGCTGCTCTGCCTGTTTATGGAAAATCCCGGCCTGGTTTTCACCCGGGACCAGCTGCTTCGCTCCGTCTGGGGCGCGGAATTCGTGGGGGAGAGCCGCACCGTGGACGTGCACATCGGCACCCTCCGCACCAAGCTGGGCCAGGCAGGCAAATGCATCGGCACGGTCCGGGGCGTGGGCTATAAGATGGAGCGGGAGCCATGACAAAGAAAATTTTTCGGTCCATCTGTCTGGCGACTGTTGCCGTGCTGCTGGCCTCCCTGGTTCTGATCATGGGCGTACTCTATGAGTATTTTGCCCAGCTGCAGCGGCGGCAGCTGACCGCCCAGACGGAGCTTGCCGCCCAGGGCCTCATGGCCCAGGGCATGGATTACTTTGACGGCCTCCAATTGGACGACTGCCGGGTGACCTGGGTTGCGGCCGACGGCGCGGTGCTCTATGACAGCGCGTCCACCGGGGAATTGGACAATCACCTGGACCGGGAAGAAATCCGCCAGGCCCTGGCCACCGGCCAGGGGGACAGCACCCGCTATTCCAACACCCTGACGGAGCAGCTGTTTTACCATGCCCGCCTGCTGCCGGATGGGACGGTCCTCCGCCTCTCCACCTCCCGGTACACCGTTTGGGTGCTGCTGATGGGGGTGCTACAGCCGGTGCTGGTGGTGGCCCTGCTGGCGATCTTGCTGAGCCTGCTGCTGGCGTACCGGCTGTCCGCCCGGCTGACCAGGCCTCTCAATGACGTGGATCTGAACGATCCGCTGAAGAATGTGGAATATGAGGAGCTGCGCCCCCTGCTCAGCCGCATTGACGCCCAGCAGGAGCAGCTGCGCCGGGATAAGCAGCAGCTGGAAAAGACCGAGCAGATCCGCCGGGAATTCACCGCCAACGTATCCCATGAGTTAAAGACGCCGCTGCACTCCATCTCCGGCTATGCGGAGCTGCTGGCCAACGATATGGTCAAGCCCCAGGATGTGCAGCCCTTCGCCGGCAAAATCTACAGCGAGAGCCGCCGTATGAGCAGCCTGGTGGAGGACATCATCTCCCTCAGCCAGCTGGACGCCGGCGCGCCTGAAATGCCCCGGGAGGAATGTGACCTGTATCTCATCGCTCAGAACGCAGTGGACAGTCTCTCCCTGGCTGCGGAGGAAGCCGGCGTCACCGTCAGCCTCAGCGGCAAAAGCGCCCGCCTCAGCGGCGTGCCCCAGCTGCTCTACGGCATCTGCTATAATCTCTGCGACAATGCCATAAAATACAATCGGGAAAAGGGCATCGTCTCCGTCTCCGTCCGGGATGGGGAGCAGGAAGCCGTCCTCACCGTCAGCGATACCGGCATCGGCATCCCCCCGGAGCACCAGCAGCGCATTTTTGAGCGCTTCTACCGGGTGGATAAAAGCCGCTCCAAGGCTGTGGGCGGCACGGGGCTGGGCCTGTCCATCGTCAAACATTCTGCCCTGATTCACAAGGCAAAGATCGAGCTGACCAGCAGCCCCGACGGCAGTACCTTTACCCTCCGCTTTCCCAAACTTTGAAAGGAACAAAAAACCATCGCATGACCTATCAGGAAATCAAGAACAACAAAGCCATCAATACCTATATTCAGCAGGCCGACGCCTCCCTGGCCGCCCTGGGCTACACGGAGCACAGCTTCGCCCATGTGGGCCTGGTGGCGGAAAAGGCCGGCTACATTCTGGAGACCCTGGGCTACCCGGCCCGTACCGTGGAGCTTTGCAAGATTGCCGGCTATATGCACGATATCGGCAACCTGGTGAACCGGGTGGACCACAGCCAGAGCGGCGCCGTCATGGCCTTCCGCCTGCTGGACAACATGGGCTTTGACCCGGAGGAAATCTCCGTCATCGTCTCCGCCATCGGCAACCATGACGAGGGCACCGGTGTGCCGGTGAGCCCCGTGGCCGCCGCTCTGATCCTGGCGGATAAGAGCGACGTGCGCCGCAACCGGGTCCGCAATCAGGATGTGTCCAGCTTCGACATTCACGACCGGGTCAACTACTCTGTCACCAAATCGGAGCTGAAGATCAACGAGGCCCACACCCTCATCAAGCTGAAGCTGTCCGTTGACACCCGCTACGGCTCCGTCATGGACTATTTTGAGATTTTTCTCCAGCGCATGGTGCTCTGCCGCAAGGCCGCCGAAAAGCTGGGCCTCCAGTTCAAGCTGATGATCAACGAGCAGCAGCTTATATAAACTTGACGCCGGAACAAAAACCGGGTATCGTCGTCAGTAAGGACAGCGGCTTGTGCCGCAAATGCGCGATTTTTGGAGGATAACACTATGAAAAAGATTCTTGCCACAGCGCTTATGCTTACGCTGGTTCTCTCCCTTGCCGCCTGCGGCAGTGCCCAGCCGGAGGTCACCATCGTCCCCACGGAGGCCCCCGCCGCCACCGCAGCCCCTACCGTGGAGCCTGCCGTGGAACCCACTGCCGAGCCTACTCCCCAGCCGGAGAACCCGGAGACGGAGGAGCAGATTCTGAACAACTTCCTGGAGGACTTCACCCGGGCCTATTTCTACGGCACCGCGGAGGACGTGCAGCCCTTCCTGGCCGCTGACTTCCAGGGCCCTGTGGAGGCCTACCAGGGCGGGGAGCCCAGCGGCATTGAGACCCGCCTGCTCTTCCCCCAGGAGGACGACCCCAGCCGCTATGTTGCCAGCATCCAGTTCGTGGCCGGGGATGAGGACAGCTATACTTACCTTTCCATCGACCTGGTGAACACGGATGCGGGCTGGAAAGTGGCCTTTTATGGGCTGGAAAAGTGATGCAAAGCGGCTGCAAAAGCATATGAAAATACAAAAAATCGAGAGGTTTCCCTCTCGATTTTTTATTTGCTCAGATAGCCTTTCAGGTATCGGATGGCCATGGCGTAGCCCTCAAAGCCTTGGCCCATGTAGGTTTTGACGCAGGCCATGCCGGCGTAGCTGACCTGCCGGAAGCTCTCCCTGGTGCTGACGTCGGAGATGTGCACCTCCACCGCCGGGATGCTCACCGCCTTCAGCGCGTCCAGAATAGCCACACTGGTGTGAGTGTAGGCGGCGGGGTTGATGACGATGCCGTCAAATTCGCCGTAGGCTGCCTGAATCTTATCCACAATGGCCCCCTCGTGGTTGGACTGGAACACTTCAACTGCAATGCCCTCGTCCCGGCAGACGGTTTCGATCAGCTCCACCAGGGCCTTGTAGCTGCGGTCGCCGTAGATAGAAGGCTCCCGCAGGCCCAGCATATTCAAATTGGGGCCGTTGATCACCAGAAACTTCATTGCAGCACCTCCAGAATCTGGGCCAAAGTGGCCTTCACGCTGCCGTTATTGTCCACGGCGGCGTCGGCAAAGCGGCGGTACATGGGCTCCCGCTTTTGATACATTTCGTTCAGGTCATTTTTCAGGGAAAGGGGACGGCCGGTTTTATCCAGCTTCTCGGTGCCCCGCTGGAGCCAGACAATGGTACCATTCTGGTGCAGCAGGTCGTAATTCTCTTCCCGGGTGACGCAGCCGCCGCCGGTGGAAATGACAGCGCCGGACAGCTTGCCCAGGCGGGAAAGAATCTCCGTCTCCAAAGCCCGGAAGTGGCCCTCGCCGTACCGGGCGAAGATGGCGGGGATGTCCATGTCGGCCTCCTGCTCGATGAGGGCGTCAGCCTCGTACACCGGGCGGCCCAGCTTCTGGCCCAGGGCGGCGGCCAGGGTGCTTTTGCCGCTGGAGGGCATACCCACCAGGACAATGTTCTTCATCTGGCCGGAAAGCACCTTCTCGATGCGGCCGATCTCGCTGTCCGGGATGGCGCAGCCGGTGAACAACTCGCTGCTGCGCTTGGCCTGGGCCACCAGCATATACAATCCGCCGGCACAGGGGATGCCCAGCTTCTCCGCCTGCAAAAGCAGGGCGGTGCGGGCCGGATTGTACACCACATCCAGCACTCCCTCGCACTGGGGGAACAGACTCAGATCCACCGCCGCCTGACCGTTGTTGGGGTACATGCCCACGGGGGTGGTGTTGGCAATGATCCGGGCGTCGGCGTGCTTGGCCAGATTGTCGTAATTGTCCTCACCGCCCCGGGAGATCACGGTGACGCTTTCTGCCCCCAGCATTTTCAGCACCGCCACCACCGTGACGGAGGCGCCGCCGCTGCCCAGCACCAGGGCCTTTTTGCCCTGAATCTGGATGCCGCTTTTTTTCACCAGGCTTTCAAAGCCATAGGCATCGGTATTGTCGCCATAGAGGCTGCCGTCCGGGCGGCGGACAATGCTGTTCACGCTGCCGATGCGCCGGGCGGTGTCAGACAGTTCGGCGCAGAAGGGCAGAACCGCCTTTTTGTAGGGGATGGTCACGTTGATACCGTCCCAATCGCCGTTTTTCAGAAAATCCTCCAGCTGCTCCGGCTCCCGCTCAAAGAGCTGATAATCATAATCGGCAAGCATGCCGTGAATGGCCGGGGAATAGCTGTGCCCCAGCTTTTGTCCAAGCAGACCGCATTTTAACATCAGATCACCTCACTATAGCTTCCCAGATAGTTGAACTCCTCGCAGATATTTTGCAGCTCCCCCATCAGCTGGATGAACTGGGGGGAATAGACCGGGGTGTCCAGGTCGAAATAGAACATGAATTCAAAATCCCGCTCCGGCAGGGGGCGGCTTTCCAGCTTGTTCAGGTTGATGCCCAGGGCGTAGAAGCGGCTGAGCACCTTGTAAAGTGAGCCGGGGGTATGGGGCAGCACCAGCATCAAACTGGTGCGGTCAGCTCCGGGGTAGATCTCCAGATTCTTGGAGATGCAGATGAAGCGGGTGTAGTTATTGCCCTGATCCTGCACCGACTCCTCCAGGCAGGTCAGCCCGTAGAGCTTGGCGCAGGAGCGGGAGGACAGCGCCGCCGCGCCGCCGCCGGCCTCGGAGACATATTTGGCGGCCATGGCGGTGTTCTCGCAGGGGATGATCTTCACCCCGCTGAACTTTTGCAGGTAGCGGGCGCACTGGTTGATGGCCTGCTCATGGGAGTAAATCTCCCTGATATCTTCCATCCGGGTGCCGGGCTTCACCAGCAGGTTGTGGTCCACCTTCAGCCGCACGGAGCGGACGATGCGGAAATTGTGGCGCATCATCAGGTCATAGACCTTGTTCACCGAGCCGGCGGTGCTGTTTTCCAGGGGGATGATGCCGTAACGGCAAAGGCCCTTTTCAATGGCGGAGAACACCGCGTCAAAGCTGTTGAAATAGAAGATGTTGGGCAGCCGGAACAGCTTCTCGCAGGCCAACTGGGAATAGGCCCCCTCCACCCCCTGACAGGCCACCGTGGCCGTCTTGGGGAAAAGCGGGTCTGTGTTCTCAATGGCGGCGGTGATCTGCTCCGTCAGGGCGCTGCTGCTGTCCAGGATACGGTGCTGGTAGCTGCGGCTCAGCTCGAAGAGCAGGGAATAGAGGGACACGGCGTAGTCCTTGAACTCCTCCGGGCACTTCTCCATCACGTCCAGCAGCTTGGCCCGCTCCCGGCTGGCGTCCATCACGGGCTTGCCCGCCTGACGCTTCCACTGGGCGATCTGGGCGGCGGTCTCCATGCGCCGGGCAAAAAGCTGTATCAGCTCGTCGTCAATTTGGTCAATCTGTTCTCTGTAGTAGCTCAAATCCATTGGTTTTCCCTCAACTCCTTCTTTCGCCCCAGCAGGGCGTCGTATACGGCGATGGCCGCTGCGGCTTCGATCACCGGCACAGCCCGGGGCACGATGCAGGGGTCATGCCGGCCGCCCACCCGGAGCTTTTCTTCCGTCAGCGTTTCCAGATTTATGCTGTCCTGCTCCATGGCGATGGAGGGGGTGGGCTTGATGGCGGCCCGGAACACCAGGGGCATGCCGTTGGTGATGCCGCCCAGGATGCCGCCGCAGTGGTTGCTGCGGGTTTCGATGCGGCCGTCCTGCACCGTGTAGCTATCATTGTTCTGGCTGCCCCGCAGCTTTGCCGCCGCAAAACCGGCGCCGAACTCCACGCCCTTCACCGCCGGGATGCCAAAGACGATGCCGGCAATGCGGTTTTCCATGCCGCCGAACATGGGGTCCCCCAAGCCTGCGGGAAGGCCCAGCACCGCGCACTCGATCACGCCGCCCAGGCTGTCCCCCTGGGCCTTGGCCTGAGCGATGGCCGCCTGCATGGCTTCCCCGGCGGCCTCATCTACGGTGGGGAAGGCCTTCTCCGCCGTGGAGGCGCTCAGGGGGGAGGGGTCCTCCACGTCACCGATGGCTTTGATGCGGGAGATGACTTCAATGCCCCGGCGCTGCAAAATCTGCAAACATACGCCCCCGGCAATGCACAGGGGAGCCGTCAGCCGGCCAGAAAAGTGGCCGCCGCCGGCATAGTCCTGATGACCGAAGTATTTCACATTGGCGGTATAGTCCGCGTGGCCGGGCCGGGGCACCGCGGAGAAGGGAGCGTAGTCCTTGGAGCGGGTGTCCCCATTGCGGATGATGGCGGTCAGGGGCACGCCGCAGGTGGTATCTCCCCGCAGCCCCGACAGAAACTCCGGGGCGTCCGCCTCTTTGCGGGCGGTGGAATAGGCGTTGCGGCCGGGAGCCCGGCGCTCCAGGAAGCGCTGCAGGGCCTCAAAGTCGAGCTGCTCCCCGGCGGGGATGCCCTCCAGGGTCATGCCGATGGCGGGGGAATGGGACTGGCCAAAGATGGTCAGGTGAAGGTTTTCACCGTAGGTACTGCTCATAGGCTGCCTCCTGTCAATGAACCGAAATCTTCCCAGAAGCGGGGGTAGGATTTGCTTACAGCCTGGCTGCCGCTGAGAAGAATCTCCCCGGTGCAGCCGCAGGCGGCGGTGGCCGCCGCCATGGCAATGCGGTGGTCGCCACAGGAATCCACGCTGCCGCCGGAAAGGCTCTCCTTGCCGTGAATCACCAGACCCTCCGCCAGCTCCTGAATGTCCGCCCCCAGGGCGGTCAGCAGGGCGGTGGTGCTTTGCAGCCGGTCGGACTCCTTCAGCCGCAGCCGCCCCGCGTTGATGATTTGTGTCTCCCCCTGGGCCAGGGCGGCCACCACGCTCAAAACCGGGATCAGGTCGGGGATGGGCTTGGCGTCAATGGTGATGCCCTGCAGCTGACCTTTGCGGACGGCGAAGCTGCCCTCCCGCTGCTCCACCTGCGCCCCAAAGGCGCGGAGGATCTCCAACACGGCCCGGTCTCCCTGGTGGGAGGCGGGGTTCAGGCCGTCGATGGTAAGCCCTTTATCAGACAAGGCGCCCATGCACAGGAAGAAGGCGGCGTTGGAGAAGTCCCCCTCTACCTGCAAGGCTTCCGGCAATTTGCCCCGCTGGGAGCCGGGGATATGGTAGCACCAATCGGATTTCTCCAGCGCTATGCCCGAAAGAGACAGGGCGTCTTCGGTCATGGTGATGTAGGCTTCGGACTCGATGCTGCCGGTGACGGTCAGGCGGCTGTCCCCCGCCGTCAGAGGCAGGGCCAGCAGCAGGCCGGAAATATACTGGGAGGACACATTCCCCGGCAGCTCATAGTCCCCGGCGCGCAATTGGCCGGAGCAATAAAGCAGGTTATCCTCCTGCCGCAGGGCCATGCCGTGGGCGGTCAGTTCTGCGTCCAGCGGGGCCAGAGGCCGCTGGGGCAGGCGGCCCTCCATATGGAACACCGCATCCGCACCCAGTGCGCCGCAGACCGGCAGCAGGAAGCGGAGGGTGCTGCCGCTCTCCCCGCAGTATAAATGGCACAGGCCTGCGGGTACTTTCTCAATGGGCCGCACCCGAAGGCGGCCGTCCTCTGTTTGGCGGATGTCCGCCCCCAGGGCGTTGAGACAGGCCATGGTGGCGCTGATGTCGGCGGAGAGGCCGTCGCAGGCAATGACCGTCTCCCCCTGGCCCAGGGCGGCGCAGATCAGCAGCCGGTGGGCCTGGGACTTGGAGGCGGGTATTTTCACCCGGCCGCTTCTCTGGCCGGGACGAATGGTGATATTCATGAGCCGATTCCTCCGGCTTTCATCCAGTCTTTGATTTCCTCCGTGGGGACGCTGAGGATGGCGCAGTGGCCAATCTCCTTCGGCACCACCAGGTGCATGGCCCCGCCGGTGAGCTTCTTATCCGTCAAAGCCGCCTCTGCCATGGCTTCCAGCGGGAAGTCCGTGGAAGTGGGCAAGTGGTACTGGTCAAGAATGGCCAGCACTTCGCCCAACGTTTCTTCGGAACAATAGCCCTTGGCGGCGGCGGCCCGGGTGATGGCCGCCATGCCGATGGCCACCGCCTGGCCGTGGAGCACGCCAAAATGGCTGCAAGCCTCCACCGCATGGCCGAAGGAGTGGCCCAGGTTCAGCAGCTGCCGCAAGCCCCGGTCAAACTCGTCCTGATTCACAATGTCCCGCTTCATCTCCACGCAGGTGCAGATCACATGCTCCAGCTGCGCTTCGATGGGGGTGGCTTTCAATTCTTCAAAGAAGGTTTTGCTGCCCAACACACCGTATTTGATCACTTCCGCGCAGCCGCAGCGAAACTCCTCCTCCGGCAGGGTGGAGAGCACATCCGGGTCGCAGAGCACCAGGGCTGGCTGGTAGAAGCAGCCCACCTGGTTCTTGCCCGTGGGCAGGTTCACCGCGGTCTTGCCCCCCACGGAGGAATCCACCGCCGCCAGCAGGGTGGTGGGGATTTGCACGAAGTCCATGCCCCGCTGGTAGGTGGCGGCGGCAAAGCCGGTGAGGTCCCCGGTGACGCCGCCCCCCAGAGCCACCAGCACGTCGGTGCGGGTGATGTGGTTCCGGGACAGAAATTCCAGCAGCTTGCCGTAGTTTTCCAGGGTCTTGGCCTGCTCCCCATGGGGCAGCACATAGTGCAGCACCTCAAAACCGGCCTCAGCCAGGGAGCGCTCCACCCGCTGGCCGTACAGGGGATAGACAATGTCCCCGGCGATGACGACGGCCTTTTTGGCACGGGTGGCGGCTTTGACCAGCTCGCCGCAGCGGCGCAGCAGGCTCCGCTCCACCAGCACCTCATATTCCCGGGATGCGGAAACGCGCACCGTTCTCATCTTCCGTCCACCTCCTCCTTCAATCTACGGCCTTCATCCAGCAGCCGCACCAGCTCCGGCAGGTCGTTCTCCTCCATGGCCTTGCGGTACTGCTGCAAGTTGGAAATGAAGATATCCAGCTCGGCCATCAGGCAGTCCTTGTTCTCCATGAACAGCTCCGCCCACATGGGAGGGTTCAGCCAGGCCACACGGGTCATGTCCTTGTAGCTGCCGGCGGAAAAGCCCTTGTGCACCCGGGCGGTGGGGCTTTTGATGTAGGCGTTGGACACCACATGGGCCATCTGGGAGGTAAAGGCGATCATCTGGTCGTGCTTTTCCGCCGTGGTGACGGAGATGCTGCCGAAACCCGCCGGGGAGAGCAGCTCCTTCACCCGGCCCAGCAGAACAATATCGTCAAAGCGGGGCGGTACAATGACCATGGGCGCCCCGTGGTACAGGTTGCCCCGGGCGTATTTGAAGCCGGAGTTGTGGGTGCCGGCCATGGGGTGGCCCCCCAGGTAGGTGAAGCCGTCACGCTCCGCTATGGGGAAGCAGGCGGCGCAGACCACCCGCTTGGTGCCGCAGCAGTCGATCACCAGGGGCTTTGGGCCGAAATAGGGTCCCATTTCATCAATATAGGCAATGGCCGCCTCCGGGTACAGGGTTACCAGCACCAGGTCGCAGTCCGACACGTTCTCTTTGGTCAGCTCCCCGTCCACGGCGCCGCTGAGCATGGCGAAGTCCAGCACGGAGCGGGTGCGGTTAAAGGCCAGCACCTGGTGCCCCTCGTTATGATAGGCCCAGGCAAAGGAGCCGCCGATCAGCCCCAGGCCCACGATTCCCACTTTCATCCGGCAACAACCTCCCGCAGCTGCATGACCTTGGCGGCCAGCTCCGTGTATTCCTCCGGCCGCAGGGACTGGGCCCCGTCACACAGGGCGTGGATGGGGTCGTTATGCACCTCGATGATCAGACCGTCGGCGCCGGCGGCGGTGGCCGCCAGAGCGCAGGAGGGCACCAGCCTGGCCATGCCGGTGGCGTGGCTGGGGTCCACGATGACCGGCAGATGGGTCAGCTCGTGGAGCATGGGCACGGCGGAGATGTCCAGGGTGTTGCGGGTGTAGTCACTGAAGGTGCGGATGCCCCGCTCGCAGAGAATCACCCGCTCGTTGCCGTTGGCCATGATGTATTCGGCGCTCATCAGCAGCTCCTTCAGGGTGTTGGCCAGGCCCCGTTTCAGCAGGATGGGCTTGTCCAATTTGCCCAGCTCCCGCAGCAGGTCAAAGTTCTGCATGTTCCGGGCGCCCACCTGCAGCATGTCCACATCCTCGAACAGGGGCAGGTCCGCCACGCTCATGATCTCGGTGACGAAGGGCAGGCCCGTCTCCTGCCGGGCGATCTTTAAAAGCTCCAGCCCGGTGGCCTTCAGGCCGGGGAAGTCGTAGGGGGAGGTGCGGGGTTTGAAGGCGCCGCCCCGCAGCAGCTGGGCCCCGGCGGCCTTCACCGCTTTGGCCACGGTGACGATCTGTTCCTCACTCTCCACGGAGCAGGGGCCGGCGATCATGGCAAAGTGGCCGCCGCCGATCTTCACCCCTTCACATTCCACCACCATGTCCTCCGGGTGGAACTTCCGGTTGCAGCACTTGAAGGGCTCGGACACCCGCTTCACAGAGTCAACGATCTCCAGGCTGCTTACCAGGTCCATGTCCACCTGGCTGGTGTCGCCCACCAGGCCCAGCACGGTCTGGTACTCGCCCACGGACAGATGGATGCGCAGCCCCAGATCCTGGAGCCAGTTTATCAGCTGGTCGCGCTTGGCTTCGGTAACGCCCTGTTTCAGTACAACGATCATTTTTTCGTCCTCCGTTTCCTTTGAGAGCTTGGGATCAAGTGTTTTTTAAAAACAAAAATGCTGCCCAGGCGTAACCTGTGCAGCATCATAAGCAATTTTTATCCGCTTCTTTTTTGCACCACAAATTACCCTTACCTCAGCTTGGCGGTAAAGTAGTAATAATAGGATGCAAAAGCGAAGTGCTTCATGGTATCGGCTCTCCAACAATTTAAATTACGAGAGTTAATATAAACCCGGAAAGCCCCCGGTGTCAAGAGTTTTCTTCCAGACTTTGCACCGGCGTGAAAACCAGCCAGCGATCCTCCAGATTCACTTCGATCTGCCCGTCCGCCCCGTACTGATAGCCGTAGGGCGCGCCGAAGTTGGACTGGCCGTTTTGCCCGGGGATCTCTCCCCGCTCCACGCTGCTGTCAATGCTTCCGTCCATCATGCCGCAGCGGCCGTCAATGTCGCTGTCCTGGCCGGTGGCGCAGTATAACTGGCCGTCAATCATCACCAGTAGCCGGGGCGTTTCCTCCCCGTTTTCCGGCACATGGGCGAACTGGGCGTCCACCACTGGGCTGTCGGGGCTGAATTCCGCGTCCACCACGCCTGTCGGGGCCGGCGCGGTCCCGGCTTTGGGCGCATAACGGGAAACGCAGGCCGCCAGGGAAAAGAGCAGGTAAAGGGCCATGGCCAGGGTCAATAGCTTGATCATAGAAGTCCCTCCCATCTGTGGGAATGTGTATTAGACGAAGTCCGCTGGAAAAATGTTCCGCTCTTGACTATTTTCCCCGCCGGTGATAAATTATACCCGTATGCCGCTGTGGTGGAATCGGTAGACACAGGGGACTTAAAATCCCCCGGTAGCGATACTGTACGGGTTCGAGTCCCGTCAGCGGCACCAGCTCTAAACAACCCCTCATGGCACAAATCCCCGCCTTGCGGCGAGGCTTCTTAGCCGGACGGGGTTGTTTTTCGCTTCCAAACCGAACCCACTCCGTTGGGCTTCGGTTTGGCTTTGGGGGTTGGCAAAACAATGCGGAAAACGATTGCATTGGCGGGGAATTTGAGATAATATAGTCTTATAAAATCTGACAGCGGAGGGATGACCATGGCGGCCAATACCGACCCCAGACTGCAAAATCAGGTGATCTATTCCATTTATGTCCGCAGCCACACCCGGGAGGGGACTTTCCTCTCTGTGATCCCAGATCTGGATCGAGTCAAGGCCCTGGGCACGGATATCATCTGGTTCATGCCCATCCATCCCATCGGCGTTCAGGGCAAGAAGGGCAGCCTGGGCTGCCCCTACGCCAACCGGGACTATCGGGATGTGAACCCGGCCTACGGCACCATGGAGGACTTCCGCCGCCTGGTGGATGCAATCCATCAGCGGGGCATGAAGTGCATCATCGACGTGGTGTATAACCACACTTCGCCGGACTCCGTGCTTTACAGTCAGCACCCGGAATGGTTTTACAAAACGCCGGAGGGCCGGCCCGGCAACAAGATCGGCGACTGGTCCGATGTGATTGACCTGGACTACAGCCAGCGGGGGCTGTGGGACTACCAGATTGAGAGCCTGTGCCGGTGGGCGGAAATCGTGGACGGCTTCCGCTGCGACGTGGCCTCTTTCATCCCGGTGAAATTCTGGCTCCAGGCCCGGGAGGCGGTGGAGAAGGTCCGCCCCGGCTGCATCTGGCTGGCGGAGAGCGTCCACCGCAGCTTCGGCTGCTGGGCCCGGCGGCAGGGGATATACTCCGCCAGGGACCCGGAACTGTACGCCGCTTTTGACATGGAGTATGAGTACGACATCCGGGAGGTCTTTGACGACTATCTCCGGGGCAAAATCAGGCTGAGCCAATACCTGGATCTGCTGAATTTCCAGGAGGCAGTCTATCCCGACAACTACAACAAGCTGCGCTTTCTGGAAAACCACGACCAGCCCCGCATTGCCTCCTATGTCCGCGAGGAGAGCGACCTGGTGAACTACACCGCCATGCTCTATTTCCTGAAGGGCACCACCCTGCTCTATGCCGGGCAGGAGTTTGAAAATACGCATCTGCCCAGCCTCTTTGAGCGGGAACCCTTTGACCGCTGCACCGGCCATGACCTCAGCGGGCTGCTGGCAAGGCTGCATACCATCAAGCAGGGCTTCGGCAGCTGTGACGACTTTACGGCGGCAGGCGATGACGAAAAGGACATTGCCGTCATGGAGCGCTTCGGCAGTGCCGGACATTTTGTGGGCGTGTTCTCCCTCCGCTCCCGCAGCGGGGAAGTGGCGCTGGACGTGCCTGACGGCAGCTATGAAAACCGGATCGACGGCAGCACCGTCACCGTCAAAAACGGCAGCCTTCTCTGCGAAGGCAGGCCCATGATATTCAAGGTGTGAGCAGTGCCGGTCTGACCGGTTTTGCAGATAAAAACATAAATATACTTGGAGGAAAAACATATGGCAGATAATCGCCGCCCCGAAACCATGGAGCGCATCACCACGCCCCAACTGGCCCAGGCCTTTATCGATGAGCAGCTGGTGGAGCTGCGCCGGCAGATCGGTGACAAGAAGGTGCTTCTGGCCCTGTCCGGGGGCGTGGACTCCTCTGTGGTGGCCGCCCTGCTGATCAAGGCAGTGGGCAAGCAGCTCACCTGTGTCCATGTCAATCACGGCCTGCTGCGCAAGGGCGAGCCGGAGCAGGTGGTGGAAGTGTTCCGCAACCAGATGGACGCAAACCTGGTCTATGTGGACGCCGTTGACCGCTTCCTGGATAAGCTGGCCGGCGTGGCCGAGCCGGAGCAGAAGCGCAAGATCATCGGCGCCGAGTTCATCCGCGTATTTGAGGAGGAGGCCCGCAAGCTGGACGGCATTGAGTTTCTGGCTCAGGGCACCATTTACCCCGACATTCTGGAAAGCGGCCCGGTGAAGGCCCACCACAACGTGGGCGGTCTGCCTGAGGATCTGCAGTTTGAGCTGGTGGAGCCGCTGAAGTTCCTGTTCAAGGACGAGGTGCGCGTGGTTGGCTCTGCCCTGGGTCTGCCGGACAACATGGTCTATCGCCAGCCCTTCCCCGGCCCCGGTCTGGGCGTGCGCTGCCTGGGGGCCATTACCCGGGATCGGCTGGAGGCCGTCCGGGAGTCCGATGCCATCCTGCGGGAGGAGTTTGCCAAAAATGGTCTGGAGGGCAAGGTGTGGCAGTACTTTACCGTGGTGCCCGATTTTAAGTCCACCGGCGTGAAGAACGACCAGCGCTCCTACGACTGGCCGGTGATCATCCGGGCTGTCAACACCCGGGACGCCATGACCGCCACCGTGGAGGATGTGCCCTTCGCTCTTCTGCAGCACATCACCCAGCGCATCACCGCTGAGGTCCCCGGCGTCAACCGGGTTCTCTACGACCTGACCCCCAAGCCCACCGGGACGATCGAGTGGGAATAACTGACAAAACCCGCAAAGCCTTGAAAACACTGGGGTCTTAAA
>CAMCCC010000025.1 GCA_945873205.1 uncultured bacterium
CGATGGAGCTGGTGGACGGACTCGAACCCCCGACCTGCTGATTACAAATCAGCTGCTCTACCGACTGAGCTACACCAGCGTATAAAAGCCGGCGCTGCTCTTGCAGCGATTCGTGATCACTGCGCGGGCTCTTAACCGCTCAGTTATAATAGCAAACACCGACCGATTTGTCAACAGGAATTTTCAAAAAACATGAAAAAAATTGGGAGAGCTTTTCCGAAAGCATCCCGGCTTCATGGGCAACGACCGGGGCTGCCGGAAACCGCTGTCATGGACCGGCGGCCCCGTTTTTTGGCGTTCCGGTGAAAGGCCTTGCCAAAAAACCGCCTTTGAACGAAAAATTCAACGACTCTTCAAACAAGCAGGAATAGACATATTCAAGATGCAAAAATGTTATATAGAAAACAAAAATCAGATAAAAACGTCATATAATTGAACAGTAAAGTTCGATAGATAATAAATAATTTGTAGTATAATTATTCAAATAAACGGATATAACGGATGCTGGATGTGTTTGCAGATACCCGTGCAAAGGAGGGATGAAAGTTGGCAAGGAGAGACCTTGACCTGAAGTCCATTCTGGACATACCGCTTTGGGAGAAAATACAGGATGAGTTCGCTGCGCTTACCGGCACGGCGATTATTACCATTGATTATAAGGGCAACCCCATCACCAGGCATAGCTGTCGGACGGATTTCTGCAGCGTTATCCGGGAGGACCCTGTCTTTCGCAAGCGCTGCTGCCGCTGTGACGCCCTGGCGGGGCTGGAGGCGGTGCGCATTGGAAAACCCTATATCTATCTCTGCCATTGCGGCGTCGTGGATGCGGCGGTGCCGGTGACGGTAGGGGATCGATATCTGGGCGCGGTGATGTTTGGTCAGGTGCGTATCCCCGATAACGACACCGACGCCAGGGTGGAGCGCCTTGTCAGCGAGGTCAGCTCCTTCCAGGCCGGGAGCGAGGACGCCCGGCAGGATCTGCTGGAGATGTATGAACGGCTGCCGGAAATGAAGTATAAGCGCATTGTGGCCATTGCGGACACACTGAATGCCATTGTAAACTATATCGTTGACCGGGCGGTGCACAGCGAGAATGAGGCCATGACCTATCAATTCCTCCTGCAGAACAGTAACATTCAGAATACCGCCGCTTTTCCGGAGGTACAGGAACTGAAAGCGCCGGAGCTGGAATGGGGGGATTTGCCAGCAGAGCGGGAGCTGCCCAAGAGCAGCCCGATCTATCCGGCGGTGGCCTATGTGCACAACCATCGGCAGGAGATGGTGACCATGAACGATATGGCCCGGCTCTGCCACCTCAGCCCCAGCTATTTTTCCCGTTTGTTCCGGCGGGAAATGGGGGAAAATTTCATAAATTATGTAAACCGAATTAAGGTGCAGTGGGCCAAGGAGCGGCTGCGCAGCAGCAATGACAGTGTGGTGCAGATCGCCCAGGAGCTGGGTTTTATGGACTCCAGTTATTTTATCAGCGTGTTCAAGAAATTTGAGGGCACTACGCCCCTGGCCTACCGGCAGCAAAAGTACCGCTGAGTTTTTCAATTGAATGAAGGCTTCCCAAAAGGCCGGATGGGTTTAAGAACCCATCCGGCCTCAGCTTGTCAGGTAAAACATACATAATTTGTAAATTATGGCCTTGCGAAAGAGGGAACATTCGTTTATAATGCACATGGATAACTGTGGCCTGAGCTTCCCCATGAGAGGCTCATTGTGGAGTAAAAAGAAAAACAGGGAAGAGGCGACCTTGCGCCGCCTCTTTTTGCGTAGAAATCTTGAAACTGGCTGCGCGGCAGCGGGGGGATCACCCCAAACGGAAATCATTCAAAAGAAAGGAAACAGCCTATGCAATACATCATGTCATTGGATCAGGGCACAACCAGCAGCCGCTGTATTCTGTTTGACAAGGCGGGCAACATCTGCGCCTCCGTTCAGAAGGAATTCAAACAGATCTTCCCCCAGCCCGGATGGGTGGAGCATGACGCGGAGGAGATCTGGGACACCACCCTGGAGGTCTCCCGGGCCGCCATGGCCAAGCTGAATGTGGGGGCGGACAGCATCGCCGCCATCGGCATCACCAACCAGCGGGAGACCACGGTGATCTGGGATAAGGAGACCGGCCGGCCTATTGCCAACGCCATCGTGTGGCAGTGCCGCCGCACTTCCGACATCATTGATAAGCTGGTGGCTGACGGCCATGCCGATACCATCCGCAAAAAAACCGGCCTGGTGCCCGACGCTTACTTCTCCGGCTCCAAGATCAAGTGGCTGCTGGACAATGTGCCCGGGGCCAGAAAGCGGGCCCAGGCGGGCAAGCTGCTCTTCGGCACCATCGATACCTGGCTGATCTGGAAGCTCACCGGCGGCCGGGTCCATGTGACGGACCATACCAACGCCAGCCGCACCATGATCTATAACATCCACGACCTGTGCTGGGATCAGGAGCTGCTGGACCTGCTGGACATTCCGGCGTGCATGCTGCCGGAGGTGAAGCCCTCCAGCTGCGTCTACGGCAAGACGGATTTTGAGGTTTACGGCGGGGAAATCCCCATTGCCGGCGCGGCAGGGGACCAGCAGTGCGCCCTCTTTGGCCAGTGCTGCTTCAACCCCGGCGACATGAAGAATACTTACGGTACCGGCTGCTTCCTGCTGATGAATACCGGCGAGAGGCCGGTGACCAGCTGCAACGGCCTGGTCACCACCATCGGCGTCAGCTTTGCGGACAAGGTGGTTTATGCCCTGGAGGGCAGCATCTTCGTGGCCGGCGCCGCCATCCAGTGGCTGCGGGACGAGTTGGGCGTGGTGTCCAACGCGGCCGAGAGCCAGGAGTATGCCGAGAAGGTGGAGGACACTGCCGGCGGCTATGTGGTCCCGGCCTTCACCGGCCTGGGCGCGCCCTACTGGAACCAGCGGGCCAGAGGCGCTGTGGTGGGCGTGACCCGGGGCTTCAGCCGGGCACATCTTGTCCGGGCCACCCTGGAATCCCTGGCCTATCAGACCTATGACATTGCCCGGGCCATGGAGCGGGACGCCGGCATCAAGATCGGGGAACTGAAGGTGGACGGCGGCGCCTGCGCCAATGACTTCCTGATGCAGTTCCAGAGCGACATTATGGGCTGCGATGTTTACCGTCCCCGCTGCATCGAGACCACCGCCCTGGGCGCCGCCTACCTGGCGGGCCTGGCCGTGGGCTATTGGGACAGCCTGGACGATATCCGCAGCAACTGGGCCATTGACAAGGTTTTTACTCCCTCCATGGAGGAGCAGAAGCGCATAGAAAAACTAAAAGGCTGGCACAGGGCCGTTCGCTGCGCCCTGGCCTGGGCCGATGATGAAGGAGATTGATACCAATGGATACCAATAAGCTGAAAAATGTGGAGCTGTTCCTGTTTGACATGGACGGCACCCTCTACCTGGGGGACGAGGTGTATGAAGGCGCCATTGAGCTGATGAATGATCTGCCCCGCCTTGGGAAAAAATATATCTATCTCACCAACAATTCTTCCAGAGCCGGCGAGGACTATATCACCCGGCTGCGCCGCCTGGGCTTCCCCTGTGAGGCGGAGAACGTCTTTACCTCCGGCATGGCCACCGGCATGTACCTGAACCAGCGCCACCCCGGCGCCTCCGTGTACCTGGCCGGCACCAAGGCCTTTTACCGGGAGCTGAAGAGCTACGGCGTGAACCTGGTGAACGACGAAAACGGCCACACCGAGGTGGACACCGTGGATGTGGTGGTGCAGGGCTTCGACACGGAGCTGGTGTATGAAAAGCTGGATAAGGCCTGCCACTTCCTGCGCCGGGGCGCTGCCTTCATTGCCGCCAACCCGGACTGGGTCTGCCCCATGCCCAATGACGAGGTCCTGCCGGACTGCGGCAGCATCTGCGCCCTGCTGACCGCCTCCTCCGGGAAGGAGCCCAATTACATCGGCAAGCCCAACCGCAACATGATCGACGTGATCTCCGCTATGACCGGCATCCCCAATGAGAAGATCTGCGCCGTGGGCGACCGGCTCTATACCGATATTGCCGTGGCCCAGAACGCCGGCTCCGTCTCCGTGCTGGTGCTCTCCGGCGAGACGGATCAGGCCATGGTGGACGCGGCGGAGCGCAAGCCCGACTACGTCCTGGCCGACGTCCACGAACTGCACATGGTGCTGAAAGAAAACTGAAACCGAACAAACTCAGGGGCAAAGCCTTGCCCCTGAGTTTAAGTATTATTGTTGCTTATGAATTTTCTGGTGAAATATTCGCTGCCCCTGCTGGCGGCGCTGCTGCTGATCATCTTTTACCTGGGCCTGCCGGACCTTTGCAGCTGCACCCTCCGGGACGAGGGGAAGCGCCGGCTGGACCGGCGGGACGCCGCCCTCATGGCCGGCATCAGCCTGGCCTATGCCCTGGTGGCCTTCTGGAACCTGGGCAATACCCAGTCCCCGGAGAGCTTTGTCAACATGGAAAACCGCAGCGTCACGGTGGAGCTGGGGCAGGGGAGTGCCGATTCCCTGATGCTCTTTTCCGGCGTGGGCATTGGGGAGTATACCATTGAGTATGCCCCCGACGGGGAGCATTTCCAGCCCCTGACCAGCTTCCATCAGAGCCATGCGGATGTGCTGAAATGGAACCCGGTGCCCCTGGAGCAGAGCCTCAGCGGCGGCAGCCTGCGCATCAGCGGCTCCGGCAATGTGTGGCTGGGGGAGCTGGTGGCCCTGGACGGGGCAGGGGAGACCCTCTCTCTGACCGGCGGGGAGCCGGCCCTGACGGATGAGCAGGCCACCTGTCCCAAAGAGCAGACCTTCATGAACTCCAGCTACTTCGATGAAATTTACCATGCCCGCACCGCCTGGGAGCACTTGAACGGCGTCTATCCCTATGAGATCACCCACCCGCCCCTGGGCAAGATCATCATTTCCTGGGGTATCGCTCTCCTGGGCATGACGCCCTTCGGCTGGCGCTTCTCCGGCACCCTTTTTGGTGTGCTGATGCTGCCGCTGATGTATGTCTTTCTGAAGAAGCTGTTCGGCGGCAGGACGGTCCCCGCTGCCGGAACTCTAGTCTTTGCTGCCGACTTCATGCACTTTGTCCAGACCCGCATCGCCACCATCGATACCTATGCCGTGTTCTTTATCCTGCTGATGTACCTGTTCATGTACCTGTTTTTCACGGAGCACCGGCTGGGGTACCTGGCTCTGTCCGGCCTGTTCTTCGGCCTGGGCGCCGCCAGCAAATGGACCTGCCTCTACGCCGGGGCGGGCCTGGCTCTGATCTGGGCCTGGTACTGGGTGAAGAATGCCCGGCTGGGGCCAAAAGCCTTTTTGAAAAACTGCGGCTTCTGCCTGGTGTTTTTCGTGCTGCTGCCCTGCTGCATCTATTACCTGGCCTATCTCCCTTATGGCCGGGCCTGCGGGTACCGGCTGTTCAGCGCCGATTACCTGAAAATGGTGCTGGATAACCAGAGCTATATGTTCCATTACCATTCCGGCGTGGTGGCCACCCATCCCTATTCCTCCCGCTGGTATCAGTGGCTGCTGGACATCCGCCCCATCCTGTATTACCTGCAATATTTTCCCGATGGGATGCGCTCCAGCTTCGGCGCCTTTGTGAACCCGGCTTTGTGCTGGGGCGGCTTCATCGCCCTGTTTGTGCTGCTGTACCTGGTGATTGCCCGCCGGGACGAGACGGCCGCCTTTATTCTTCTGGGCTACCTGGCCCAGCTGGTGCCCTGGATGTTTGTCTCCCGGCTCACCTTTGAATACCATTACTTCCCCTGCACGGTGTTCCTGGTGCTGGCCATGGGCTATGTGTTCAGCATCTTCTGCCAGAATGGCCGTTCTGGCCGGCGCTATGTCTGGGGCTTCGCCCTGGGCAGCCTGGCCCTGTTTGCGCTGTTCTACCCGGCCCTCTCCGGCGCGCCGGTGAATAACGCCCTGGCCACCCGGCTGCTGGGCTGGCTGCCCAGCTGGCCCTTTTGATAAAATGGGCGGTTTTATCCCGGAAATATTGCAAGTTCAACTGACAAGGTTCAAAAGGGCCTTGTCAGTTTGTCTAATTTTGCCCTTGAATTTTTGTGGAACTTCACTATAATAATCCATACCGAAAAACAAAGAATGAGGTAACAGTATGGGTCTGGCACTGCTTGGAAAAATCGCGTCCCTGTTTTTGATCATGCTGGCGGGCTATGTGGTGGTCCGCTGCGGCTTCCTCCGTGCGGAGGACAGCCATACCCTCTCGGTGCTCTCCCTTTATCTCATCTGCCCCTGCAGCATCATCTCCGCTTTCCAGATCGACAGCACCCCGGAGATTCGCTCCGGCCTGATGCTGGCGCTTATCGCCGGCCTGGTGATCCAGCTGGCTCTGGTACTGGTGGTCACGCTGCTGAAAAAGCCCCTGCGGCTGGAGCCGGTGGAACAGACCTCCATTATCTACTCCAATTCCGGCAACCTGATCATCCCCCTGGTCAGCGCCCTGCTGGGGCCGGAGTGGATCGTTTACACCTGCGCCTTTACCTGCGTGCAGATCGTTCTCCACTGGAGTCACTGCAAGTCCGTGATCTGCAACGACGTACATATTGACATCAGAAAAATGCTCCTCAATGTGAATATGCTCTCCGTCTTTGCGGGCATCATCATCTTTGCCCTGGGCATTAAGCTGCCCTATTTTGTCCAGAGCGCGGTGGACTCCCTGGCGGTCATGATCGGCCCCGCCGCCATGATGGTCACCGGCATGCTCATTGCCGGCATGGATCTGAAGAAGATCTTCACCCATAAGCGGGTCTGGTTCATCACCGCCCTGCGCCTGCTGGCCGTGCCGCTGATCTGTGTCTTTGCCCTGCGCGTGGTCAGCCGCCATACCAGCGTTCCCAACGGGGATATGATCCTGCTCATCACCCTTCTGGCCACCGCCTCCCCCTCCGGCAGCACCATCACCCAGATGGCCCAGGTCTACGGCGGCGACACGGAGTATGCCTGCTCCATCAACGTGGTCACTACCCTGCTGTGCATCGTCACTATGCCCATCATGGTGGCCCTGTACCAGCTGTGAAATCGGTAGAATTAACAGTTGACATTGGCGCAATATCTGATAAAATAGCGTAAATTAAGCTAAGAGAAGCTGAATACCAACCGTCTCTCAGCCAATCTTTTTGCCGCTTTTTGCCTTGTCGTCTTTGCCTTGCGCCAGCAAGGCTGCATCCTCCGCACCAAAAATCAATCAAAAATTTTTGGCTGGGAGATGCGAAGCAGTTATCAGCACCAGATTTTTGCTGAGACGATGACAAATGGCGCAGGGAATACTTTGTGTATTTACAAGGCATTTGGCGAAGTATCGGCGAAAATCTGCAGCTGATAACCGGCTGTGATTCAACTTCTCTTAGCTTCTTGCGGCAGAGGCTTTGTTTCCGACTGCCGCAGAATTATATAATTTTGAAAGGGGTTTTATCATATGGGTCTCAGCGAACTTTATTCCAGCCGCTTTATAGGTGAGGGCCTTACTTTTGATGACGTACTGCTGGTTCCGGCAGAGAGCGATGTACTTCCTGCGGATGTGGATCTTTCCACCAATCTCACCAGGAAGATCAAGCTGAACGTTCCCGTTATGAGCGCCGCCATGGATACTGTGACCGAGTACCGCATGGCCATCGCCATCGCCCGGGAGGGCGGCATCGGCGTGATTCATAAGAACATGAGCATTGACACCCAGGCTGAGCAGGTGGATATGGTCAAGCGTTCTGAAAACGGCGTCATCACCAACCCCTTTTCTCTCAGCGCCGGCCACACCCTGGGCGATGCGGACGCTCTCATGGGCAAGTTCCGTATCTCCGGCGTCCCCATCGTGGATGAGACCGGCCGCCTGATCGGCATCATCACCAACCGCGACATGAAGTTCGAGACCGATATGAACCGCCGCATCGAAGAGGTCATGACCCGGGATAACCTGATCACCGGCCTGGAGGGCACCACCCTGGATGAGGCCAAGGCCATCCTCCAGAAGAACCGCATCGAGAAGCTGCCCATCGTGGACAAGGATTACAAGCTCAAGGGCCTCATTACCATCAAGGACATTGAGAAGGTTCTGAAATACCCCAACTCCGCCAAGGATGACGCCGGCCGTCTGCTGTGCGCTGCCGCCATCGGCGTCACCGGCGACGTGCTGGACCGTGCCGGCGCCCTGATCGACGCCGGGGTGGACGTGCTGGTGCTGGACAGCGCCCATGGTCACTCCGCCAACATCATGCGCTGCGTGGGCCTGGTGAAGGAGAAGTTCCCCGACATTCAGCTGATCGCCGGCAACGTTGCCACCGCCGAGGCTACCGAGGCCCTCATCAAGGCCGGCGCCGACTGTGTCAAGGTGGGCATTGGCCCCGGCTCCATCTGCACCACCCGCGTGGTGGCCGGTATCGGCGTGCCCCAGATCAGCGCCGTGCTCCAGTGCGCCGAAATGGGCGATAAGTACGGCATCCCCGTCATTGCCGACGGCGGCATCAAGTACTCCGGCGATATCGTCAAGGCCATCGCCGCCGGCGGCCGTGTGGTCATGCTGGGCTCCATGCTGGCCGGCTGTGAGGAAGCCCCCGGTGAGATGGAGGTCTACCAGGGCCGTCAGTTCAAGGTCTACCGCGGCATGGGCAGCCTGGGCGCCATGCAGAAGGGCTCCAAGGACCGTTATTTCCAGAGCAACAACAAGAAGCTGGTTCCCGAAGGCGTGGAAGGCCGTGTGCCCTTCCGCGGCGCCGTGTCCGAGACCATTTATCAGATGATGGGCGGCCTCCGCTCCGGCATGGGCTACTGCGGCGCCCACAATATTGAAGAACTGCGCACCAACAGCAAGTTTGTCCGCATCACCAGCGCCGGCCTGAAGGAGAGCCACCCCCACGATATCTATATCACCAAGGAAGCTCCCAACTACACCATGAACCCCTGAAAATAGCAAAAAGCCGCCTGCCGGTTGTACCGGCAGGCGGCTTCAGTGTGTCAAAAAAGGCCGTTTTCGATGCTGTACAAGGGGGTTTACCAGTCAAAGGCTTCCCCTTGAGGGGAAGCTGGCAGCCGCAGGCTGACTGATGAGGTGGCAAGTAAAAACGGGAAATATCAGAAATTTCCGTTAAAAACGCAGGATTTCCACCTCATCCGCCCAGTGTGCGCACTGGGCACCTTCCCCTCCAGGGGAAGGCTTGCGGAAGCGTTCTCCTTTCTTACGGTGCAGTTTTTTGACAGTCTCAAGCCGCCTGCCGGTTGTACCGGCAGGCGTTTTTTCGGGCTTTGCTCACTTACAAACAAAGCAGTGCCATTCTTCTTCAGACTTGTGCTCCAGAATCTGGAAGCCGTTGGCTTTCAGGGCGGCCTCTGTCTCTACCCAGCGGTGCTCAATGATGCCGGAGCAGATGAAGATTCCATTCTCCGCCATAAAGGGCCGCACCATGGCCGACAGGGGGATGATTACATCCGCCACAATGTTGGCCAGCACCAGCTGATAGCTGCTGCCCAGACAGGCGCGCAGGGAAGCGTCAGCAATAATATCCCCGGCGCAGACCTTCATCCTGTCCGGCCCGATGCCGTTGAGGGCCGCGTTGGACAGCACCACCTCCGGGGCCTTGGGATCAATGTCCACGCCGAAGCAGCTGTCACAGCCCAGCACCAGCGCCCCGATACCCAGGATCCCGCTGCCGCAGCCCAGGTCCAGCACCCGCACGCCGGGGCCGGCAAAGCCCTCCAGCGCCGCCAGGCACATCCGGGTGGTAGCGTGGCTGCCGGTGCCGAAGATCAGGCCCGGGTCCAGCCGCAGGGGCAGACGGCCGTCCTGGGGAATCTCCTCCCATTCCGGCACTACCACCAGCTTCTCACCAACCTCAGTGGGCTTGTAGTATTCCCGCCAGTTGTTCTCCCAGTCGCTGTCCTCCACAAAGCCGGTCTCCACATCGTCATAGGCCGCTTTGATGGAGCGCAGCACCGCCAGACCCTCCTCATCGTCAGTCAGGTAGCACTTGATCCGGCTCAGGCCCTTGAACTTGTCCTCCAGCTCCTGGTCCACATAGTCCCAGTACTGATGATTGTTCTCCAGAAAGGCCTGGAAGTCCGCCTCGTTTTCGATGACAAAGCCGCCTGCCCCCATGTCCGCCATCTGCTGGCAGCGCAGGTCGATCTCCTCCTCCGGGGTATTTACGGTAACTTCAATGTAACGCATCGCTTTCTCCTTCGTTATATGTTGCTTTGATTGTACTCCATCCCAACAGTCTTGTCCAGTGTATGCTTTGAAAAGCTGTTGTAAATTTGCATAAAATGACTGTCAATGTTTTATAAAAAAATCACAGAATGTACTTGCAAAATTTTTAACAAGGTGCTATTTTATATATGCTAATTAAATAACTAACAAAGTTGCGGTTTTCAAAACCGTTTGTATAAGGAGGAAATGAAAATGAAGTGCCCCCGTTGCGGAAGCGAAATGTATGTGGATGACCACCGGAAGTATGACCTGCACATGTGCTATGAGTGCGGCTACATGGAGGGGCGCAGCTATGGTGAAGCGCCTGTGGGTGCCAAGGCCCGGAAGCTGACCAATTTTGAGCGGCTGCGTTCCATGAATGAGAATGAGGCCATTGTCTTTATTGCTGCCGGCATGCATGTGGATGAAAGCCTCCTGCGCAACTGGATGGCCAAGAGCTTCGCCTGAGTTGCCGGAACAAAGGAATATCAATCAATCCCAGGACTGTTGCCCTGGGATTTGTTTATTTCCGCCCTGCCAGGCGGCAGATGCCGTAGGCCAGCAGGTCGGCAATGACAATGCTGGCCCCGGTGGGGGTTTCCAGAAAGTAGGAGGCCAGCAGGCCCGTCAAAAAGCAAAGCACCGAAATACAGGCTGACACCAGCACCACGGCCTTGAAGCTGCGGCAGATCCGCATGGCGGAGAGGGCCGGGAAGATGATCAGGCTGGAAATCAGCAGAGCCCCCATCATCCGCATCCCCAGCACCACCGTGATGGCCGTCAGCACCGCCAGCAGGGTGTTGAACA
Source organism: uncultured bacterium (assembly GCA_945873205.1). GTDB lineage: Bacteria > Bacillota > Clostridia > Oscillospirales > Oscillospiraceae > Limivicinus. The sequence continues at coordinate 11,014 of CAMCCC010000025.1, forward strand.
GCTCCGCCTTTGTGCCGGTGGCCCGGCTGAAATTCTCATCAAAGGTAACGGCGAAAATCCGGGGATAGAACAGCACAAACAGCGCAATCACCGCCAGGGACAGCAATATGCTGAACACCGCGTCCCCCCGGCTCAGGGACAGCACGCTGCCGAACAGGTAGCTGGAAACCTCCGTGTTCATCCCCGTGCTCAGGGACAGGCTGATCACGCCGATGGCCAGGGCGCTGCTGGAGATCATGGCGATGGCCGCGTCCCCCTTCACAGCGGCGCTCTGCCGCAGCCGCAGCAGCAAAATGGCCGCCAGTACCACCACCGGCACCGCCACCGCCAGCGGCGCCAGATTCAGCGCCGAGGCTACCGCCAGGGCGCCAAAGCCCACATGGCTCAGCCCGTCGCCGATCATGGAATAGCGTTTCAGCACCAGGGACACCCCCAGCAGCGCCGCGCAGAGGGACACCAGCACCCCCACGATCAGCGCCCGCTGCATGAAGTGGTAGGAAAACATCTGTATCAAGGCCGTCATATCTGTCCACCTCCCAGGAAGCGCCGGGCCAGGCTGCTCTGCCGGTATTCTGCAGCCGTACCAAAAAACAGCTGGCTGTGGCCCAGATGCAGGATGTGGGTGGCATAGCGCACCGCCTCATGAATATCATGGGACACCATGATGACAGAGATGTTGTCGCAGAGGTTAATGAGCTTGATCAGGTTGTACATCTCCCCGCTGGCAATGGGGTCCAGGCCGGTGACCGGCTCGTCCAGCAGCAGCAGCTTCTTGGTGGCGCAGAGGGCTCTTGCCAGCAGCACCCGCTGCTGCTGCCCACCGGAGAGATTCTGGTAGCTCTCGTCCCTGATCTCCTCAATACCCATGCGCTCCATGTTCTCCATGGCCCGCTGCTTCAGTTCCTTCGTATAAAACAGCCTGCCGCCCAGGGAGTTGAGGCAGCCGGACAATACCACCTCATACACGCTGGCGGGGAAGTCCCGCTGCACCTGGGTCTGCTGGGGCAGATAACCGATCTCCGTGGCCTTCAGCCCGTCGGACAGGGTGATGCTGCCCTGCTCCGGGGCTTTCAATCCCAGCAGCCCCTTGATCAGCGTGGACTTGCCGGAGCCGTTTTCCCCCACCACGCAGAGATAGTCCCCGGCGTTCAGGGAGAAGTTTACCCCCTCCAGCACCCGCTTGCCCTCATAGGCAAAGCACAGGTCTTTACATTCCAGTATGGCCATCAGCCCAAAGCCTCCCTCAGTGTGTTGAGATTCTGCTCCATCAGCCCCAGATAGCTGATGCCCTCGTCCAGCTGCTGCCGGGTCACGTTGTGGCAGCAGTGGAACAGCAGCTTTTGGCAGCCCGTGTCCTCGCAGATCACGTCCGCCATCTTCTGGTTGGAAAATTCAATGTAGAACACTGCCGGCACCTGCTCCTGCCGAACCTTGTCGATCAGGAAGGCCACCGTCCTGGCGGAAGGCTCCGCCTCCTCGGCGCAGCCCGGGAAAGCGGCGTAGTAATCCAGCCCGTATTCCTCCACAAAATACCGGGCCGGGAACCGGTCGGCAAAGATCATGGTGGGGTGGCCGCTGCGCTCCGCCAGGGCCCGGAACCCGGCGTCCAGAGCCAGCAGCTGCTGGCAGTAGCTCTCGGTGCGCCCGGCATAGAAATCGCTGTTGGCCGGGTCAATGGCGCAGAGGGTCTCTCCCAGGGCCTGGCAGATCAATGCCGCATTTCTGGGGGAAGTCCAGACGTGCTCGTCATACTCCGCCTCCTCATGGTCATGGCCCTCGTGGTCATGGTCATGCTCCTGCCCGGCCACCTGCATCCCTGCCTTCACTTCTTCCTCCAGGGCCTGCACACAGTCCAGCATCACCAGCCGGGGGATTTCCGTTTCCATCCCCTCCAGCATATCCTCCAGCCACACCTCCGACTCCCCGCCGTTGCAGATCAGCAGGTCGCAGTTCTGGATGCGCAGGATATCCTGGGCCGTGGGCTCAAAGCTGTGGGACTCCGACCCGGGGGGCACCAGCAGGCAGACACGGGCCTTGTCCCCGGCGATCTCCCGGGCAAAGTCAAAGGCCGGGAACACCGTGGTCACAATATCCAGGCCCTCCCCGCCGCTCTCATAGCAGCCGCCTTTGCAGCCGCAGAGGGGAAGCAGCAGGCAGAGGGTTATTATCATGGAAAGAAATTTCTTCATAGCATCCTCCGTAACTTATCTAATATACCCTAAAATCCGGGGCTTTTCAAGTATGGACAGGAATGATATAATCCTTTTATTCGTAAATCAGGAGGAAAAACCATGCATATCTGTGTTTTCGGCGCATCCAGCAACGATCTGGACCAGGCCTTTTATACCGCGGCCCAGGCTCTGGGCCGGGCCATCGCCGCCGGGGGCCATACCCTGGTCTACGGCGGCGGCGCCGGCGGCCTGATGGGCGCCTGCGCCCGGGGCGCGGCGGAGCTGGGGGAGGCCATCATCGGCATCGCGCCCCGCTTTTTCGATGAGCCGGGTATCCTGTATAAGGAGCGGGGCCAGCTGATCTATACCGACACCATGGCCCAGCGCAAACAGCTTATGGAGGAAAAGGCCGACGCCTTCGTGGTGCTCCCCGGCGGCATCGGCACCTTTGAGGAGTTTTTTGAGGTGCTGACCCTGAAGCAGCTGGGCCGCCACAGCAAGCCCATGGTCATGCTCAACACCCTGGGCTATTACGACGCCCTGGTGCAGGCCCTGGAGAAAGCGGCGGACTTCGGCTTCATGAGCCGCAATTGCCTGCGCCTGTTTGCCCTCTGTGACAGCCCGGAAGCTGCCGTGGAACGCTGCGGCGTCCGGGAGGAGAACCGGGGCGGTATCCGCCGTCTCAGCGATTATAACCGATAAAACAAGCAAACTTCCAGGTATTTCCTGCCTTTTTTGCACTACGCTATTGAATTGGGCCCGGTTTTTATGTATAATCAATTATTAAAATAATTTTAAGAGATGTAGAAAGCGTATGAAAAAAGAGAAGGACTGGAAGATACCCTTTGCCAGGCCCCGGGTCACGCCGGAGCTGGCGGCGGCCGGCTTCACCCCGCTGCTGACCGCTGTGCTGGCCCTCCGCGGGGTGGAGAATGCCCAGCAGGCCCGGCAGCTGATTTACGGCGGGGCGGACTGCGTCCATGACCCCATGCTGATGACCGGCATGGCCGCGGCCAGGGAGCGCATCCTGCAGGCCATCCACCGGGGCGAGACCGTGGCCGTGTACGGCGACTATGACGTGGACGGCATTACCTCCACCTGCCTTGTGACGGACTACCTCCGTTCCAGGGGCCTCAACTGCATCCCCTATATCCCCGATCGGAACGAGGAGGGCTATGGTCTCAACTGCGCCGCTCTGGATACCCTGAAGGCCCAGGGGGTGAGCCTGGTGGTGACGGTGGACTGCGGCATTACCGCCGTGGAGGAGACGGAATATGCCCGCGGCTTGGGCATCGACATGATTATTACCGACCATCACGAGTGCAAGCATGACGCCCTGCCCAAAGCGGTGGCCCTGATCGACTGCAAGCAGGAAGGGGATCGTTACCCCAACAAGGACCTGGCCGGTGTGGGCGTGGCCCTGAAGCTGGTCTGCGCCTGCGAGGGGGACAGCAAGGCCATGCTGGACCGGTATGCCGACCTGGTGGCCATCGGCACCGTGGCGGACGTGATGCCCCTGGTGGATGAGAACCGCTATATTGTGAAATACGGCCTGGCTATGCTGGAAAGGAACCCCCGGCCCGGCATTGCCGCCATGCTGCGGGAGTCGTCCATTGACCCCAAAAAGCTGAACGCCTCCGTCATCGGCTACAGCCTGGCCCCCCGGCTCAACGCTGCCGGACGCCTGGGCAACGCCGGTATCGCAGCCAAGCTGCTGATGAGCCGGGACCCGGTGACGGCCACCAACCTGGCCGTGGAGCTGTGCGAGCTGAACCGCCGCCGCCAGAGCATTGAGACCGAGATCTGGCAGGAGGCCAACCAGCTGCTCTCCGGCAAAGCGCCGGACAGTCCCATCGTTCTGGCCAGTGATAAGTGGCACCAGGGGGTCATCGGCATTGCCGCCTCCCGCCTGGCGGAGCAGTATTCCCTGCCCGCCATCATGATCTGTCTCAATGGCGACGTGGGCAAGGGCTCCTGCCGCAGCTACGGCGGCTTCAACCTCTTTGATGCTTTAAGCTCCTGCTCGGAGCATTTGCTGGGCTTCGGCGGCCATGCCCTGGCGGCGGGGCTGAATATCCGGCGGGAAAACCTGCCCGCCTTCCGCCAGGCCCTGGCGGACTATTACCGCAGCAACAAGCCGGAGCCTCTGCCGGAGGTGCAGTGTGACCTGCTGATCACCGACCCGTCGCTGCTGTCCATCGACAATGTGAAAAGCCTTGACCTGCTGGAGCCTTACGGCAACTGCAACCCCAAGCCCCTGATGTGCATCAGCGCCGCCCGGTTGGAGAGTGCTTCTCAGGTGGGCAACGGCCGCCACCTGCGCATCCGCATCCGCTTTGGCGACCAACGCTTTGAGGGCATCTTTTTCTCCCACAGTCTCAGTGAGCTGGGCCTGCGGGAAGGGAACCTGGTGGATGTGGCCTTCCGGCCCCAGATCAACGAGTACCGGGGCAGTGTGTCGGTGCAGCTGGTGGTTTCCGCCCTGCGCCGCCATGCGCCGGAGGCGCTTTGTGAGGCCATCCTTTCCGGGGATGAAAGCGCCCTGTGGGCTGCCTCCCCCTATTGCCCGGCGCGGGCCGATTTTGTGCGGCTGTGGCGGGCCATGGACGAGGACTTCACCGTGGGCGGTGATACCCGGCAGGTGCTGGGCCAGTGCCTGGCCGGCATGGAGCCGGAGCGCTTCTGCCTCTGTCTGATGACCCTGCTGGAGACCGGCTTGCTGCAAAGCCCCAGCGGCAAGGTGTTTTCCGCCATGCGCAGCCAGATCGCCGGCAAGGCCGATCTGGAGGGGACCCGGCTGATGCGCAGTCTCCACAGTTACTTATAATTCAAGTGGGAGGGACAGATATGGATAAGCAGGAAGAAAAAACCAATCAGCTCCTTAATCCTGATGAAATGTTTGAAGCTCTCATCACCAAGATCAAGGAAAGCTGCCCCGGCATGGACCTGGGGCGCATCCGGGCCGCCTATGACATGGCCCGCCTGGCCCATTCCGGCCAGCTCAGGAAGGACGGCTCCCCCTATGTGACCCACTGCGTGGCCGCGGCGGACATCACCGTGGACATGGGCCTGGACGAGGACTCCATCGTCTCCGCCCTGCTTCACGATGTGATCGAGGACACCAACCTGACCCATGAGGACATTGCCCGCCAGTTCGGCGATGCGGTGGCGGATATTGTGGAGGGCGTCACCAAGCTGACCCGGGTTCAGTACACCAGCAAAGAGGATGAGCAGATGGAAAATCTGCGCAAGATGCTCATGGCCATGGCCAAGGACATCCGCGTCATCCTCATCAAGATCGCCGACCGGCTCCACAATATGCGCACCATGGCCTACCAGTCGGCGGATAAACAGCGCTCCAAATCCCTGGAGACTATGGAAATCTATGCCCCCATTGCCCACCGTCTGGGCATGCAGCGGGCCAAGTGGGAGCTGGAGGACCTGTCCCTCCAGTACCTGGACCCGGCCGGCTATAAGGAGATCACCACGTCGCTGGAGGCCAAGATGGGCGACCTGGAGCGCTTCATGGACAGCATGAAGGAAAAGATCCAGACCCGCCTGGACGCCGAGGGCGTCAAGGCCACCATCTATTGCCGCATCAAGCACGTTTACAGCATCTACCGCAAGATGTACGCCCAGAAGCTGGACATCAACGGCATCTTCGACCTGTGCGCCTTCCGGGTCATTGTGGACACCATCCCGGACTGTTACAATGTGCTGGGCATCATCCATGATATGTTCAAGCCGGTGCCCGGCCGCTTCAAGGACTATATCTCCACCCCCAAACCCAACATGTACCAGAGCGTCCATACCACCGTCATCGGCTCCGAGGGCATCCCCTTCGAGGTGCAGATCCGCACCTGGGAAATGCACTATACCGCCGAGTACGGCATCGCCGCCCACTGGAAGTACAAGATGGGCAACGGCGCCGCTGCCGTCCGGGAGGGGGATGAGGATAAGTTCGCCTGGGTCCGCCGGTTGCTGGAGAGCCAGCAGGAGTCGGACGCCCAGGACTTTTTCCACAACCTGAAAATCGATATGTTTGCCGACGAGGTGTTCGTCTTTTCTCCCAAGGGGGACGTGATCAACCTGCCTGCCGGCGCTACCCCCATCGACTTTGCCTACAGCATCCATTCCGACGTGGGCAACCACATGGTGGGCGCCCGGGTCAATGGCCGCATCGTCACCTATGACCATGTGCTGCAAAACGGCGACATTGTGGAGATCCGCACCTCCAAGAACGCCCCCGGCCCCAGCCGGGACTGGCTGAACGTGGCCAAAAGCGGTTCCGCCCGTACCAAGATCAAGCAGTGGTATAAGAAGGAGCGGCGGGAGGAGAACGTGATCCGGGGCCGAGAGATGCTGGAGGATGAGCTGAAGCATAACGGCCTCACCCTGGATGACGCCCAGGATGAGGAGACCATCGCTCCCATCCTCAAGCGCCTGTCCTTCGGCACCATTGAGGACCTCTATGCCGCCATCGGCTACGGCGGCGTCACCGCCACCCGGGTGGCCAACCGCATCCGGGACGAGCTTCGCACCAAGCCCGACCGAAAGACTGCCCTGGACAAGGTCTCCGAGGCGGCGGAGCGGCGGGAAAATAACGCCAAAAAGACCGGCAAGCCGGTCCATGGCATCCTGGTGGAGGGGCTGAGCAACTGCCTGGTGAAGTTCTCCCGCTGCTGCACCCCGGTACCGGGGGACGATATTGTGGGCTTCATCACCCGGGGCCAGGGTGTTTCCATCCACCGGCGGGACTGCACCAACTGTGCCCAGCTGATGAACCAGCCGGAGAACGAGGGCCGCTGGGTAGGCGTCTCCTGGGCCGAAAATATTACCGATAGTTATGTCACCACCGTCACCATCGCCTCCAAGGACCGTTCGGGCCTGGTCATGGATATTGCCACCGTTCTCAACTCCCTCAATGCCAAGGTGCGTTCCCTGACCTCCCGGGATACCGGCGCGGGCCTGGCCGTCAGCACCATTACCCTGGAAGTCAAGAACAGCGGCGAGCTGCGGTATATCATGGGCCGCCTTGCCTCCATCCCCGGCGTCAGCAGCGTGGTGAGAAACGGAAACAAATAAGCGGAGGATAAGAAAATGAGAGCAGTTGTAACAAGAGTCAAGTCCGCCTCTGTGGAGATCGACGGGGCGGAATACAGCCGCATCGGCCCCGGCTTTCTGGTGCTGCTGGGCGTCCATCAGGAGGACACTGAGGCCCAGGCTTTGAAGATCGCCGATAAGATCTGCGGCCTGCGGGTCTTTGAGGATGAAAACGGCAAGATGAACCTGAGCCCGGCGGACGCGGGGGCGGAGCTGCTGATTATCAGTCAGTTCACCCTCTTTGCCGATTGCAAGTCCCGCCGCCCCGGCTTTTCCAAAGCCGCCCGGCCGGAGACCGCCGTCCCCCTCTACGAGCTGGTGATCCGCCAGTGCCGGGAGCGGGGCTTCACGGTGCAGACCGGGGTCTTTGGCGCCGATATGAAGGTGGCCTCCGTCAATGACGGGCCTGTCACCATTCTTCTGGATACCAATGAATTGTAAGGAGAGTATGCTATGCTGATCAAAACCCTGCCTGTGGGCCACCTGGGCACCAACTGCTATGTGGTCACCGATGAGCAGACCCTGAACTGCGCCGTCATCGACCCCGGCGAGGAATCCAATACCATCCTGGATTATATTGAGTCCAACCACCTCCACTGCAAGCTGATCCTGCTGACCCACGGCCACTTTGACCATGTGGGCGCGGTCTATGCCGTGGCGGAGGAGACCGGGGCCATTACCTACATGAACAAAAAGGACGATGCCCGCTATGCCGGCAACCCCTTCATGGCCTTCCGTCTGCCGGAGAACGGCCGCTTCTATGACGAGGGGGACGTGGTGGAACTGGATTCTCTCCGCTTTGAGGTCTTTTCCACCCCCGGCCACACCCCCGGCGGTGTGTCTCTCCGCTGCCAGGACGCCCTTTTCACCGGGGACACCCTGTTCTGCGGCTCCTGCGGCCGCACCGATTTCCCCGGCGGCGACATGGATCAGCAGCTGCTGAGCCTGAAGAAGCTCTGCCTGCTGGAAGGGGACTATGAGGTCTATCCCGGCCACATGGACCAGACCACCCTGGAGCGGGAGCGGCAGTTCAACTACTATTGCCGCATGGCCATGGATATGTAAATTTCCAATAATGCAACAGCCCCGCCTGTCTTTTGACAGGCGGGGCTGTTGCAATATTGCATTAAGCTTGCAGCACATATTCCAGCGCGGCGCGGAGTTTCTCCTTGATGGTGCCGTAATCATGGGAGGGCTGGGCTTCGTACAGCTTCTCTCCCCGGAAGAACAGAGAGGGCACATAGTAATAGTCCCGCCCGGTAACCAGCGCCGGCTCCTCACTTTCCTCGATCCATCGGATGGCAATTTCCCCGAAGGCCGGGGTTTCCTCCATCAGCTCGCCGATGGCCTTTCTGGCATTGACGCAGTAGGGGCAGCCGCGCAGGTAAAACAGTTCCAGTTCTTTCATGTCTCTCTCCCGCCTCCGTTTATTGAAACACAATGCTCTTTGCCAGGGCCTGGGCCTGCTTTTCTCCGCTGAAATGGGCCACCAGGGCTAGTGCGAAGGGGATCGCCGTGCCCAGCCCCCGGCTGGTGATGATGCTGCCGTCTACTACCACAGCTTCGGTGCAGGCCAGTGCCCCGGTGAGCTGGTCCTCCATCCCGGGGTAGCAGCAGGCCTTCCGGCCCTCCAGCAGCCCGGCTTTGGCCAGTACCGTGGGCCCGGCGCAGATGGCGGCGGTCAGCTTCCCGGCCGCAGCAAAACGCCGCAGCATATCGATTACCCGTTCATCCGCGGCCAGGTTGTTCACGCCCCGCAGCCCGCCGGGCAGAATCAGCCCGTCATACTGCTCCACTTCCAGTTGGGAAAGGGTCTTGTCCGCCCGGACGCTGATACCGTGGCTGCCGGTCACTTCATCCACTTCCTTCACGGCCACAATGTCGCAGCCGATCTTAGCCCGCCGCAAAAGGTCGACCACGGTCAGGGCCTCCACTTCCTCGTAGCCCTCCGCAAACAGGATTGCCGTTTTCTTCATGATTGTTTCCTCCCTGTGAATCAAACTGTTTTCTCTATTATAGCCGAAAAAACGCAGCATAGAAAGCCCCTTCTTCCCCCTCATTGCCAGAAGAAGCTGCCGGCGTCGAACTTCCCGCTGGCAAAGAGAGCTTCCACCGCTGCGGTGTAATCGCCGAGCCGCTGGGCTTTCAAAAGCCCCTTGGCCTCCTTCTTGCTGTCCGGGAACTTGTACAGCATGTAAAACCAAAGCTCCTTCAGCCTGGCCATGGCCGCCTGCTCACCCAGCCCCTCCGCCAGAAAGCGCTCCAGCAGGGCGTCATGGAAAGCTTTCAGCTCCCCGGCGCTGAGACCGTTCCCGCCCCGGAGCAGCCGGGGCAGCGCTGGGTCGGCTACCGCTCCCCGGCCCAGCATTACGCCAGCCAGACCGTCAGCCGCCTTTAGCTTATCCATGTCCTCCGGGGAAAAGACATCCCCATTATACCACACCGGGCAGCGACATTCTGGCAGGGCGGCCAGAAAAGCCGGCAAATCCACCCTGCTTTTGTACATGCCCGCCCGGGCCCGGGCATGGATAATCAGCCGCTGAATGGGGTACTTGTTGTAGATCTCCAGAATCTCCTCAAATTCCTCCGTCCGCTCCACGCCCATCCGGGTCTTGACGGAAACGGCAATGGGGCAGCGGCTGAAAATCTCCGCCAGGCAATCATCCAGCGACCGCAGATCCAGCAGCATCCCTGCTCCCTTGTGCTTGGCCACCACCGTGCCGGAGGGGCAGCCGATGTTCAGGTTCACTTCCTCATAGCCCAGCCCATGCAGCTGCTCCGCCACCCGGAGAAAGGGCTCCGCCCGGTTCACCAACAGCTGGGGGATGAGGCGGATTCCCTGGCTGTTTTCCGGCAGAACATCCCGCAGGGCGCTGGCCTTGAACTTGCCGCTGCCGTCCGGGGCGATGAAGGGAGCGAAGTATTCCTCCACGCCGCCGAAAAGCCGGGCGTGGGTCTGCCGGTATATGCGGGAACTGATCCCTTCCATAGGCGCGAAACTCAGAAGCATATCGCGTTCTCCTTGTTTTTTTACCTACTATACAGGAAACGGCGCAAAAAAGAAAGAAGGAAAGAAAATCCTTCTGAATTTTTCTCGATCTATACATAGATTTTTCACAAATCACTGGTATAATACCAAGTTAAGAAACCAACTGGGAGGAATGGACTGTGAAGCACCCTGCACTCGCAAGAGTGTTTTCCATTGTGCTTGCCGTCATGAGCCTGATCATGCTGCTCAACGGCGCTGTGGGCTTTGGTAAGGCGGATGCGGCCTTGCAGGAGAGCCTGGAGAAATACCAGCGCATTGAGGAAAAAACCGATACCTATGAAGCGCTCTCCCTCCAACTGAAAAACAGCGTCAGCTATGAGGAGGCCCTGGCCGAGCTGGAAGCCCTGCAGGAGCAGCACGATGATGACGCTGCCCAGCACCGCACCGATCTGGCCACCCACACCGCCACCATGGGCGGCTATGAGCTGGGCGCAAAAATGATCATGGAGGGCAAGGAGCAGCTTGCCGCTGCCAAGGTGGAACTGGCGGAGGGCAAGGCCCTGCTGGCGGAGAAGGAGCAGCAGTTTAACCAGCTGTCTGCCGCCTTCAATACGGTGGAGCCGCTGCTGGTCGCGGCAATCAACGCCCTGAGCGGCAGCGAGGAAGAATTCAACGCTGCCATTGCCCTGATCGATGCGCTGATCGCCCAGATCGATGTGATTCTGGCAAACCGGCCCCAGCTGCCGGAGTTGCCAGAGGAACCCACACTGCCCATCGCACCCCCGGAGGATGCCGATGAGGAGACGAAGGCCGCCTATGAGCAGGCCATGGCTGTCTATCAGCAACTTCTGGAAGCCTTTGAAAAGGCCATGGAGGAGTATGAAAGCGCCCAGGCAGGGTATGAGACTGCCCTTGCCGCCTGGGAGCAGGAGTACCAGGCTGTGCAGTCCTCCGTCCTGGCGGGTGCCGGCGAGGTGGACAGCAGAATCCAGGCCGGTTCCGCCCTGATGAGCGCCGCACTGAGTCAGCTTCCGGCCGAGGTGCTGGATGATCTGGGCGGCCTGGGCGAGTCGGATATCAGTATGCCGGACTTCTCCAACATGAGTCTGGAGGAGATTCGCGCCGCCCTGGTGCAGCTTCGGGCCTATCTGGTTGCCGAGGGCAACGTAAAGACCGCCCTGGAGAAGGCCCTCGCCTCGCTCCGGAGCCAGTTGGCGGAAGGCCAGCAGGCCCTTGACCAGGCCAAAGCGCAGGTGCTCCTGGGGGAAAACGCCCTGAAAAAGGCGGAGCAGGAGCTGCAGCACCAGCTGGAGCTGATCTGGTATAATATGGGCCAGCTGGAGGATGAGTCCGCCGAGCTGGAGGAAGATAAGCTCCGCCTGGACCAGGAGTCTGAGGACCTGGACCGCCGCCTTGTCACCGTGGATGAGAAGAAGGAGATGGAGCGGAAGCATCGCTCCGCCCGCATTGTCCTCATGCAGGAGGAGGCCATTGCCTCCGCTGTCAATGCCGGCGGCGATCTGGTGGAAAGCGCCCGGGCCTATGTACAGAACGGACGGGATGCGGCCCAGCGCCATCACGGCCTTTTGTATGCCATCAACATTCTGGCCCTTGCCGGCGGCCTGCTGGGACTGCTGAGCATCCCCGGCTCCTTTGAAAAGACCAAGCGCCGCCTGCTGCTGGTCCTGCCCACCGTTCTGTGCCTGGCCTGCGCCCTGGCTGCCGACGGCCTGAACATGTACCTGGACCTGGGCCAGATGTATACCGCCCTGGCCTGCGCTCTGGCCGCGGTGCTCCACCTTGCCACCGTCCTCCCCAAAAATAAAACCCCCGTCGCAGGATAAAACAGAAAACAGCAACAAAGTCTGTTTTATGTGCTGTACCAGTGGATTCTGCTAGCCAAAGGCTTCCCCTTGAGGGGAAGCTGGCGGCGCAGCCGACTGATGAGGTGGCAAGTAAAAACAGGGAAAAAGCAGAAACTTCCGTCAAAAAAGCATATTTCCACCTCATCCGCCCAGTGTGCGCACTGGGCACCTTCCCCTCAAGGGGAAGGCTTGAGAAAACGTTCTCCTTCCCCGCGGTATGGTTTTGACAGTCTTTCAACAAAAGAACTGGCTTGAAAAAACAAGCCAGTTCTTTTTATTGAATTCTTTTCTGTTTCAGCCGATCAGCCATTGGACCTGTTCCTGATCCCAGGTGTACTTTGTGCTGTCCAGCTCCGTCAGAGCGAAACGCAGGAAGCCGAATTCCCCTGTGCTGCCCCGGTCGGAGGTGGCGTCAAACCAGAGCCATTGCCCATCCAGCAGGGCGATGTTCCACATATGGTTCTCCCCGAAATATTTCCCCGTCACGTTGAAGCAGGGGATTCCCGCCTTTTCAAACAGCAGCTTCACCGCGTGGGCGTAGCCCCCGCAGATGGCCATGCCATCCCGCAAGGCGCCCAGGGCGGTCTGGGATTCGTAGGGCATGCTGTTCCTGTCGGAATAGTAGCGCTGGTCATAGCTCACCGTACTGGTGACGTAGGCGTACAAGGCTTCCGCCTTCTCCCATTGGCTCATGTCCTCGGTGATCACCTGGGCAATCACCCTATCCGCCAGCCGATCCGCCTCTGCCAGCGCCGCCAGACAGTCCTCCCTGCTCAGGTTATAGGGGGCGCTGTACTGGATGGCGGTGGCGTCCCGGTTCAGCATACAGAGAAGGTAGCCGCCGCCGGCCTGCTGCAGGGCCCGGTTCATGGCGTCCGGCTCCAGTGCCGGGTTGGTGATTCGGACCAGCACCGCTTCCTGACCGATATTCTCCTCCGCCGCTGCGATCAGCTCCGGGATAGAGCTTACTTCCTGCCCGGCAAAGCCCTCCGGGAAGTCCCCGGTCTTATAGGGCATGTAGCGGAAGGTGCAGACCAGCTGGCTGCCATCCACCGAAATCTCCAGGTCATAGACATATTTCAGTTCCGGCCTTGCTGCTGCGATCTCATTATACAGGTTTTGCACATCCATCTTCGGCTGCTCCAGCCAGTCCCCTCTGATCTCTGCTGTCAGCCGGGGGCAAAGACCTTCGATGGCGTCTGCCATGGCATGTTTCAGCTCTTCCCGGCTGCCTGCCGTGATGACCATGGGCTCCGGCGCTGCTGTCACCGCAGGGGTCCCCACGGGCAGCGGCGTATCTGTGGGAGGCACAAGGGGTGCCGCCGCTGTGCTGCTTTCTACCGGAGCAGGCGTAGCTGCCGGTAGGGCTTCCTTTTTGCCGCAGGCGCACAGCGCCATACAGCAGCCCAGTGCCAGACACAGGGCCACGGCGAGAAAAGCTTTATGCTTCATTTCCATCCTCCAATACGCCGTGCAGCAGAATATCCAGCTGCCGGCGGCATTTGTTCTCATGCTCCGTCAGGATTTTGTCCGTGCTGCAGCCGCTGCGGAAGGCGGAGCGGAAACGCAGATTGAAATAGTCCATATACATCCGGAAATCCTCCACCACCGTCTCCGCCCGCAGTCCGGCCCGCAGGGGGGCTTCCCCCAGCACGCCGGTGAGAACATCAATGTTCAGCCGGTCGAAGCCCTGCCGCCGGCGGGCGATCTCCTCCGCCAGCGCCGCCGGCGAATTGAAAGCCGCCTCCGCAAAGATGCCCAGATACACCGGATGCAGGGCAAAGAAGCGGAGCCTTGCGTCAAAATACGCCGCCAGCTTCTCCTCCGCCGTGCCGGACAGCTTTCCGGCCGCCTCCTGCAAATAGGCGCTGACCCGGGTGAAGCAGTCCTCCACACACAGCAGGTACAGCGCATCCTTATCCTTGAAATGGTGGTAGATGATTCCCTTGGAAATGCCCTTCTCCGCGCACACGTTGCTCAGCGACGCGGCCTCATAGCCCTTTTGGGAGAACTCCTCCAGCGCCGCCTCCAATATCCAGCTGCCGGGACAGGGCGTTTTTCTCTTCCCGATTCATTGCCACACCTCCAAATAAAAAACAGACCGATCAGTCTGAATGGTGCTATAACACAAACAGACTGCCCGGTCAATTTTTTGCTCTATGAACTTTTGGTGAATTCTGCGTAAAGGAAAGCCCCGGCCCGACCATCGGTCGAACCGGGGAAAACTGTTTTATTCCGCGTAGCCCATGGGGTTCTTGGACTGCCATGCCCAGGTGTCCCGGCACATATCGTCCAGGTTGTACTCTGCCTTCCAGCCCAGCAGCTCCGCGCTCTTGTCGGGGCAGGAGTAAACCGTGGCCAGATCGCCGGGACGGCGGGCAACGATCTCATAGGGAATCTTGATCCCGGTGACCCGCTCAAAGGCCTTCACCATGTCCAGCACGCTGTAGCCCATGCCGGTGCCCAGGTTAAAGACGTTCTCGCCCTTGTGCTTCTGCATGTACTCAATGGCGCAGACGTGACCCCGGGCCAGGTCCACCACATGGATGTAGTCCCGCACGCCGGTGCCGTCGTGGGTGTCATAGTCGTTGCCGAACACGTTCAGGTGATCCCGGCGGCCTACGGCCACCTGGGAGATGAAGGGCATCAGGTTGTTGGGAATCCCTCTGGGGTCCTCACCGATCAGGCCGCTGCTGTGGGCGCCGATGGGATTGAAGTAACGCAGCAGGGCGATGGACCATTCCTCGTCGGCAAAGGCGGTGTCCCGCAGAATCTGCTCGGACATGTACTTGGTCCAGCCGTAGGGGTTGGTGCACATGCCGGTGTGGGAGCTTTCCCGCAGGGGCATCTCGTTGTCGCCGGAGTAGACCGTGGCGGAGGAGGAGAACACAATGTTCTTCACGCCGTGATCCTTCATGGCCCGGCACAGGGTGATGGTGGAGTTCAGGTTGTTGTCGTAGTATTCCAGGGGCATCGCCACAGACTCGCCCACGGCCTTCAGCCCGGCGAAGTGGATGGCGCAGTTGATGTCATGCTTTTCAAAGATGCGGTCCAGAGCGGCCCGGTCACGCACATCGATTTCGTAGAAATCCAGGCTCTTGCCGGTGATCTGCTGTACCCGCTCCAGGGACTTGGCGCTGGAGTTCACCAGGTTGTCCGCCACGATAACGCCGTAGCCTCTCTCCAGCAGCTCCACGCAGGTGTGGCTGCCAATGTATCCGGCGCCGCCGGTAACCAATACGTTCATTCTTTAAGACCTTCCTTTCAATCCAGCAGTGCTTCGGGGTAGATGCCCTCCGCCCGCATTTTTTTGATGGCGCTGACAACGCTGTCCATATCCTCTTTATAGGTCACGCCGTACCAGGCCTCATCGCAGTTGAGCACCTTCACCTTGCCCTTGCCCGCCTTGATCATATCGTTGGCCACAAAGGGCAGGAAATATTCGCACTTTTCCGGGTTCTTGGGCAGGTTCTCATCCAGCCAGCCGGGGAAGTCGTCGGCCAGCTGCTGCAGCATGGCCTGGCCGAAGGCCCAGCAGTTCATGGACACCGGCACCTCGCCGGACAGGGGATAGAAAGTCTCGCCGTCCTCGGTGTACTTGCCGTTCTCGCCGTCCTTAAAAATCTTGGTGCGCTCCACCACGTCGGTCAGGTATCCGTCCTCCACCTGGCAAACGCCACGGGCCACGGAGCCGTTTTCCGTCACGGTGTTCTTCAGCAGATAGGCCACCATGGCGTGCTCGTTTTCGGGCCGGTCGCCGGCGAGAAAATCATACAGCTTCTGGTAGGCGCTGCGGCCGTAGTAGTCGTCGGAGTTGATCACGGCGAAAGGCCCGTCAACCACGCCCTTGCAGCAGAGCACCGCGTGGCCGGTACCCCAGGGCTTGACCCGCCCCTCCGGCACCGTGTAGCCCTCCGGCAGCATCTCCAGCTGCTGATAGACGTATTTCACCTCAAAATACTTCTCCATCCGCTTGCCGATGAAGTTCTTGAAGTCCTCCTCAATTTCGTGCTTGATGATAAAGACAACCTTCCGAAACCCTGCCCTGTAGGCGTCGTACAGGGAGAAGTCAATGATGGCGTGGCCGTGGTCGTCCACCGCGGTGATCTGCTTCAGTCCGCCGAAGCGGCTGCCCATACCCGCCGCGAGAATAACGAGAGTGGGTTCCTGCATGATGCATACCTCCAAAACATCTGATGGTGTGTTTATTATAGCAAGCGGTCGAAAAAATGTATAGAGAAAAAATATTTAAATAGGAGAAAATACTTTCTTCTGACGAAAAAAATTCCCCAACCTGCAAAAAATAGGAAACAGCCGCAAAGGCTGTTTCCCATTAAAATCAAATCTTGTATTTTTCCGCGAACTGGGCATAGAGCGCGTCAAAGTTGTGGGAGCGCTGCTCCTTCAGATCAATGACGTAGCTGTGGGTGTCGTAGGCGTCGGCGTTCAGCTCGATCATGGCGATGGCGATGTTGGAGCAGTGGTCAGCCACCCGCTCGCAGTTGGTCAGCAGGTCGTTGAACACAAAGCCCTGGGACAGGGAGCAATGCCCGTTCTGCAGCCGGTCGATGTGCCGCAGCTTCATCTCGTCGCAGAGGATGTCGATGTGCTCCTCCAGCGGCTCCACCTTGTAGGCCTTCTTCAGATCCTCATCGATGAAAGCGGAGAAGGACAGCTCCAGAATTTCGCTGACCGCGGCGCACAGCACCAGGATTTCATGCCTGGCATCGTCGGAGAAAAGGATCTTCTTGTCCTCAATCTCTTCCGCCGTCTCTGCCAGGTTCACCGCGTGGTCGCTGATACGCTCAAAATCGCTGAGGGTGTGCAGAATTTTGGAGACATTTTCGTTCTGCTCCTGGTTCAGCTCCCGGGTGTTCAGCTTCACCAGATAGGTCCCCAGCCGGTCCTCATAGCGGTCCACCAGCTCCTCCCGTTCCGCGACCTGTTTGGCCTCCGCCTCGCTGTAGTCCAGCAGCAGGTGCAGCGCCGCCAGAATGTTCTCCTTGGCCACCCGGGCCATGCCGTTGACGGTCAGGCGGCTTTGTTCAATTGCCAGGGTCGGATGCAGCAGGAAGCGCTCATCCAGCCGGTCAAACTCCGCGTTGGCCGCCCGCTCCGCCTCGCTCTCCTTCACAAAGAGAGACACCAGCTTGGCCAGGGCGCCGATAAAGGGCAGCAGCACCAGGGCCGTCACCAGCCGGAACAGGGTGTTCACCGCCGCAATGCTCACCGGGTCCATCACCGCGTATTTGATGCCGAAATCCAGAAACGCGTCCGCACCGTAGAAGGCCGCGCCGCACAGGATGACGCCCACAATCTCAATCACCAGATAGGCCAAGGCCGTCCGCCGGCCTTCCGCCCTGGCCCCCAGGGCGGACAGCAGCACCGGCACCGCCGCGCCGATGGCAATACCCAGGATAATGGGGTAGGCCACGGAGAAGTTCACCGCCCCGGTCATGGACAGGGCCTGCAGAATACCCACCGCGGCGGAGGCGCTCTGCAAAATGCTGGTAAAGGCCGCGCCCACCAGGATGCCCAGCAGGGGATTGGAGAAGGAGGTGAGGATACTGATGAAGGCCTCGCTCTGCTTCAAAGGGGCCACCGCGCCGCTCATGGCCTGCATCCCGTACATCAGCACCGCAAAGCCCAGCAGAATGTCTCCCAGATGCTTGTTGACCTGCTTGCTGGTGAACATCCGCAGGATGATGCCAACCACCGCCACCACCGCCGTGATGGTGGATGTGGACAGCAGGGACACCCAGCCGCCGCCCTCCAGACTGGACAGACAGATGATCCAGCCTGTGACGCTGGTGCCGATCAGTGCGCCCAGGATAATGGCGATGGCCTGCTCCAGCTTCATCATGCCGGAGTTCACAAAGCCCACCACCATCACCGACGTGGCGGAGGAGGACTGGATCACAGCCGTGACGCCGGTGCCCAGCAGCAGCCCTTTTACCGGCGTGCCGGACAGCCGGTAGAGCACCAGCTCCAGCTTGTTGCCGGCCACCTTTTTCAGGCCGTCGCCCATGAGACTCATGCCGAAAAGGAACAGGGCCACACCGCCAAATAAAGAGATCACATTGGCAATACTCAGCTATCTCATCTCCTTAAATTGCAAAATCAGGGTCAAATTCAGGAAAAGCCAAACTCAACCAAATAGCATACTAGCAAAAGGTAGACAAGAAGTCAATCGGACGAGGGAAACACCGGCGATATGCCCCAAAGCGGCAAAGCCGCTTGCAATCGAATTGCGAAAGTTATACAATGAATTATGAACATAGAGAAAACAGGAGGACACCATGGACCTCACCATATTATATCAGGATAGCAGCCTGGTGCTCTGCCTCAAGCCCGTGGGGGTGGAGTCGGAAGGGGAGGGGATGCCCCGCCTGCTGGAGCGGCAGCTGGGCGGCCCCATCTTCTGCGTTCACCGGCTGGACAAGGCGGTGGGCGGCCTGATGGTCTATGCCCGGACGAAGCAGGCCGCTGCCGCCCTCTCCGCCGCCGTGGCCCGGCGGGAGATGGAGAAGGAGTACCTCTGCGTGGTGCCGGGCGGGCCGGAGCCTGCCCAGGGCCTGATGCGGGACCTGCTGTACCGGGACGCGGCCAAAAGCAAGTCCTTCGTGGTCAAGCGCCCCCGCCGGGGTGTGAAGGAGGCGGAGCTGGCCTACACCCTGCTGGAGCGGGGGCCGGAAACCTCCCTGGTCCGGGTGGCGCTCCATACCGGCCGCAGCCACCAGATCCGTGTCCAGTTCGCTTCCCGCTCCATGCCCCTGCTGGGGGACGTGAAATACGGCAGCCGGGAACGGCGCTGTACCATTGCCCTCTGGTCCTGCCGCCTGGCCTTTGCGCACCCGGTAAGCGGCAAGCCCATGGCCTTCACCGCCCTGCCCCCTGCGGCCTTTCCCTGGGATTGCTTTTCCTGCCTTTCCGGGGACGGGACGGAATAAAAAACAGAATATGGGGAATAATATTAGCACTCAAACCTTGCGAGTGCTAATATTCATTTTCTGTTCATATCTTTCACTATATTTATTAATATTCGTGCGGTATCTTATATACAAGATGAAACGAGATAAAGAAAGCTTCATCCGAATTAAACCCGTTAATAAAATTTGATGGAGGTATAGATTATGTTTGAACTGATTCCTTTTGAACGTCACGCACGCAATGTTGCCGCTTTTGATCCCTTCCGTGAGTTGGATGAGCTGGAGCGCAGCTTCTTCGGCAATGGCCGCAGTGTTTCCAGCTTCCGCACCGATGTCACCGACACCGGCGACGCCTATAAGCTGGAGGCGGAGCTGCCCGGCTTCAAGAAGGAGGACATCCAGATCGATGTGGAGAACGAGGTGCTGACCATCAGCGCCCAGCGCAGCGAGGAGAAGAAGGACGAGAAGCACAACTTCGTCAAGCGGGAGCGCTTCTATGGTTCCTTCAGCCGCAGCTTTGATGTCTCCGGCATCAACGTGGACGGCATCGAGGCCGCCTATACCGACGGTGTCCTGACCCTGACCATGCCCAAGAAGCAGGAGCTGCTGCCTGTTTCCCGCCGTCTGGAAATCAAATAATTTCTGTAAACCATAATATGGCAACTATATTATGGTAAATGAAATTACGTAAACCAAAATATGTTAACCAAAAGGCCCGGCCCCCCGCCGGGTCTTTTACTTATTCACTCTTCAATCTTCACTCCCCCTAGGCTCCCCTTCATAAGGGGAGCCTGACAGGTTACAATCTGAAGTGCAACAGGAAAATAAAAAAGGGACAATATGCAAAC
>CAMCCC010000026.1 GCA_945873205.1 uncultured bacterium
GCCAGCTTCCCCTCAAGGGGAAGCCTTTGACCAGCAGTATGCACTGGTGCAGCACGTGAAAAAGACTTTTTTGACAAGCTGACAAAACGGAGCCGCCCCACGCTTGGGACGGCTCCGTTTAATTTTCTTCACATATCGCCGATGCGGCGGGCAATATAGCCCTCCACCTCGCTGATATCCATTTCCAGTGCGATGGCCAGTTCTCCGTGCAGGATGTCCTTGGCCCGTTTCATGGTGGCCTCGGCCCGGCTGCTCTTGGTCTTGCGCTCCGCCATGCGGCCGTGGAGCCCCTTCACAATGCTCACCAGCGCCTCGCAGGTGTGCTGCTTGAACAGCTCCTTATAAAAGGCGTCCACATGGTTAAAGCGGTTGTCGTTGCAAATGGCAGGCGCGATGCCGGGAATCGAGTCGATAAAGGCCTCCGCCGCCTCCCGGCTCATCACCGGGCGCATAAAGGCATTGGAGTCCACCGGCGTGAAATAGGTGCCGCTGCCCACAAGAGGAGTGAGATAATAATACAGCTTGCCCCGGTTGGCCCCGCTCATCTCCAGAGGCGCGATTTTTTCCACAGTGCAGACGCCGTTTTCCCCGTATATGATTTTTTCTCCTATCGCATACATGGTAAACTACCCCAATACTATTACTTTCTCTTATATATTACAACAAATCGGGAGAAATTTCCAATAGATTTTACTGCTCTTTATGAAAAATTTTTCTCCCGTTTTGCCGCTTTTTCTTGTACAAAAGCACGGCTTTTCTCTCTTTTCGGTTGTGTAAATGCGAATAAGGTG
This sequence comes from uncultured bacterium, assembly GCA_945873205.1. Classification (GTDB taxonomy): domain Bacteria; phylum Bacillota; class Clostridia; order Oscillospirales; family Oscillospiraceae; genus Limivicinus. Next base: position 792 of record CAMCCC010000026.1, read on the forward strand.
ATATAATGAAATTTACTTTTATGTAAGCGGAGAGGTCGCCATGAGACTTTACCTGAAAGGGCACGATTATAAATACGCCGTGGAGCAGATGCTGCTGACCATGTTCCCGGAGGAGCGGCCCGAATACCTGGCGGGAAAGCCAGCGGGGGATCGGATGGAGATCCGCCTCAGCCGTGGGTCCCGCTATACCACCGCCGCCTGCGCCCTGTGGCGTTCCGGCCAGGTCTTTCGGGGCCGGGCAGCCGCCGTCCTCCCTGCCGGTACCGAGCCGCTGGAAGCCGACCGGGTGCAGCAGCGGCTGATCAAAAACGCCATTTACCGCGCGGCCCTGAACAGCGGCGTGAAAAAGCCGGCCTGGGGCGCTCTCACCGGCGTTCGCCCCGGCAAGCTGCTGGCTGGCCTGCTGAACGAAGGTCTGTCTGAGCAGCAGGCGGTGAAGGCCTTTATCCGGGAATATGACGTCAGTCCCGCCCGGGCCGCCCTCTGTCTGGATACCAGCCGGGAAACCCTGAAAGCCATGGCCTCCCTGGGTCCCCGGGATATCTGCCTCTATGTGGGCATTCCCTTCTGCCCCACCCGCTGCGCCTATTGCAGCTTTGTGAGCCAGTCGGTGGAAAAGAGCATGAAGCTGATCGCCCCCTTCCATCAGGCCCTGCATCAGGAGATCGCCGCCACGGCCGCCCAGGTGAAGGCCCTGGGCCTGCGGGTAGTGTCGGTCTATATGGGCGGCGGCACCCCCACCACCCTGTCGGCCTCGCAGCTGGACGAACTGTGCACCTGGCTTGCGGAGGAATTTGACCTCTCCGCTCTCCGGGAATACACGGTGGAGGCCGGCCGGCCCGACACCATTACGGAGGAAAAGCTGCGGGTGCTGCGCCGCCACGGGGTGGACCGGCTCAGCGTCAACCCCCAGACCATGGATGACGCCGTTCTGGCCGCCATCGGCCGCAAGCACACCGCAGCGGACATCATAAGCGCCCTGGAGACGGTGCGCCGGGTGGGTGGCTTCGCGGTGAACATGGACCTGATTGCCGGCCTGCCGGGGGATACAACGGCCCAGTTTGAGGACACCCTGGAAAAGGTGCTGGCCCTCTCGCCGGAGAATATCACCGTCCACACCCTTTCTTTGAAAAAAGGCTCCCGCATCACCCTGGAGGGGGTTGCCATTCCCGGGGCGGCGGAGGTCAGCGCCATGCTGGACCTGGCCGGCCAGCGGCTGCGCGCTGCGGATTATGCCCCCTATTATCTCTACCGGCAGAAATTCATGTCCGGCGGCTTTGAGAATGTGGGCTGGGCCAGGCCCGGCTATGTGAATCTCTATAACATCTGCATCATGGAGGAGCTTTGCAGCATCCTTGCCATGGGCGGCGGCGGTTCCACCAAGCTGATCCGGCCCGACCAGGGGCGGAACATCCGGCTGATGGCCCCCAAGTATCCGCTGGAATATATTGAAAGTATTGACCGCACCTGCGCCGATAAGAACAGCATCGGCGAATTTTACAGGGAATTCTTGATTCAGGAGGACTGAGCATGGCGTACCAACTCAACGATATCAATTTCAGAACCGTCTCCGACCCGGTGGCCTTCATGGCCGAAAGCGACGAAACCTATCGCCGCAAGGTGGCCGAAGCCGCCGATAAGATCATTCAGAACAAGGCCAACAGCCCCATCGTCCTGCTGTCCGGCCCTTCCGGCTCCGGCAAGACCACTACCTCCATGAAGATCGCCGAGGAGCTGAACCGGCGGGGGGTAGGCACCCACTATGTGGCCATGGACGACTATTTCAAAACCATCGACGAGAACACCCCCCGCACCCCGGAGGGCCAGCTGGATCTGGAGTCGCCCCTGTGCATGGACATGGAGCTGCTGAACCGGCACTTCACCATGCTCTCCCGGGGGGAGCGGGTCTTTGTCCCCAAGTATGAGTTCTCCCGCCGGATGCGGGTGCAGGAGCCCTCCAAGTCCATCAGGCTGAAAAAGGACGAGGTTGTGATCTTTGAGGGCATCCACGCCCTCAACAGTATGATCACCCAGGTGCACCCGGAGGCCTTCAAGCTGTACATCTCCGCCCGCAGCGACGTGCTGTTTGAGGGCAAAGTGGTCTTTAAACGCACCTGGTTCCGTCTGGTTCGGCGGATGGTGCGGGATTACAAGTTCCGCGGCTCCGACCCGGCGGAGACCATGGGTATGTGGGCCAACGTGCGCCGGGGCGAAAAGCTGTACATCTCCCCCTATAAGGACACGGCGGATTTCCAGTTTGACACCTCCACCCCCTATGAGCCTGCGGTGTTCAACCGTTTCGCAACGGAGCTGTTCCGCTCCGTGCCGGAGGGGATCGAGCGCTTTGAGGAACTGCGGGCGGTGCTGCCGGCCCTCCAGCTCTTCGGCGAGATCGATGAGAGTCTGGTGGCCGCGGACGCCCTCATCCGGGAATTCATCGGCGGCGGCATCTACGAGTATTGAAAGGGGAACGCAAATGAAAGCCTTTCTGGCCAGCTATGTAGGCTGGGTGATTTTTCTGTTTTGCTTCATGTTTTTTGGCGGCAGCCTTCTTTTCGATAACCGGCATTTTTATGCCGCCCTTCTGGTGGTGGCCCTGGTTCCCGCTGTGATCACCTTGCTGTTTTACCGGCAGTCGGAAGAGATCGACCGCTTGAAGGAGCGGATACAGCGCCTGGAGGAGCAGATTGGGAAAGAGGATGATTAACTTTTGCTCTGTCTCTCTTCCTCACCTTCAAGCCTTCCCCTTGAGGGGAAGGTGCCCAGTGCGCACACTGGGCGGATGAGGTGGCATAGGCTCCCCTTCTCCAAGAGAGCTGACCAGTAAAACCGCCGCCCCCTTGGCTCCCCTTCCCAAGGGGAGCTGGCTTTTGCGCAGCAAAAGTCTGAGAGGTTCGTTCCCCACCGCACTTCATCAGAACCGTAGGGGCGTGCATCGTTTCGCCGCACCCTTGGCTCCCTCTGACGAGGGAGCTGTCAGCGAAGCTGACTGAGGGAGAGATTTTTACCACCTCCCCCCCCGCTTGAAGCAACTGCTTCAAATCAAAAACTGCCATAAGCAGGGGCGCCCCCTGCTTATGGCAGTTCTATTTTCATCTGCTGTATTCCCGCCATTTCCTGCCGGCCATAGACCTGCCGGGCCACCTTATCCGGCAGGAAGTAGTCTCCGATGCGGTAGTCGATGTTGGCCTTCCTGGCCTGGCTCAGCTGATACCTCCGCCTGACCCGGTACATCCGCCCGTCCTTGATGAAGTAGGCGCCGGTCTGGTGGAAGCGGAAGGGGATCTCCTTCTCCACGCATTGGCGGCGCAGGTCCAGAATCCAGTCATAGTCACAGGGCCGGGCCTCCACGCCGGACTCCCCGCCCGTGGCCACCTCCTCGATCCTGTCATCCAGATAGGGACTCAGATCCAGCCGCTCCAGCAGAGGCGAAGCGATGATGGAGCGGTGTTTAATGGGCAGGTCCAGGAAGATGGGCAGGCGGTAGTCCGCCCTGTCCTGGTTTTCCACCGTGCAGCCGATGAGCACATTATCGTAGCCCTCGCCCCAGTCCGGCGGCAGGCAGTCCGCCAGCCGGTGGATGCGCTTGGTGAAGAAATAGAACCAGCAGTCGCTGCGCTGGCGCATCATCCGCCAGCAGTCAGGCCGCCAGGGGTCCGCGTCCTCCAAAAGGAAGTCCGAGGTGAAGCAGGTGAACACGATCTTCCCCGGCGGGATTTTATAGCTTCCGTCCCGCCGCCGCATCAGGGGCAGAGCAAAGGCCCCTGTTTTCCGGCAGAGGCTGCTGGCCAGGGTGCTGCCGTACATTTCGTCCTGCCGGTAGACATAGCAGTATTTGCAGCCCGGGCTGATCTTGGTGCAGCCGTGCCAGGGGTTCCAGTCCGCGTAGATGTTCAGGCGCTCTCCCCCAGCCATAAGCCCGCCCCCTTTCCGCTGTGTTTTGTTCTTTCCTGTCATTGATTATACCTTGTGACCGGGGCAGATGCAAGGGCGGTGTACTATGCCAGCTTTATTCTCCGCTAAGCCGCTCTTAATGTGCTGCAAAAGCGACTGAAAATCGCATATTATTCACAGTCCCCTGCATATAATTTCGCTTATAAATTTCAAATCAGGTATTGACTTTTAGTCTGCTTCATGCTATTATTTACAAGCTAAATCAATATCGCGGGGTAGAGCAGCTGGTAGCTCGTCGGGCTCATAACCCGGAGGTCGTTGGTTCAAATCCTTCCCCCGCAACCAAATCAGTTACCGTTGTTGATACAATTTCAACAACGGTAATTTTTTATTTATTCCCGTTCTGGGGATGTTTTTGGAAGGAAACCGGGGATATTTCGAACATTTCCGGCCATAAGCAAATTGTATGCCCGGATTTAATGCGGCCATGGTCTGAAAAAACAGGGCTTGGTAAAATGACAATCGTTATAAGGATATAAACGATAAATTATTATTTTCTATATACACTGAACCGTCCACGACTGGGAGTAACCCCGGATATGGACGGTTTTCTAATGATATCCATGGGACAGAAAGGACAAAAAGGACAAAAAGGACAGTTGTAATTTGGGCAGATCACCTGCTTGTAATTTGCCGCCGCCAGAGTTAACATCACACACACTTTTTGTGGAGGGTGATGTTATGAACATTTTGGAAGAATTCTGGTATGGCAACATCGAACCGGCAGAATATGATATTTCTTCCAGCAAGGAGTACAAGGAGCTGCTCCAGTTGATCAGCCGAAATGAGGATAAACTGCTGGCAACCATGACAGAGGAACAGAAGGAACTGTTTACCAAGTATGCAGATTGCGTCAGAGAATATCAGGTTTTGGCCGAGTGCCTGCTGTTCCAGAATAGCTTCCGCCTGGGCGGCAGAATGATGCTGGAAGTGATGAGAGGCGGTAACCATTTGGATGAAATCTGCTGAAAACTGGGATAGTGAAGAGGCTTTGGACAATCTGTATTCCCTGTCGGACAGCCCTGTTATGCTGGCAGAACTGATGGAACTGCTGCAATACCAATACGACCACATTGATTTTATTGATGCGCCGGTAGATTTGGGCTTTGATTGTCCGCTGGATTTGCATTGCACCTACACCAGAGATCAGCTGCTGGTTGCCCTGGATTTTATGAATCCCAACAGCGTTCGTGAAGGTGTAAAGTGGCTGCCGGATAAGCAGATTGATGTGCTGTTTATGACGCTGAACAAGTCGGACAAGGATTATTCGCCCACAACCATGTACAACGATTATTCCATCAACGAGGAACTATTCCATTGGCAGAGCCAGAGTACAACCACGGATACCGGTACGGTAGGTCAGCGCTACATCCACCACCGGGAGCGCAGCAGCAAGGTGCTGCTGTTCGTGAGGGAATTCAAATCCGATCTGGTGGGAGCCGCACCCTACACCTTCCTGGGAACGGCGAACTACGTCAAATATAACGGCAGTCGTCCTATGAATATCACATGGAAGCTCGATCATCCAATTCCGGCGAAGTATTTGAAGAAGACTAAGAAACTTGTGGTGGGGTGATCTATATCACTGAAGATATCGAAGGCTCTATCGCCCACGCCGCCATGCTGGGCATGCAGAACATCATCACGGCCCAGGAAGCCCGGCAGCTTCAGGAGGGCCTGAAAGAGATCCTTGCCGATCTGGACAGCGGCAAGCTGGTTTTTGATATGCGCTGCGAGGATATCCATATGTTTGTAGAGCAGGTGCTGACCCAGCGGCTGGGGGATGTGGGGAAGAAGCTTCACACCGCCAGAAGCCGCAACGACCAGGTGGCGCTGGATCTGAGGCTGTACCTCCGGGCGGAATGTCAGAAGCTGATGAAAGAACTGGCCGCCCTCACCGCCGCCGTCACCGATCAGGCGGAAAGCTGCAAGACCTTTGTGGCCCCGGGCTACACCCATCTGCAGCGGGCCCAGCCCATTCTCTTTGGCCACCATCTGCTGGCCTACAGCATGATGCTGCTTCGGGATGCCGGGCGGCTTGATAACGCCATGGAGCGGATGAACATCAGCCCCATCGGCTGCTGCGCCCTGGCAGGCACTACCTACCAGACTGACCGCTGGGCCGAGGCGGAGATGCTGGGCTTCCCGGACATCGCCAGAAACAGTATCGACGGCGTTTCCGACCGGGACTTCTGTCTGGAGCTGCTGTCCTGCCTTTCCATTTTGATGATGCACCTGTCCCGGTTTTCCGAGGAGCTGATTTTGTGGAGCAGCTGGGAGTTTCAATTTATCCGGCTGTCCGACAGCTTCTCCACCGGCTCCTCCATCATGCCCCAGAAGAAAAACCCGGACATGGCGGAGCTGATCCGGGGCAAGACCGGCCGGGTCTACGGCGACCTTATGGCCTTGCTCACCACCCTGAAGGGGCTGCCCCTGGCCTACAACAAGGATATGCAGGAGGACAAGGAGGCCATTTTTGACGCGCTGGACACCGTCCATATGTGTATAAGTGTCATGACCCCCATGATCGCCACCATGGAGGCCCTGCCGGAGAATATGTACAAAGCCGCCCAGAACGGCCTTATCAACGCAACTGATCTGGCGGACTATCTGGTGAAAAAGGGCCTGCCCTTCCGCACCGCCTATAAGCTCTCCGGAAGCATTGTGGCAGAGTGCATGGCAAAGGGCTGGGTGCTGGAAACCATGCCGCTGGCGGAATACCGGAAGTTCAGCCCCCTGTTTTCCGGGGATGTCTACAGCGCCATTGACCTGAAAACCTGTGCCTCCTCCCGGATTTCCGAGGGCGGCACCTCCCCGGAGAGCGTGGAGCAGCAGCTTCGGTATGTCCGGCAGCAGCTGGAGAAGCTGGCCTGAACAAACAGAGTTCTTTTGCCTTCCGATCTAGGCCACGATCCTCCCCGGTACCCTATTCCTGTGTACATCGCAATAAAAAATGCTTCAGCTTGTCAAAAGAGTCCTGACAGGACTTTTTTGACAAGCTGAGGCGTCGACATAGTTCGACGCCTTGAAAACTTATTCGGGAGTGTTCAAAAATACTCCCGAATAAGAATGGATTGAGCGCAGAAAAGGGACTCCCGTCCCCTCTCTGCGCTCTCCCCATGCAACTTTATACACTGCCGATAGCTTTGTCTTCAGCCTGAACTGTTGTGCCTGCGGCGTATAAACTAATCGAAGACTTTCTGAATGTGGTCATCCAGAATTGCTTTTACCAGACCTTCTGCAGAAATTTCCTCTGAAAGTATGATGGGTCCGGTATATCTGCGTTTCAGTGCATCGGCCGTCATGCTGCCGATGCAGACACACTTTGCGGAGGCGGGGATGGCGCTGTTCCCGGCGAAATAGGCTCCCACGCCTCCTGCGCTGGAAAAGCAGATGTAGTCCAGCGACTGCATGGATCGCTCAGACAAGGGAACGGGGGGCAGATCGGACACGGTGGTGTAGGTGTGTATATCCCGGACCTGCAGTTTTTCCCGCAGTTTTTCATACAAAAGGGGAGAGCCTTGGGCGGAACGGAAAATGTATACCGGCTCCTCCGGCCTGACTGTCTGCAGCAGCTCTTCCGCCAGCGCATCGCCTGTGTAGGGGTGGGGGCACAGGTCGGCGATAAAGCCGTGCTGGGCCAATGCACGGCCTGTGGCGGAGCCGATAACGGCGAATTTACAGGCCGAGAGCCGGCGCAGATCCACAGACTGCTCTCTGAGCAGGGCGAAAAAGCGTGTCACGCCGTTCCCGCTTGTGAATACGAGCCACTTTGTGCCGCCGTCGAATACTTCGTTCAGATCAAGATCAATCTGCAGGTCACAGACGGAGGAGTGCTGAACACAAACGGCCTTTGCCCCCAGCTCCTCCAGAGCGGGTTTCAATTTGCCGGAAATGGACGAAGTACCGGTAAGACCCACGGTGACGCCTCCCAGAGGCTTTGGGATCGTGGGAGAAAGATCCAGGGCGGCGACGTTTCCGATTACGATCACCGCGGGAGGCTTGATATTCCGGGCGCAGACTTTTTCCGTAATGTCGCTCAGCGTTCCACGCACAGAGACGCTTTGCGGCGCGTTCCCGCCGGACAAAACAGCGGCCGGCATATCGCTCTTCATTCCGGCCTCGACCAAACGCCGGCAGATCTTTTCCAGCTGGGCCAGCCCCATGAGGAAAACCAAGGTGCCTTCCAGCCCGGCCAGTTTGTCGAGCTGCTCCGGCAGCCCGTCCTCAGAATCCGCCGTGTGCGCGGTGATCACATGAAAGCTGCGGCTGAGCTTCCTGTGGGTTACGGGGATACCTGCCGCGGCGGGAATGGCGATGGCGGAGGATATGCCGGGGATCTCTTCAAAGGGAATGCCGGCTGCCTGCAGGGCCAGAATCTCCTCACCGCCCCGCCCGAAAACAAAGGGATCGCCGCCTTTGAGACGGCAGACGGTCTTTCCCTCGCCGGCTTTTTCAATGATTTTCACGTTTATTTCTTCCTGGGGCGCAGAATGGCTGCCGCTGCGCTTGCCCATGTATATCCGCTCTGCATGGGCAGGACAGGCATTGAGCAGCGCCGTGTCGATCAGGTCGTCGTAAATCAGCACATCGCAGCTGCGGATCTTTTCCATTCCTCTTATGGTTATCAGATCCGCTTTTCCGCAGCCCGCGCCTACAAGATATACTTTTCCTGCCTTGTTATCCATTGTGCGCTTGTCTCCTTTCCAAAAGAAATTGGCGAAAGCCCTCAGATGTGAGGGGCGCTTCTTGCTGCATACAGAGCGCGAACAGTTCTTTGAACACAGCCGATCGCTCTTCTTCCACGGGGAAAGCGTTTTTTACATCGAACCTTGCCGCTTCAAGAAAGGAAAGAATTTCGTCAAGCCGGTCAGGGAGCAGCGCGTTGATCCGGTCTTTCAGATAGATGGCGGCGCTTGGGCTTGCACCGCCGGTGGAGATGCCGACGGACAAGGCCCCCCGCTTGACCAACGCCGGGAAAATGAAGCTGCAGGCCTCCTTGTCGTCAACCACATTCACGGGGATGTTGCGCGCCCGGCACAGCATGGATACCCGGTGATTCAGCTCTTGGTTATCGGTGGCAGCAATGACGAAAGACATGTTTTCCAGCATTTCAGGACGAAACTGCCCTTCTATCAGATGCAGCGTGCTCATGGAAAAAAACTCTTCTGCAAACCCGGGGGAGACCACATGGATCACCGGGCTGTATGGCAGCAGCTTTTCTGCCTTGCGGAGGGCCACTTTTCCTCCGCCCACGATGAGGCAGTTCAGCCCCTCAATGTCCATAAAAAAAGGTAAATAAGCCATTATGCTTCCTCCTGCCGCCTATTCATAATAATATTCCGGACCGCTCGTGGTCTCAAATTTTGACAGCCTGATTCCGAAAACGCTGTCGATTACGCCTGACTGATAGATCTGACCGGGCGTACCGTCGCCCTGGACTTCTCCGTTTTCAAGGACAATGATCTCGTCGGCGTATTTCATCGCAAGACGTATGTCATGGAGCACCATAACGACGCATTTTCCCTTGGCCGTCATGCGGCAGGCCAGTTTCATCAGATTAAGCTGATGCCTGACGTCAAGGAAATTTGTGGGCTCATCCATTAGAATGGAGGCGGTATCCTGGGCCAGCGCCATGGCAAGATAGACCTTCTGCCGCTGCCCTTCACTCAGTTCCTCCATGGGCGCTTCCGCCACATCGGCCGCTCCGGCCAGTGCCAGAGCCTCTTCGGCAATGCGCAGATCCTCAAGGAAGTATCTGCGCGGGTAGGAGAGATAGGGGAAGCGGCCATGGAGAACCATACGCCTGGCAATGATGTTGGGCGTGTTTCGTTTTTGGGCCATATAAGCAACGCGCTTTGCCCTCTGCCTGGGAGACAGTGCGTCGACAGAGACGCCGTCCAAAAGTATTTCCCCACCGCGCTTCTCGTTCAGGCCCACGATGGTCTTCAGCAGCGTGCTTTTTCCACTGCCATTGGGCCCCAGAAGGACGATGAGCTTGCCCGCCTCGAATCGCAGACTGATATCCCGGAGAACGACCCGGTCTCCATATCCCGCGCACAGCTGCTTTAACTCAATCATGGGATACGCCCCTTTCTTTGCCTGAGCAGCAGAACGATAAAGAACGGCCCGCCCAGCAGCGACAGTACAATGCCTACCGGCAGCTCATAGGGCGCAAAAAGCACCCGCGCCAGCAGATCGCAGAAGGTCACCAGCGCCGCGCCGCCCAGCGCGCAGGAGCAGACCAACTCAAGACTGTTTTCTCCCACGATTTTGCGCATGATGTGCGGGACGATAAGACCCACAAAGCCCAGCATCCCGGAAAAACTGACGGCAGCGCCGGCAAGAGCCGCTGCCAGAGCAAGGAGAATCAGGCGCAGCGGCTTTGTACGCAGCCCCAGACTCTGGGCGGTTTCCCTGCCGAGCATCAGCACATCCAGCTCGTTTGAAAGGGAAAGAACAAGGAGCAAGGCGGCAAGGATGACCCAGAAAGCGGGGCCGAGCTTGGCAAAAGTCAGATTGGCAAAGCCGCCGATCCTGAAATCCGAGTACCCGTTCAGCGCTTCGGGAACGAAGGTGATCACCGCGTCTGTCACGGCACTGAATATGCTGGTGACTGCCACGCCGGACAGGACCAGGGTCATTTTGGAAGCCCCTGTTTTTTCGGCAATGGCCAGCACGGTCAAAACAGCAAACAGCGCGCCGGCAAAGGCGGCGAAGGGCATGGCGGTCACAGCGGTTGGCGCGATGGCCGTGCATATAATGACGGCCATACCAGCCCCGGAATTCACGCCGATAATGTTCGGCGCGGCAAGCGGATTTGACAGAACGCTCTGGATCACCGCGCCGGAAACGGCCAAAGCCATGCCGGCGAGCAAACAGCCGCAGGTCCGGGGAAGCCGGGTGAGCAGAATGATATTTGCCTGCACGCTGGAACGGTCCCGGCCTAAGAGCACGCGGAGAACGGCTTTCGGTTCTATCCATACCGCGCCTAAGCAAATGCTGAGCAGCGCGGCGCTAAGCACCAAAAGGACCAAAATGAGATAAATTTTTGATTTAGCCCCCTGCCGGGTAAAGGATATCCGCCAATTTTTCATATGCTTCCCCCCAACGAGCGTTTGGCTTCAGATTATACAGGGAATTATCCAGCGTGTAGAAGCTGCCGGTTTTGACAGCCCGCAGGGTATTCCAGGCCGGATTGGAAAGAAGCGCCGCCTCCAAAGTCTGCATGGCCGCCTCGGCGTCCTGCCCCTGCAAAACAGCAAAAATATAGTCGGGGTCGGCCTGGATGATGGCTTCCAGGCTCAGCTCCTCCAATATGGCGTTGTCGTTGTCGGCAATATTGACGCAGCCCAGGTCTGCCAGCATTTCTCCCAGCAGATTATCGGTGCTGCCTTTGATTTTACAGGAGGAGCCGGTCGCCCTAATGCACAGTACCTTCGGCGCGGAGCCATCCTGCCGGGATATTGCTGCGTCGATTTGCTGACGCAAAGCGGTGCCGTAGGTCTCATAGTTGCCCTGCTGCCCGGTGATTTCGGTGCAGATGTCCAGCATACGCAGATAATCGTCAAAGTTCTGCACGTCGAAATACGCGACCGTTATGCCCGCAGCTTCAAGGGTCTCTTCCATCTCTACGTTGGAGGCGGTGTTGCAGCTGCCGATGACCAGATCCGGCTGGGAAGCCAGCAGTACCTCAAGGGAAGGCGTTTTTATGGCGCCCAGATTCTGCACGCTTTCGTCCAGACCCAGGTCAAAGGAGGTCCAGCTGTCATTTGCCGTGGCGACGATACTGTCTTTCCCGCCGGCAATACACCAGATGTCCGCAAAGCTGCCGATCAGGACAGCCACGCGATCGTGGCTGGCGACAGACACCTCTCTGCCAAGATCGTCGGTAAAACAGAAGGCGTCCTGGCTGTCCGGACTATTCGCTGAGGGCGCCGCGGCGCAGCCTGTCAGGCTGAGAAGCAGCAGCACGGAAATGAAGGGGACCAAAATCTTCTTTTTCATCAATACGCGGACTCCTTTTTATCGTTTATTTCCCTTGGTTGAGCTTTCTCCAGAGCGTACTTCGGCTTATGCCCAGTCGGGCGGCCGCCTGAGAATGGCTCATGTTTTCGTTGATGAGAACATGCTTTATGATATCCAGCTCGATTTCATCCAGCGTTTTTGTAAGGTCAATGGGGGCGGCGTCCAGCGTGTAATTGGGCAGGGACAGCAGCACCTGATTCACCGCGTCGGCGGAAATATAATTGGCGTCGCAGGTCATCACCAGTTTTTTTATGGTCTGTCTCAGCTCCTCGATGTTCATGTACCAGGGGTGCTTGTACAGCAGCTCGATGGCGTCCTCCCGGAAACCGAGAAGATGCTTGACATACTGGGAATTGTAGTAGTTGAGAAAATGAGAGGCAAAACTCCGGATCTCATCGGGCTGATCCCGTAAAGGGGAGATGAATATGGATGAAAGCTCCAGCTTGACATAAAGAGACTGAACGAACAGGGAATTGACCACCATGTCCGCAAGCTTCAGCCGGGAAGAGCAGATAACGCAATTTCGCCCGAGGAGATTGGTTTCGGTCAGAAAACGGTCGAGCATATGCTGTACATTCAGCGGCATGGCGTGGATGCTTTTGAAATAGATCACATTATTGCTGCCGTAAAGAGGAGAGCCGGGGTCCCGGATCAGATCTTCCCAGGAGGTTTTGTCCAGAAGCGGGCAGTATATGGTGACCAGCGGCATACTTCCGCCGCACCTTTTCAGATAGATACTGTTGACCAGGGCGTCTTTTCCGGTTCCCGCCTCTCCGTACACCACCAGCGGCCTGTCAACGGAAAATACCTTGTCGGCCTGGTTCATCAGCCCGTTCAGATAGCTGGGCGGATAGATCGACAGCAGTTCTTTTCGCTTGACGTCCTCCATGCATTCTTCCGTCATAAGGCCCTGAAGACTTCTGGGGGAGTAATAACTGCTGACGTCAATGAAGAAAAACACATACTTATTGCCGGCGCTGTATTGTTCAACGGCAAATATATCAAGCCGGTATGGCTTGATCCGCTTTTTGAAATGCAGGGTTCTGTTTTTTCTGACTTCCGGAATGTACGTTTTCAGCATTTCCGCAATGCTGGTTGACGATATGTCGGCAATGGAATGGTTCATATAACAGAGGTTGTCAAGCTGGTTGAAGGCGACGATGCATTGCGGACTTTGCTCAAGAATATCGCTGTACATGGCGTTTACCGGGGCGGTACGCTGCATGTGCTGCGCGATATTGACGGCGTTTTCCAGCGCTTTTTCCAGACTTTCCCGCCCGGAATCAATCAGGATCCCATCCAGCCCCAGACGGCTTGCGATATCCACCGTGACCGTATCGCCCAAAATCACGCAGGGCTTTTCGGCGGAAGCCAGGGTTGAGATGGCGGCTTCCGCGGAGTCCTTGGAATCTATTTCATATATTGCAAGATTGCTGCCCAGAATGTCGGACAGGATTTTTACAGCGGAGGTTATGTTGGGAAAACCCACCGTCACGAAGGGGCGGCCGGTCTGCTCGGCAAGCTTGATGCTGTATAGGGCGTCCAGAATGGAGACGTCGATCTCTACCACAGGTATGGTCGTGTGCTCGCGTATCAGCTTTGCGGTGCCGCCCCGCGAGATAATGACGTCATAGTGGCTATTGTGGAAATAGTGATTGAAGTATACGAGAGCATCATCAAGATTCCCCACGAAGCTGTCCACCTTGACCTCGCCGTGCCCGGCGGCAACGGCTTCAAAGGCGGTCGCAAGTCTTTGGTATGGGGCAATCAACAACGCGCGAATCATAACACAACCTCCATATGTTTCAAAATTCAACACAAAACGGCGAAACTCTCAGATATGTATATATCATATGCAAAAAAGAATTGCAATACAAAATATAGAAGAATTTTCAAATTTCAAACATATTTTTACCTAAACCACAAAAAATATATTAAAAAACTGTATAAACCGGACAAAATGGCAAAATACACAAAAACATTATGATTATTTGTGCATTGTGACAAAAATATCAAAATAAGGCGTGCGAGTTTCAAAATGAAACAAAAATCTGGCTTGAAGCCTTGCGAAAAACTACGAATGGCTTAAAATAAGACACAGAAAGCGGGGGACACATGAAAATGAAGCCTGTTATAGCGATCAGCATGGGAGACCCGGCCGGCATTGGCGCCGAGATCACGGTAAAAGCCTCGCAGGGCAGAGGGATAAGTGAAAAATGTGTTCCCGTCGTTGTAGGCGATTCTGCCGCCATCAGGGATGCGCTCCGTTTTTGCAAACTGGATCTGAACGTAGAAACGATAAAGGATCCGGCGGAAGCCCGGGATGAGGACGGCGTGATCAATCTGATCGACCTGAAACTGCTGTCACCTGGCGGCTGGGAATATAAAAAAGCCGCGGCCCATACCGGAGAGGCGTCTTTCCGCTACGTTGTTAAAAGCATAGAGCTGGCCATGAGCGGTAAAGTGGACGCGGTGGTGACCGGGCCCATCAGCAAAGAAGCCATTAACATGGCGGGGCACCACTACTCCGGACACACGGAGATCTTTGCGGAGTACACCCGCACCGGCAGTTACGGAATGCTTCTCTCCGGCGGCGGGCTGAGAGTGATCCATGTGACAACACACATGTCTCTGGAGGACGCGTGCCGGACGATTTCACAGCAGCGCGTGTACAGAGCGATCCGGCTGGCGGAATACAGCATGAAGCTGCTGGGCGTTGAGCATCCCAGCGTGGGCGTGGCCGGGCTGAACCCCCACGCTTCGGAAAACGGTCTGTTTGGAACGCAGGAGCGGGAGAGCATTATCCCGGCTATTGAACAGGCTGCCGCCGAGGGGATCAATGTAAGCGGCCCGGTGCCTCCTGACACGGTGTTTGTCAAGGCCCTTGGCGGGCAGTTTGACATCGTCGTCGCCATGTACCACGATCAGGGACATATTCCCATCAAACTCTGCGGATTCCGAATGGAGCCTGAGACAGGCAAGTATACGTCGATGAGCGGGATCAACTGCACGATCGGCCTTCCGTTTATCCGCAGCTCTGTTGACCACGGTACGGCATACGGCAAGGCGGGAGAAGGAAGAGCCAATCCGGACAGTATGGTTGAGGCCATTGAGGCCGCGGTCATCATGTCGGGCAATATGAAAAGAACGAAAAAACCTGATTTCTGATGGAATGGATGAATACAGATGGCAACGATTGTAGTTCTCGCTGATGATTTGACCGGCACACTGGATTGCGCGGTACAGTTTTCAAAACAGAATATTGACGTCAGCGTATGCAACTATGACAGCCTTGACGGTTCATCCATGAAAAACAGCGCGTCTGTGCTGGTCGTCAATACGGACAGCCGGCATATCGCCCCTGAGGAGGCTGCCGACCGGGTCAGACGCATCACCAAGCTTGCTGTACAGACAAAAGTCAGCTTCTATTACAAAAAGATTGATTCGCTGCTCCGGGGAAATATCGGCGCTGAATGTGAAGCTTTAATGCGCGCTGCCGGACGGGAAAGAATGTTTTTGCTCCCGGCATTCCCGGATAACGGCCGCTATACCCGGGGCGGCTGCCAGTATTACGGAGATAAGCCGGTCACGGAATCGGTGCTGGGCAACGACAAATTTTCAAAGCAGCTCTCCTCAAGTCTGCCGGAACTGTTTCGCCTCCAGAGCTGCAGTGTGCAGACGCGGGTAGTCGGTATTTCCGAACCGCTGCCGCAGGAACAGGTCACAGAGCCGACCGTATATGTGTTCGACGCGGAGACCAATGAGCAGCTTCGGGAGAGAGCGGCTGAACTGAAGAATACGGAGCTCCCTTGGGTGGCCGCCGGATGCGCCGGTTTTGCCGAGGTTATTCCTTTGGCGCTGGGGCTGGAAAGCGGGGCCGACAGGGAAATACAGCCGGTATCCAAAGCCCTGGTAGTGTCGGGCAGCATAAACCCCATCAGTATCGAACAGGTCAGAAATATTGACGGCGCGGGCTACAAGGTCCTTTATCTCTCTTATGAACAAATCCACGAGAAGCCGGAGCTGCTGGAAAAAATCATCAGCCTGGCAAGGGAGGAACTCCAGCAAAGCGGCACGGTGATCGTGGCGACCTCCGGGGATACCGCCGAAGCGGATCTGATGAAAGAGAAGGATGCAATGTGCAGCATCATGGCGACCGCGGCCGCGGGCATTATTGACGGAATGAAGGACTGCGCTCTGGTGGTCTTTGGCGGAGATACTTCCTTGGGGATCATCCAGGAGATGCGGGCCAAGGAAATAAAGCCGGTCTGCGAGATCACACCCGGGGTTGTCTGCTCCACGCTGGTGGTGGATGACGGCAGCAAAAATGTCTTTATCACAAAGTCCGGCGGCTTCGGCGGAAAGGACGCCATCGTGGAGATCCTGAGCTTTTTGAATTTGAAACAAAGCAAGTAAACGATGAAGGAGAAATACAGAGATGGAGCTTTCACAGTACAGCACAATGATGCCGAAAAAGGTTTTTGCCGGCACAAACGCCATTGAAAAACTGGCGGAGCTGTGCCCCGGGCATAAAAAAGCGCTTATCCTTTGCGGCCGAAGCGTATACGGCGGCGGAATGACCCGCCGGCCCGAAGAGATACTCAGCGCCTGCGGCGTGGAATATAAGCTCATCAACACCATTCCGGCAGAGCCCCTGGTGGACGATGTGGACGCGGTTATCGCCCAGGCCCAGGAGTGGCAGCCCGATCTGGTGATCGGTATGGGCGGCGGCAGTGTAATGGACACGGCAAAGCTGGTTTCCGCCTGCCCCCAAAAGGGGCAGAGCGCAAGACGGCTGCTGGGCAATTTCTCCCTGGTGGTCAAGGGTGCGGAGACCGTAATGATCCCCACCACGGCCGGCTCCGGCTCTGAGGCGACGCCCAATGCGATCGTCACCGTTCCGGAAAAGGAACTGAAGGTCGGTATCGTAAACAGTCTGCTTATCGCGGACAATGTGATACTGGATCCCTCCACCACCGCAACGCTGCCCAGAAAGATCGCCACCTCCGCCGGCGTGGATGCTCTGGCACATACGATCGAGTGCTATACCTCCAATAAGGCCAACGCTTTCAGCGATACCTGGGCGATGAAGGGAATGAAGCTGATCTTCAAGAGCATTGAGGCCGCCTGCAACGACAACGACGAGCAGGCCCGGGCGGATATGCTGGTGGGAGCCTTCTACGGCGGCGTGGCTATTGCGGCCTCGGGGACCACGGCGGTACACGCCCTGTCCTATCCCCTGGGCGGAAAGTACCATGTTCCCCACGGCGTGTCCAACGCTATGCTGCTCTATCCCGTAATGAACTTCAACAAGGACGCTGTCCAGGACAGGCTTGCCGCGATATACGACGAGGTTTTCGGCGGGGGCTGTGCCTTCAGCAGCGGCCGTAAGGCGGAGCTTGTGATCGCCGAGATCAGCCGGATCGTGCGCAGCCTGGATATTCCGGATAAGCTGGAGGCATACGTTACCGGCGCGAAGGACGAGTTGGACACCCTGGTCGACAGCGCCTTCGAAGTGAAGCGCCTGCTCAACAACAATGTAAAGCCTCTCACCAAGGAGGATATCAGAAACATCTATCTGACTCTTATTTAACTGAAGCCGTCAGGCGGAAGTTTAATCATAAAAGAGTATCACACCCACAACATTATTTAGGAGGAAAAAGAAATGAGAAAAATCGAAGGTTACATTGTCCCTATTATCACCCCGTTCACCGAGGACAACAAGGTCGACTATGAAGGCTATGCCCGCAACATGGAGTACCTCATCAACGAGGGCATCGACGGCATCTGCGTGCAGGGCTCTTTCGGTGAAGGCATGATCCTCAACGCCGAGGAACGCCAGGAGATATATAAGCTGGCTGTCAAGGTTGCGGCAGGACGCTGCACGGTTATCGGCGGCGCTTCCGCCTGCACCACCGAAGAGGCCATCCAGAACGCAAAGTGGGCAAAGGAAGCCGGCTGCGACGGCATTCTGGTTGTTCAGCCCCCCTACATCCAGCCCAGCATGGACGAAATGTTCGATTTCTACAAGGCAATCAGCGACAACGTTGATATTCCCATCCTCGTATACAACAACCCCAACAAGAGCGCAGCAAAGAACTTTACTCCCGCAATGTGCGCAAGACTCAAGACCCTGAAGAATGTTGTCGCTTATAAGGAAGCTTCCCCCAACTTCTATGATCTGGAGGAGAACATCCGCCTCAACGCCGACGAGAACTTCAACATCATCTGCGGCAAGGAATTCTGGGCACTGCCCGCCATGCTGCTGGGCGCAAAGGGCTGCTTCGGCCTGATTCCCCTGATCCTTGGCAACGACGCGATCAAGATGGTTGAGTACGCAAAGGCCGGCGAGTGGGATAAGGCCGCTCAGGTACAGCTTCGCATCAACATCGTCCGCAAGGCAATGAACTCCATCACCTGCACTCCTCCTGCCGGCGTAAAGGCCATGATGAATATGCTGGGCCGTGACGGTGGTCACAACAGGCTCCCCATCCAGGATCCCAACGAGGAGGATATGGCGATTATGAGAAAGGCGCTCATTGAGTGCGGAGCACTGAGAGCGTAATCGGCAAGCGGCAATTTCCTTTACCACAGTTATCTGAATGTGTGCGGGGGAGCATTCCCCCGCATGATATACAAATACAATGTAGAAAGGAAATCAAAAAAATGAAAAAAATCCTGGCACTTCTTCTCGCACTGGCAATGGTGCTGGCGCTGGCGGCATGCGGCTCAAGCCCTTCTGCCGAGCCCTCGACGCCTCCTGCTGCAGAACCCTCGACCGAGCCCTCGGCTGAACCCTCCGCGGAGCCCGAGGCCGTTGCCATGACGCGCCCCACCAGCCCGACCATGGTAAGCATTGCGGGCGGCTCCAGCAGCGGAACCATGTTCCTGCTCGCAAACGCAATGGCACTTTCCCTGAACAACCTGGCGCCTGATGTTTTCAATGCCACGGCGGAATCCACCACCGGCACGCCCGCTATCCTTGAACTGCTGGAAAACAGCGAGGCAGATTTCGGCTGGGCGGCAAACAACACCGCGCGCGACGCATACCTGGGCATAAACACCTATGAAGGCAACCAGTTCAGCAACCTGGCCAGCGTTGCCTACGGCTATGAACAGGTGGTCCAGATCGTGGTTAGAAACGATGACAGCATTCAGTCTGTGGCAGACCTGAAAGGCAAAAGCTTCGGCGTCAGCAACGCCGGCAGCACGACTGAGCTCAACGCACGCCTGATCCTCGGCAAGTACGGCCTTGATTATCTTGACCGTGACGACGTCAGCGAACAGTATGTGGGCGAAAGCCAGGCGAACGATCTGATCTCCAACAATCAGCTGGACGGTGTTCTCGCAAACGCGGCGCTGGGCTCCTCCGGTATGATTACGCTGATGACCAGCGGAAACTGCAAGCTCCTGTCCATTGACGAGAAGATCATTGACGAGATCTGCACGGAGAATCCCTCGTTCATCCCCTATACCATTCCCGCAGGCACTTATGAGAATCAGTCGGAAGACGTCAAGACCGTGGCGGTTGTCAACTACATTCTCTGCCGTGCCGACCTGCCTGATGAACTGGCATACTGGTTCCTTGACTGCATTTACCAGGATAACGAAAATCTTGTGCTGACGCACAAGGCCGGCGCCACGATTCTCCCTGAGAATGCCGGCATCGGTATGGTAATCCCCATGCACCCCGGCGCTCTTGCCTGGTATACCGAGCATGGCTACCAGATCCCTGAAATATGATTTTTCACCACAAACTCAGCTACTTTCAGCATCAAACGGCAGGCTTCCGCCTGCCGTTTGACGAAAAGGAGGTCTTGGACATTGTCTGAAATTAGTGACCCCGGGAAAAGAACTGCGGAAAATGATCAGGTCAGCACAGCAGCCGAGGAAAAAATCAATTCTGAGGTCAGCGAACAGGATGTAGATGAACTCCTGAAAAAATATGACACTGAATCAAATTTTGTAAAATCTGAAGGCTTTACAAAAAAAGCGGTTACGGTAATTTCCATCCTTATGGCTGTTTATCAGATGTATATTGCCGGCTTCAGCTTTCTCAATCTGAATAAACAGCGTGCGATTCACCTTGCGTTCATTCTTGTGCTCATCTACCTGGTTTATCCTACATTCCGTAAGGCTGTAGGGAAAAACGGGAAAAACAAATATCTGGTTTTTGACTGGATCATGGCTGTACTCGGGGCTGCGGGCGCGCTTTATATCTGCTTTAACTATGACGCGCTGACCCTGCGTAATGGAGCTGTGATCACCACAGACTATATTTTCGGCATCATTACGATCATTTCCGTGCTGTATGCCACATGGCGTGTTCAGGGCTGGGTCCTGCCTGTTCTTGTGGGAATCTTTGTGCTTTACGCCTTCACTTGTCAGTATATCCCTGGGCTTCTGCAGCACAAGGGCTTTTCCCTGCGCCGTATCATTGCCCAATTGTACCTCGGTAATGAGGGTATCATGGGCATCCCCCTCGGAACATCCTGCACCTTCATCTATCTGTTTATCTTTTTTGGCGTCATCCTGGGAGAGACCGGCCTGAGCCGTTATCTCTGTGACCTGGCGATGTCCCTGTGCGGAGACAAGCCCGGCGGACCGGCAAAGATCTCCATTCTCTCCAGCGGATTTATGGGGATGATCAGCGGCAACGCTGTTGCCAATGTTGTTACCACCGGAGCCTTTACGATCCCTCTGATGAAGAGAACCGGATATGACAATCATTTTGCAGGCGCCGTTGAAGCGGTCGCGTCTACCGGCGGTCAGATCATGCCGCCTGTTATGGGATCGGCGGCCTTTATCATGGCAGAGATGTTGGGCATTTCTTATAGAAACATCATTATTATGGCGCTGGTGCCTGCGGTGCTGTACTATGTGGCCCTTTGGTTCGCGGTAGACTTTGAAGCCCGCAAAAAGGGGCTGAGCGGTATTTCTAAGGAAAATCTGCCTGCGGCCTGGGAGCTTACAAAGCAGTATTGGCACCTTCTGATCCCTGTCATCATGCTGGTTGGCCTGATCTGTGCAGGCTTTTCCACAAATTTCTGCGCATTCTGGAGCATCATTGCGCTGTTTGTCATCTCTTCTCTCCGCAAGAATTCCCGTCTTTCGCTGAAAACCATCGTCCGCATCTGCGAGAAGGCCGCAAAACAGGCCGTGGCAGCAGGTATCTGCACCGCGGTGGTCGGTATTCTGATCGGCGTTGTAAATATGTCCGGTCTGGGCCTGAAACTGTCCTCTATTATTCTGACAGTGGCACAGAACAAGCTGCTGCCCACGCTGCTGCTCACGATGCTCGCCTGCATTATCCTCGGCATGGGGCTTCCCACCAGCGCGGCATATATCGTCGCCGCCACCGTTGCCCCGCTTGCCATGGTCAAGCTGGGAATTCCTGTGGAACATGCTCACCTGTTTGTTTTCTACTATGCCTGTCTGTCCTCCATTACGCCTCCTGTCGCCCTGGCGGCATTCGCAGGCGCTGGCATTGCCGAAGCAAATCCCAACAAGGTTGGATGGACAGCCGTCCGCGTGGGCCTTGCGGCGTTTATCATCCCCTATATGTTTATCTATTCTCCCACGCTGCTTTTAGAAGGCACGGTTCTTCGTATTATTATCAGTATCATTACTGCCCTCGTGGGCGTATATCTGCTGTCGTCCAGCACCATCGGCTTCCTTCGTACCGACGCCAAATGGTATGAACGGATCTGCCTGCTGGGTGCCGCGCTGCTGCTGGTGGACGGCGGTCTGGTGACGGATGCCTGTGGCCTCTGCCTAGCGGGTCTTGTGTTCCTGCTTCAGACGTTCAGGCTCAGACACACGGCGTCTCCGGCCTGAGAGGAGCGTCGCTATGGATGAAATCATGGATACTTATCCGGAAGGACTGGTGATCCGGCTGGCCCATGTGGGCATCAATACCGGCAGCGCTGCCGAGTCCCGTGCCACAGCAGAGAAAATGGCCAGAATGTTCTGCACTTATGTCCGTTCCGGAAATAATTCGAACTTTGTTTCCGATATGTTTGAGATCGTCAGATTTATAGGCCGGGGAACACATGGCCATATTGGGATGGAGACAAACTCTGTATCGCTTGCGCTGGACTATTTGAGAACCCTTGGCATTGAAGCGGATATGTCTACGGCAAAATACAAAGAAGATGGGACGCTTCGCCATGTTTATCTCAAGGACGAAATACAGGGCTTTGCTTTCCACCTGAATCTGATGAACTAAGGGCTTCACGGAGGAAAGAAAAATGAAAATATTGGTTGTCGGCGCTGTCGCGGCCGGTACAAAGACCGCGGCAAAGCTGAAAAGAGAGCTTGGAGATACCGCCGAGATTACGGTGATATCCAAGGGAAAATACATCTCATATGCGGCCTGCGGCCTGCCGTATTATATCGGCGGCGTCATCAAGGACAGAGCGTCTCTGCTCGAAAATACGCCGGAGAGCTATTCCCGGCTTACGGGAGTAAACCTGATCACCGGTATAGAGGCCACAAAGCTCGATCCTGCGGCAAAAACGGTTTTTGCCCGCAATGTGGAGACCGGGGAGGAGCTCAGCTACGGCTACGATAAGCTGGTCCTCACAACCGGCGCCCGTCCCGTGGTTCCCAACATTCCGGGAATGGATCTTCCCGGCGTGTACACGCTGCGGGATCCCGATGACGCGGATAAGATCAAGGCGGCGGCAGAATCCGGAGAGGAAAAACGCGCCGTCATCGTGGGCGGCGGTATGATCGGCGTGGAAATGGCGGAAAACCTGACAAATCTGGGGGTGCGCGCCAGTATCATTGATATGGCGCCCCACATTCTCCCGGGCTTTGACGCGGATTTTGCGGACTTTATTGAAAATCTTCTGGGAGAGGCCGGGATCCCGGTTTTCACCAATGACAGCGTCAACGCCATAGAGGGAGAGGGCAAGGTCCAGAAGGTACGGACAGGCAGGCGCGCGGTCAAAACGGACATGGTCATTATGGCCGTGGGGGTCAGACCCAATACCGAATGGTTAAAAGACTCCGGCATAGAAATGACAGACCGCGGCGTGATCGTCGTCAACGACTATATGCAGACCAGCGACCCGGACATATATTCCGCCGGAGACTGCGCCATGGCCAGGAGTCTGATCACCGGGAAAGACATGTGGACGCCTATGGGCTCCTCCGCCAACATTGAGGGCCGCCATTGTGCCAAGGCTGTAGCCGGCACGGCAAGGCATCCGTTCCGCGGCGTTTTGCAGACCATCGTGCTCCAGCTGCCGGGAATGCGCGCCGGAAAAACAGGCTTTGGAATCGACGCGGCACGGGCAGCCGGAATCGACGCGGAGTATGTGACCATCACCTGCTATGATAAGGCAAAGTTTTTCCCGGGAATGGAACACTTCAGCATACGCATGGTGGCCGAAAAGGAAAGCCGCAGGCTGCTGGGCGTCCAGGTGTTGGGCAAGGGAAATGTTGACAAGATCGTGGATATCGGCGTTGCCGCGATTTCTCTGGGCGCGACGCTGGACAGCTTTGACGATATGGACTTTGCATACTCCCCGCCCTTCTCCACCCCCATCCATCCTTTTGCCGTCGCGGCGAATGCGCTGATGAACAAGATGGACGGCGGCCTTGTGGGCGGAACATTGGCGGATCTGAATGTGGAGGACGACTGGATCACCCTTGACGTGGGCAAGACGCCGGTGGTTCCCACGCTGCGCCATGTGGACGTCGGATCCATTGACGGTGTGATCGACGGCGTTCCCACCGACGCAAAGATCGCCCTTGTATGCCTGGAGGGCAAGAACAGCTATATGGCGGAAAACCGCATGAAGCGGTACGGCTATAACAGGGTTTACGTTGTTGAGGGCGGCACCATGTTCAACAAGGCCCTGGAATACAACGAATGATCACCAAATAAACAAATGCAGATACAGGGAGGATAATTATGCTTAACATTACTGCGGAAGAAAGAAAAGCCCTCAAGGGCAGAGGAATTGTCAGCACCAAAAACAATGAAATTTTTATCGCACGCGTTGTGTCCCCGGCCGGTATATTCAGCCAGGAACAGATCCAGGCAGTAACTGACGCTGCCAGAAAATACGGCAACGGCAGCGTGGCGATGACCACCCGTCTCACCGTTGAGATCCAGGGTGTTACATATGAAAATGTAGAAGCGCTTATTGCCGATATGGAGGCTGTCGGCCTGGCGGTAGGCGGCACCGGTTCTGTGGTTCGCCCCGTTGTTCCCTGCAAGGGCACAGTATGCGTACATGGCCTTGCGGACACCCAGAAGTTCGGCGAGAGAATTTTCCGCGAATTCTACCTGAGCTGGCACACCGTAAAGCTGCCCCATAAGTTTAAAATCGGCATTGGCGGCTGCCCCAACAACTGCGTAAAGCCCGGTCTTCACGACTTCGGCATCATCGGACAGAGCGTCCCCGATTACGATCCCGACATGTGCAATGGCTGCAAAAAGTGCTCGGTGGTGGGCAAGTGCCCTGTTCACGCAGCATATCAGGACGATACCGGTACGCTCGTTATCGACGAGGAGAAGTGCACCAATTGCGGCAAATGTGTTGGCGCATGCAACTTTGACAGCATTGAAGAAAAGAAACGCGGCTATATGATCACCCTGGGCGGCATCTGGGGAAAAACCCAGCGTCTCGGTACGCCCATGCCCGGCGTCTATTCTGAGGACGAAGTGATGAAGCTCATTGAAAAGGCGCTGCTGATCTACCGTGAGCAGGGAATCACCGGCGAGCGCTTCGGCCGCACGGTTGACCGCATCGGCTTTGATAACTTCGTGGCACAGATGCTGTCCGACGAGATTCTTGAAAGAAAACAGGCCATTTTGGAGGCAAAGCTGCACCTGGTCGGCGGCGCCACCTGCTGAGGCAATTTTTCCAATACGCTGAAAACCGAAATAAAGAGAGCGTGAAGCATCAAAAATGCAACACGCTCTCTTTTTTGGTTCTATGTCAATAGTTGGGGTAGGACAAAAGAAGAAAACCTAAGAAGAAGGAGTATGTGGCGCGCCACATGCTCCTTCTTCTTAGGTGTCATGAGGCACAATGGAGGATTCTGTTGCGGAAACGGGAGAAGTTGCGCACGCCATAGCAAACGCGTTTCAAGACTTTGGTTTTGTCGTTGCAGCCCTCGGTATAGCCATTAGTAAAAGGAACGTCAAAGGAGTTAAGGATCAGCTTACCCCAGTTGTGAATCGCTCTGGTACATTCTCGGAATTCAGGCAGATGGGAGGATTCGGCGCGGTAGATCCAGTCAGCAAGCAACTCTTCAGCTGCCTCGGAGTTTGGTGAGTGCATAAGGAACAGGAAGTCGTTTTGAGGAAGTAGGCTTGCTCCAGCCTTGTTGAAAGGCCAAGGATGATACGCAGCTTTTCTCGTTCCTCCTCTTTCAGCTTGTTAGGCGGCTTATTCAGAAGGGCCTTGGAATGCTTGCAAAACCTTCTCCAGTCTGCCGAAAGATGCTTCTGTTCCTCCTTGCGCACCCGTTCCAGGGCCCAAATCGCTTGTCTTGTGACGTGGTAACGGTCAATCACAATGGTGGCCCGAGGGAAACAAATCTCGGCGACTTCCCGGAAATGAGGATTCATGTCGATGACAACATACTTAACCTCTTTTCGGTTCTTAAAATGACAGAAATAGCGGATCATATCTGCCTTTTTGCGATTGGGAAGAATATCTATGATCTTTCGGCCCCTGGCGTCTGTCAGGATCGTCTGGTACTTCTCCCCGCCAGCATTACCTTTGAATTCGTCGATGGACAGTACCTGCGGAAGCGCTTTGCAGGAGTAATTGACCAGGTTAAAATAACGGAGCGCTGTCGTTGTAGAGATATTATGCTTTCTGGCTATGTAGGAGGCCGAAACGGTATCCCGAAAGTCCTCGATGATGCGGGCATTCTTGCGGCTCGTCATGCGATGGTAGCGTGGGAGAAAGCTGTTCCTCTCATAAAACCGTTTCCCACAGTCGTCGCATACATACCGCCGCTTGCGAAGATGAAGACAGACGTCCTTGCCAAAAGCAGATATATCCTTGATCTTCTGCTTTCGGTAGTCGTGAATCCGATCTGTTTCCGCTCCACAGCATGGGCAGATATGCTTACGGCGGGGCAGCTCAAGCTCTATATGGTGGGCGCTTTCGTCTTCCCAGCCTTTTTTGATGATTACATCTTCCAATCCAAGCAATTTTGCAGTATAATCTTCGTAGAGCATAGGGGCTTTCCTTTCTGGTGAGGTAGGGGTACTTTTATCTTAAAGGATTTTTCTTCTATGCTCTACTCTTTTTTAATAATAATGAAAAATGTTGGGCGTAGCTCTGCCTTTCGGCCTCGCTACCCCAACATTTATTATAGAACCTAAAACAATGCTTTGATCGACGACGCCAGTTTATTCATTGATGAGCGCGCCGATGGCGGTTCCGATGATCGTGGAGTTTTCCATTTCCATGTATGTTACAGGCCACCCTGCGGCTAACACGGAGACATATTCCTCCAGCGCGGGACGGAACAGCCGGCTTTTCCTGAACACGGAGCCGTCAGCGGATATCACCACGCTGTGTCCTTCTTCAATCTCTGTATAGCGTATGACAGCGGAGAGAATACAGGCAATATGCTTCGCGGCGCGTTTAAACACCGCTTGGATAATCATGCGGGCAGTCAGGATATCATCAGGCGCAGAGAATATTCCGCTCTCCTCCCCGGCCCCGAAGCCGTCCGCCTCGGCGGTAGTGAATTCTTCAAGCGCTGAGAGCTTTTCCGCGCATAAAGCGCTGAAAAGACCTTCTTTCGCGGCTTGGAGTAGGGCAAGCCGGCAAATCTCGCCAAGGTATGCCCCGGAAACAAGTTTTTCCTCCGGATATACGCCGGGGGAATTTGTATGGGCGTCCAGATACAGGTCTGTTTCGCTTCTCCGGGGCGGCATAAAACTACCCGACTCGATATCCACGATCATATTTCCCTGGCCCATACGCAGGCGACTGCAGGGCAGAATGCAGCAGGCGTTCGTGCCTGTGCCATTGATCAGGCCGATCAGACCCTCCGGATCTGCGTGGTTTACCAGACCGCTGAGAAGTACAGCCGTGGTGTCGTTAAGGACTATGGCCTGAGCGCCGTCGATATCCAGCGCATCCAGCAGATCCTCACACACCCGCCGGCCTTCAAAGCCCTCAATATTGACTTCCTTGGTAAAGCGGCAGATGATGCCGTCGCGTTCAGGTGTGACCTCAGTGGGGAAAGAGATACAGAGGCCGATCCGGTCGGTAAAACGCATAAGAGGGCGTATACAATCGGCGGCAAAGCCGATAAATTCCTGCCAAGTCACTTTGCCTCTGGTGCCGGGCATGGGATAAGACTGAAACTGCTCAAGGCTCGCGCCATCCTCCGTAAATTTCAGAAGGGCGGTTCTGAAATTTGTGCCGCCGGCGTCGATCGCCACAGCGTATTTTCCCAAAGGGAGCTTCCGGTCACAGCTGACATAGGTGGGAATCATGGGTAAAGAACTCTCTTTTTTATCCACGCCCTTCTGCATCTCAGCCATAAAGCTGCGGATAAAAAGCTCCGCATCCACGCTGTCGGGGCCGATAGCCGCTGAAGCAATGAAATTTTTTACCGCGGCTTCATTCATATGATGGGGTCCTCATAACGTTCAGCCACCGCTTTTTCGGCGTAGTACTTTTTCAGCGCCTTGAAGTCCACGGCAAAGTGCGGGTATTCCAGGTGTTTTGCCGCAGCTTCCCCATCTTTGAAGCACTCAAAAAGGGTGAGAACGCGCTCCTCCCCATTCCAGAAAGCCGTATACTCAAGGCAGCCCTCTTCCTGCCGTGTGGCCAGAATACAGGGCTTGAGATCATTGAGGTACGCATCCTCCATCCCTTCAATGATCTTGAATTTCACAACGATTTTAACCATGGCGTTCTCCTTCTTACAGTCCGTTGTTCTCAATCAGCTTTGCGTACCATCTACCGCTGTCCTTGATGATGCG
The DNA here is from genome assembly GCA_945873205.1 of uncultured bacterium. Lineage (GTDB taxonomy): Bacteria > Bacillota > Clostridia > Oscillospirales > Oscillospiraceae > Limivicinus. The sequence goes on from CAMCCC010000026.1 coordinate 28,753, forward strand.
CTGCTGGGTTTCATAGTTCACATAGGTAAGTCCGAAACGTTTTCCATAGCCCAGTGCCCATTCAAAGTTGTCAAAGGAGGACCAGAACATATATCCTCTGATGTCTGCGCCGTCCTGGATGGCTCTGTGAAGGGCCGTTATATGCTCTTGGAGATAGTCGATACGCTTCGGATCGTGGACCATGCCGTCGGCGCTGATCTCATCGTCAAAGGCGCAGCCGTTTTCGGTGACGATGATCTTTTTCCCGTAATCGCGCCAGCAGCGCATAAGGGTATTGTAAAAGCCGTCCGGACAGATGGCCCAGTTCATGGCTGTGTACGCTCTGTCAGCGGGTTTTACGACCTTCACGTCCAGCGGCCAGCGCTCATCGCCTGCGCCGATAAAATAGCTGTAATAATAGTTCAGACCCAGGAAGTCTGTGGGGCTTGCGATCAACTCCATATCGCCCTGGTCGATCTTTGGCAAAACGACGCCCTTTGACAGATAGTATTCCGCCATGTCCTCCGGGTAGGCGCCTTTGAACAGGGGATCAAGGAACCACCGGTTCCAGACGCCGTCCCAGCGCCTGCACGCCGCCAGGTCCTCTGGGGAGTCGGAGATGGGAAAGTGATAGGGAAGATAATTGGTAATGCCGATCTCTCCTTCAGCGTCGGAGGCGCGGAAGGCCTTCACCATTTTGCCGTGGGCCCGGAGCAAATTGTGGGCCGCCAGCAGCGATGCGGAAAAATCCTTGATGCCCGGCGCATGTTTGCCGTCCCAATAGCCGTGATAGGCATGGATCTGGGGCTCAAGAATGGTACCCCAATAGGGGATGTTTTGGGGAAAGGTCTTATAGATAACATCAGCAAGGTCGGCAAATCAGTTACCGTTGTTGATACAATTTCAACAACGGTAATTTTTTATTTATTCCCGTTCTGGGGATGTTTTTGGAAGGAAACCGGGGATATTTCGAACATTTCCGGCCATAAGCAAATTGTATGCCCGGATTTGATGCGGCCATGGTCTGAAAAGACAGGGCTTGGTAAAATGACAATCGTTATAAGAATATAAACGATAAATTATTATTTTCTATATACACAGAACCGTCCATGGCTGGGAGTAACCCCCGGATATGGACGGTTTTCTAATGATACCCATGGGACAGAAAGGACAAAAAGGACAGTCAAAATTCGGGCAGATCACCT
>CAMCCC010000027.1 GCA_945873205.1 uncultured bacterium
GCAGATGATAGAACAGCAAGTGAATGATGTACCATTTCGTCCCGACAATGAAGCCCCAGGATTGAGTTTCATCGATAACGAAAAACCCAGAGCCAAACCACTCGGTTTGGCTCTGGGTTTTGTGAGGTTTGGAAGTTCAGTCAACCGTCCAGCAGCCAAAGGCAACCGGCTGCTGCGGAGCCCTGTGAGGCCCGATCATTTTTTCCATCCAGACCATGTCATACCAGGTGTCAAACTTATAGCCGCTGTCATGAAAGGTGCCCACCAGAGTATAGCCCATCCTTTCGTGAAAACGGAGACTGTCAAAATTTAGGTGGACATCCGGGACTTTGGGGACGGCAATGCAGACATTCAGATTCAGGATGCCCATGCGGCGCAGAGAGGCCTCCAACGCTTCATAGAGCGCCCGGCCCAGGCCGCCTCTCCGCTTATCCTGGCGGATGTAAATACTCAGCTCAACAGACCAATCGTAGGCCTTGCGGTTTTTAAAGGAGCTGGCATAGGCATAGCCCAGAATATGGCCCTGCGCGTCAACGGCTTTCAGGTAGGGGAAACGGGCGGAAGTCGTTTCAATCCGCTGACGAAACGCAGACAAGCTGGGGACTTCATACTCAAAGGATATGGCGGTATCACGCACATAGGGGGCATAGATTGCAAGCAGCTCTGCCGCGTCGGCAGGGCTTACCGGGAGAATGGTCATTGTGCTTCCTTCTTTCGGCCAGAAAAGTATGAACACAGTATAGCACCGGGGAGAAAAAAAGCAAGACCGAGCATGGAAAAAGCCCGCTGATGCTTCAGCGGACTTTTCTGGTGCCGGGGTGTTAATGGTGGTTTTTCCAGTCATGGATGACGATGCGGCTGTTTTCCTCGCTGCTGATGAAGCCGGGGGGAATGGCGCTGATCTCGTCCCACCAGGAGTCGTTATCCTGGTCGAGAATGAGGCCGCAGCCGGTGACACTTTTGGCAAAGGTCTTTTGCATGATGGCGCCCAGCGTTGAATTTTTCATGGAAATGCTCCTTCTCTATCTATTATTGCCCTGAATATACCGAAATAAAATAAACGGAGCATCAATTTCCGGGGGGTTCCTGTGAACTGTTTGTAAACTGTGGGAGCGGAAGGACAGCAGAACACTGGGGAAAACGAATAAATATAAATTTCAGGGCAAGGAAAGCAAGAATCATGTATACTTTTACCCATTGCAGGAGCAGGGGAAAAAGACTATAATGGGCGAAAAAGAGGTGAAGCTTCCATGAGTAGAAAGTTGATTTTTATACAATGGGTGCAGATCTGCGCAGGGCTGCTGGTCTTTGCGCTGGGGGTGCATCTGACCATTTATGCCAATCTGGGCCTGGCTCCCTGGGACTGTTTGGGCATGGGGATCAGCTATCACACGCCGCTGAACTACGGCCTGGCAATGACAGGTATATCGCTTTTGGTGCTGCTTATCGACCTCTTGCTGGGGGAAAAAATCGGCTTTGGAACGGTGATCGACGCGCTGCTCACCGGCAATTTCATCCAGATGTTCAACTGGCTGAACCCGCTGCCGGAAAATGACAGCCTGTGGCTGGGGCTGCTGTGTCTGCTGCTGGGCATGGCGCTGATGGCGCTGGGGATGGCTGTGTATATGAAGGCGGGCCAGGGCTGCGGCCCCAGGGACACGCTGCTGGTGGCCCTGGGCAAGCGGCTGCCCCGGGTGCCCATCGGACTGGTGGAGGTGCTGCTGTGGGCGGCGGTGCTGCTGGCGGGCTGGCTGCTGGGTGGCCCGGTGGGCATCGGCACGGTGGTCACCACCTTTGGGGCGGGGCTGGTGATGCAGGGAATCTACTCCGCCATTCGGTTTGAGCCCCGCAGTGTCGCCCATCGCAGCGTGGGGCAGGTTGTAAAAGAACTATGCAAACGACAGTTTACATAATCAAAAATTGGTTTACATAAAAAAGAACTACTTCCAAAGGCAGTTCTTTTTTCGTGATGAACCTCTCAGTCGGCTTCGCCGCCAGCTCCCCTTGAGAAGGGGAGCCTTTGGGAGGAGAAAAACATCCGAAGCAGGAAAAACCTGCTTCGGATGTTTGTTTTTGTTTTTATTGGATCAAATCCGCTTCCACTTGGCGCCGTGGGGAATGTCGGTCAGCTCAATACCGGCAGCTTTTAGCTCGTCACGGATGCGGTCAGCCTCGGCAAAGTTCTTGGCCTTCTTGGCGTCCTGGCGGGCCTGAATCAGAGCTTCCACCTGGGGGTCGCTCTCGCCGGACTCGGAGACGATGGTGAACTGGCCGGCGGTGACGGCCTGATTCTTCAATTCTTCCCGCTTCTTCTCACCCTTGGCGATCAGGTCCAGGCTCAGCACCCGGTCAAAGTCAGCAATAGCGGCCAGCTTGGTCTCGTCGTTGGTCTTGGCCTTCAGCACGTCGTACAGGGCGGTCACGGCCAGGGAGCTGTTCAGGTCGTTATCCAGGGCGGCGGTGAACTTCTGGCGCAGGGCAGCGAGGGCTTCCTGATCCACTTCGCCGTCACCGGGCTTGAGGGCGGCCACCTTGGTAATCAGCTTGTTGTAGGCCACCTGGGCGTTATCCAGATTCTCCCAGGAGAATACCAGGCTCTTGCGGTAGTGGCTCTGGAGGCAGAAGAGGCGGTAGGCCAGGGGATCATAGCCCTTTTCCTCCAGCAGGGAGACGGTAAGGAACTCGCCCTTGGACTTGCTCATCTTGCCGGAATTGGTGTTTAGGTGGAGGACATGCATCCAATAATTGCACCATTTGTGGCCCAGGTAGGCCTCAGACTGGGCAATTTCATTGGTGTGGTGGGGGAAAGCGTTATCAATGCCGCCGCAGTGGATATCCAGGTCCTCGCCCAGGTGCTTCATGGAAATGCCGGAGCACTCAATGTGCCAGCCGGGGTAGCCCACGCCCCAGGGAGAATCCCACTTCAGGGCCTGATCTTCAAACTTGGACTTGGTGAACCAGAGGACAAAGTCGTTCTTATTGCGCTTGTTGCTGTCCTCCTCCACGCCCTCGCGGACGCCCACGGCCAGGTCTTCCTCGTTGAAGTCATTGAAGACATAGTATTTCTCCAGCTTGGAGGTGTCAAAGTACACGTTGCCGCCGGCAAAGTAGGCATAGCCGGTGTCCATCAGTTTGGAGATGATGCGGATATAGTCGTCAATGCAGTTGGTGGCAGGCTCCACCACGTCGGGAGTCTTGATGTTCAGCTTGGCGCAGTCGGAGAAGAAGGCGTCGGTATAGAACTTGGCGATCTCCATGACGGTCTTATGCTCCCGCTTGGCGCCCTTGAGCATCTTATCTTCGCCCTCGTCGGCATCGGAGGTCAGGTGGCCCACGTCGGTGATGTTCATGACACGCTTCACGTTATAGCCGGCGTAGCGCAGGTACTTCTCCAGCACGTCCTCCATGATGTAGGAGCGCAGGTTGCCGATATGGGCAAAGTGGTAAACGGTGGGGCCGCAGGTGTACATCTTTACGATGTCGGGATGATTGGGAACAAATTCTTCCTTGGTGCGGGTGGCGGAATTGTACAGTTTCATTTCATTTCACCTCAATCAGCATTTTTGAACACGTCCCGGTTGACGTAGAAATATTCGATACCGGAATAAAGAGTGGTAATCACGATGACCCAGGTGACGATCAGGTTCACCAGGGGATGGGAGGTAAAGAGCATGACGCACAGGCCCACCATGGTGCAGGCGGTTTTGATCTTGCCGGACCAGGCGGCGGCAATGACCCGCTGCTGCTCCACGGCAATCAGCCGCAGGCCGGACACCGCAAACTCCCGGAAGAGCACGATGACCACAGCCCAGCCGGGCATCTGGCCGTTCTCGATAAAGAAGCACATGGCGGCCAGCACCAGGACTTTATCCGCCAGGGGGTCCATAAACTTGCCAAAGTTGGAGATCTGGTTATAGTGGCGGGCGATGTAGCCGTCGGCCATGTCAGACAGGCAAGCGATTATGTAAACCGCCAAGGCCCAGTACCGCTGGCCCATGTAGGCCAGAACCAGAAATACGGGGATGAGAAGGATGCGAAAAATGGTGATCTTATTGGCTGTTGTGTTCATTCTGTATCTCCTTTCGGCCTTATACCTGCTCACCGTAGAGCAAGCCGTCCTCACTGTACTGAATCAGCACGTCCACCATGTCCCCCTCCTGACAGTCGCCGGAGAAAAGGACAAGGCCGTCAATATCCGGGGAGTCGGCGTAGCTGCGGCCCACATGGTAACCGCTGTCCTCGTCGTAGTACTCATAGAGCACCCGGAGGGTCTGGCCGGCGAAGCGCTGGCAGAAGTCCTCCATGATGGGGGCCTGCAGCTCCATAATCAGGTCGGCACGGCGCTGGGCGGTTTCCGCGTCCACATGGTCCATGGCGGCAGCGGGAGTGCCCTCCTCCGGGGAGAAGGGGAACACGCCCACCCGCTCAATCCGGGCCTCCCGGAGGAAGTCGCACAGCTCCTCAAACTCTGCCTCCCCCTCGCCGGGAAGGCCGGCAATCAGGCTGGTGCGCAGCACCAGACCGGGGATTTTCAGGCGAAGCTTGCTGAACAGGGCGCGGATATCGTCCCCGGTGCCCCGGCGGTTCATGGTTTTCAGGATGTGGTTATTGATATGCTGGATGGGGATATCCAAGTATTTGACAATTTTATCATTGTGGGCGATCTCATCGATCAGCTCATCGTCAAACTGGTCCACATAGAGGTAGTGGAGCCGAATCCACTCAATGCCCTCGATTTTTGAAAGCTCCCGGCACAGCCGTGCCAGGCATCGCTCACCGTAAAGGTCGGTGCCGTAGCGGGTGATGTCCTGGGCGATGACGATCAGCTCCTTCACGCCGTGCTCTGCCAGGTCCCGGGCTTCCTCCAGAATGTTTTCCAGGGAGCGGGAGCGGTAGCGGCCACGGATGAAGGGGATGGCGCAGAAGGCACAGAAATTGTTGCAGCCCTCGGCGATGCGCAGGTAGGCCCAGCCCGGCCCGGTGGAGACCACACGGGGGGTCTCCTCGATGGGGGCGCTGCTGTCGCCGAAGCTGCGGTAGCCGGTTTTGGCCATGACGGCGTTGGCGGCTTCCACGATCTCGCCGAAGCTGCCCACGCCCAGGACGGCGTCAATCTCCGGCAGTTCGGCCTGGATGCTGTCCTGATAGCGCTCACTGAGACAGCCGGTGACGATGATGCCGCCCAGCTGGCCGGCCTTTTTCAGCTCCGCCATCTGGAGAATGTTGTCGATGGCCTCGCTCTTGGCGGCGTCGATAAAGCCGCAGGTGTTGATAATGACCAGGTCGGCCCCCTCCGGCTCCGGCATGAGGGTATAGCCGGCCTCGCTCATGAGGTAGAGCATCTGCTCACTGTTCACAAGATTCTTGGCACAGCCAAGGGATATCATGGCAAATGTTTTTTCCATTGTACGTTTTTTTCTCCAATCTTCCGAAAAGGGAAGAAACTCATTCTTCTTCCGGCTCCGCGTCGAAACGGCGCAGGGCGGCGCGGATGTCCTCCCAGGAATGGCCCCGGCGGTACAGAGCGGCGGTGACTTTGCGCACCTGGTCCCGGTCGGTGGGGTCCTTCAGCCGGGCGGCGATGAATTTATCCAGCTTGCCGCTGCTGTCCGGCATCTGGTCCAGGGCGCTGTCCCACAGCTCCCGGTCCACGCCACGGCGGGAAAGCTCCCCACGGATGCGGCCGGGGCCGTAGCCCTTGGCGGCATAGTGCCGGGTGACGGCGGCGGCATAGCTCTCGTCATCCAAAAGGCCATTGTCGCAAAGCCAGGCGGCGCAGTATTCCGCGGTGTCCTCGTCCTGGCCTTTCTGGATCAGCTTGCTTTTCAGCTCCTGCCGGGACATGGGGCGGCGGGACAGCAGTTCCAGCGCCTTTTCCCGGGCCAGAGCCCGGCCGGAGGAGAGACGGAGGGCTGCAAGTTCTTCCTCGTCCAGCTCCCGGCCGGAATAGAGCCGCAGGTCGGTAACGGCGGAGAGGGTGCTTTTCAGTTCCGTCCCGTCCTCAAAGGCGACGGTGAGCCGGCCAGGGGCGGTCTGGCGTATGGCGGTGATAAGCAAGGCTTATTCCTCGTCAAAGTCCGCGGCGCTGACGTCCACGGCGGGAACGTTGCCACGGCCGGAGACCTGAGCGGCCTTGCGGGCCTGGGGGCTCAGCAGCTTATAGGCGTTTTCCCGGATCTCCTTCTCAATGGCGTCGCAGGCCTCGGGGTTGGACAGCAGGTAATCCCGCACGCCGTCCCGGCCCTGGATGCGCTGGCCGTTGCAGGTGTACCAGGCACCGGCCTTGTCGATGATCTCCAGCTTCACGCCCAGGTCGATGATCTCACCCACCTTGGAGATGCCTTCGCCGTACATGATGTCAAACTCCGCCTCACGGAAGGGGGGAGCCACCTTGTTCTTCACCACCTTGGCCCGGGTGCGGTTGCCGATCATTTCGCCGCCGTTTTTCAAGGTTTCGATGCGGCGGACATCGATACGGACGGAGGCATAGTACTTCAGGGCCAGGCCGCCGGGGGTGGTCTCCGGGTTGCCGTACATGACGCCGATCTTCTGGCGCAGCTGGTTGATGAAGATGACGGTGCAGTTGTTCTTGGAGATGGCGCCGGCCAGGCGGCGCATGGCCTGGCTCATCAGACGGGCCAGGGCGCCCACCACGGTGTCGCCTACCTCGCCCTCCAGCTCCACCCGGGGGATCAGGGCGGCGACAGAGTCCACCACCAGCACATCGATGGCGCCGGAGCGCACCAGAGACTCGGCAATGTCCAGGGCCTGCTCGCCGGTGTCCGGCTGGGAGATCAGCAGGGAGTCAATGTCCACGCCCAGAGCCCGGGCATAGGCCGGCTCCAGCGCGTGCTCCACGTCGATATAGGCGGCGTCACCGCCGTTTTTCTGGGCGGAAGCCACCACATGCAGGGCCAGGGTGGTCTTACCGGAAGCCTCAGGCCCGTAGATTTCCACAATACGGCCACGGGGGACGCCGCCGATGCCCAGGGCCAGGTCCAGGGACAGGGAGCCGGTGGACAGGGCCTCCACATTGACGGATATATCGTCGCCAAGGCGCATGATGGTGCCCTTGCCGTAGTCTTTCTCGATCTTGGCGATGGCGGTCTCCAGCGCTTTTTTCTTATCGCTGTTGGCAGGGGCCACCACAGCGGGGACTTTCTTTTTCTCAGCCATTTGCTTCTCCTCACAGTCTGAACAGATTTTATATAGCAGGTTTTACATTTTGCCGATGACCACCCGGTCAATGCCCTGGGTGTCCTTCCGGGTGGCGGTGCGGCTGAAGCCGGCGGACATCAGCATCTCGCTGACTGCCTGGGCCTGACCCTCGCCCACCTCGAACACCAAAAAGCCGCCGGGGCGCAGGATGGATTTCCAATACTTGATAATTGCCTTGTAGAAGCGAAGCCCGTCCTCGCCGCCGTCCAGGGCCCAGATGGGCTCATAATCCCGGACGGAGCGGTCCAGCCCCGGAATTTCGCCGCTGGCTATGTACGGGGGATTGGAGACGATAACGTCAAAATTGCCGATGCCCAGGGGGGGAGAAGACGTGGCGTCGGCCTGGATGCAGAGTACCCGGGAGTTCAGCTTATGGTCGGTGACGTTTTTGCGGCACACCTCCAGGGCGCTGGCGCTCAGGTCCACCGCCACCAGCTTGGTGGCAGGCAGCTCCCGGGCGATGGCGCAGGTGATGCAGCCGCTGCCGCAGCACAGGTCCAGCACACGGGCGTCCATCTTATAGCCGGTGAGGATCTCCTTCACCGCGTCCACCAGCACCTCCGTGTCCATCCGGGGAATGAGCACGTCAGGGGTGACGGTGAGAGGCAGGCCGTAAAACTCCCAGGAGCCGGTGATATAGGCCACCGGCTCCCCCTTGAGCCGGCGGGCGGCATAGTCCAGCACCCGGTTTTCCACCTCGGCGGTGGTATAGAGATTGATGTCCCGCAGCAGCTGCTGCACGGTCTTGCCGGCGGCGCTGGCCACCAGCACCCGGGCTTCCAGACTGTAGGCCTCCACGCCGTTCTGGCGCAGGAGGTTTCTTGTGGACAGATAGATGTCGTTATAGGTTTTCAAGTTCTCTTACCTCATTTTCCCCATTCGTCGCTGCCTTTTTCCTCCGGGATCACCAGCTCCATGGCCCGGATGGCACATTCGATCATGCCGTCATCCGGCTCAAAGGTGGTGATGCGCTGAAGCCATTTGCCCGGCGCGGACAGGACGGCGGACACAATATTGTCATGCCGGCCGCACCAGCGGTTGATCTCATAACTGATACCCACCACCACAGGCAGTAAAAGCAGGTGGGCTCCCATGCGGGCGAAGCTGTTATCCAGCCGCACCAGGGCGTTGACCAGGATGCTCACCACAATGACCACCAGCAAAAAGCTGGTGCCGCAGCGGGGGTGGAAGCGGCTTTCGGGCCGGACGTTTTCCACGGTCAGGGGCTTGCCGTGCTCATAGCAGAAAATGGTCTTATGCTCGGCCCCGTGGTAGGCGAAGAGGCGCTGGATATCGCTCATGCGGGTGCAGAGCATCATATACAGCAGCAGGATAACTACCTTGGTGAAGCCTTCGGACAGGTTGCGGATCACATAGCTCCCCGTCAGGGGCTTGATAAAGCCCACGATCAGGGTGGGCAGGAAGATGAACAGCAGCAGGGCCAGGGCGATGCCCAGCACCACCGCCGTACCGATGATCAGCTTCTGGGCCTTTTCGGCGGGGAAGTGATCGGCGATCCACTGGTCGATCTTGTCAGGCTCCTCCTGCTCCTCCTCGGGGATGAGGCTGGCGGAATAGGTCAGGGCCTGCATGCCCTTGACCATGGAGTCCAGAAAGATGGCGCAGCCCCGGATGAAGGGCCAGCCCAGGATGGGGTGCTTCTGCTTATCCAGCTTCAGCTCCTCCACCTTTTCCACCAGGCCGTCCTTGGTGCGGCAGACGATGGCCTGCTTCTTGGGGCCGCGCATCAGGATGCCCTCGATCAGGGCCTGGCCGCCGATGGAGGTGCGGAAAGAACAGGAATTGTTGTTTTTGCTCATAGACAGTTATTTCTCCTTATGCAGAGGTGAGGGGCAGGGTCAGGGTGACGATACAGCCGCCCTCCGGGGCGTTTTTCACCGTCAGCTCCCCGCCGTGGCGGGTGACAATCTCATCACAGACGGACAGGCCGATGCCGGTGCCCCGGTTTTTGGAGCTGCCCTTATAGAACTTCTCTTTCACATGGGGGAGCTCCCCCTCCGGGATGCCGTGGCCATAGTCCCGGAAGGTAATGCGCACATGGTCCCCCTCTTCCCGCAGACGCACGTCGATCTTGCCGCCGTCGCCCCCGTGCTTGGCGGCGTTATCCAGCAGGTTGCAGAACACCTGCTTGAGCCGCTCCGGGTCGCCGGGGATCAAAGGAATTTCCGACGGGGGAGGGGAATAATTGACCTCCATGCCGGACTGCTTCATCAGTTCCCCGTAGGTGAACAGGGCGTCTTCCAATTCGGCGGCGATATCGATCAGTTCAATGCGCAGGTTGAAGCGGCCGTCCTGGATGCGGGTGAACTCCAACAGCTCCGTCACCATGCCGGTGAGCCGCTCGGCCTCTTTGGAAATAATGTTGATGCCCCGCAGCGAGTCCCCCTGGACGGCCGGGTCAAAGGCGATGGTCTCGCTCCAGCCCATGATGGCGGTAAGGGGGGTGCGCAGCTCGTGGGAGACCTGGGAGATAAAGTCCGTCCGGGACTTCTCCGCAATGGCCACCTTTTCGGACATGTTGTTGATCTCCGCCGTCAGCTTGCCGATCTCGTCGGAACCGCTGGTCTCCAGCTTCACGCCGTAGCTGCCCTCCGCAATGTGCCTGGAAAACCGGGTCAGCTCCGCCAGCGGGTCGGTGACAAAGTACCAGAACCACAGGTTCAGGGCAATGATATAGATACAGGTGAACACCATCATGGTGATGGCCAGGTTCACAAAACCCCTGGTCACAAACCAGACGCCCAGCAGCAGCAGGGCCAGGGCCCCGATGCTGGTTATCAGCAGCTGGTTTTTAAGACTGCTCCACATGAACGTTTACTTCCTATCCTCTTTCCTCGCTCAGTAACCCCATTTGTAGCCGTAGCCCCAGACGGTGGTCAGATACTCCGGCTCGGTAGGGTCAGACTCGATCTTGATGCGCAGGCGGCGGATGTTCACGTCCACGGTTTTCAGCTCGCCCTTGAAGTCATTGCCCCAGACGGCGGTGAGGATATCCTCCCGGCTCATGGCTTTGCCGGGATTCTCCATAAAGAGCTTCATCAGCAGGTACTCGATCTGGGTCAGCTTCAGGCGCTGGCCGTCCTTCTCCAGGGTGCGGTTGCGGGTGTTCAGCAGGAAGGGGCCGCTGACCAGCTCCGTGGAGGAGCGCTCCTCATCGTCAATGCCCAGGCGGCGGATCAGCGCGTCCACCCGGGCGGTCAGCTCCGCTGGGGAGAAGGGCTTGGTCACATAGTCGTCCGCCCCGGTCATCAGGCCGGTGACCTTATCGATCTCCTGGCTCTTGGCGGTGAGCATGATGATGCCCATTTTGGAGCCGGTGGCCCGGATGCGGCGGCAGACCTCAAAGCCGTCTATATCCGGCAGCATCACGTCCAGCAGGGCCAGGCAGATATCCGGGTTCACCTTCAGCTTCTCCAGCGCCATCTCGCCGTTTTCTGCTTCGATAGGCTCAAAGCCGCTGCGGCGCAGGTTGATGACAACAAAGCTGCGGATATTGGCTTCGTCTTCAAGCACAAGAATTTTCTTCATTATATTGAACTCCTTTTCTGAGAGTGGAAGTTTGCAAAATGAATGGTTGCAATATGACAAGTAATTATAACATGACTTTTACAATTATGGTAGCCATAGTTTCAAAAAATTCAAAATATTTTTGCAAGCAGATTACATATTATGTTAATCAACAGGGGAAAAGAGGGAAAAAGCATATAGAAGTTGATTCTACGGCGGCTTTCTGTTAAAATATAGTTTATGTGTAATGAGAATCATACGGTACTTGGCATTGTGGCCCATGTGGACGCGGGGAAAACCACCCTCAGCGAGGCCATGCTGTACCTTTCGGGAAAAATTAAAAAGCTGGGCAGGGTGGATCACCGGGACAGCTTTCTGGACACCCACAGTCTGGAACGGCAGCGGGGCATCACCATTTTCTCCAAGCAGGCCCAGATCCAACTGGAGCGTCATTCGGTGACGCTGCTGGATACGCCGGGCCATGTGGACTTCGCCGCGGAAGCGGAGCGCAGCATGCAGGTGCTGGATGAGGCGGTGCTGGTGATCAGCGCCGCCGGCGGCGTGCAGGCCCACACGGAGACCCTGTGGCGGTTGATGGAGCGCTACCATCTGCCCTGCTTCCTCTTTGTCACCAAGATGGACCTGCCCAACCCCGGCCGGGAGGAGCTGATGGCGCAGCTGCAGAAGCGGCTGAGCCCGGCCTGCGTGGACTTTACCCTGCCGGAGGAGGCGCTTTATGAGCAGATCGCCCTCTGCGACGAGGGGGCCATGGAGGAATACCTGGCGGAGGGGACGATCAGCCGGGAGACCATCCGCAGCCTGATTGCCGGGCGGCGGCTGTTCCCCTGTTTCTTCGGCTCGGGGCTGAAAACCGAGGGCGTGGAGGACTTTCTCCGGGCGCTGGATGGGCTAATCCTGGAGAAGGACTACGGCGGGGACTTTGCTGCCAAGGTGTATAAGATCGCAAGAGACGCCCAGGGCAAGCGGCTGACCTACATGAAGGTCACCGGCGGGGAGCTGAAGGTACGCAGTCCCATCCGCTACCGGGATGAGAAGGGGAATGTGCTGGAGGAAAAGGTGAGCCAGATCCGGCTCTACTCCGGGATGAAATATGAGGCGGTGGACCGCGTTGTCCCCGGCCAGGTCTGCGCCGTGCTGGGACTCAGCGGCTGCTGGCCCGGTCAGGGCCTGGGGGCGGAGGCGGACGCCGCGGCGGCGGTATTGGAGCCGGTACTCAGCTACCGGGTCATTCTGCCCAAGGGCTGTGACCCGGCGCTGATGCTGCCCAAGATGCAGCAGCTGGGTCAGGAGGACCCCCAGCTCCACGTTCGCTGGAACGAGAAGCTTTCGGAAATCAGTGTGCAGCTGATGGGCAAGGTGCAGACCGAGGTGCTGAAAAGCCTGGTGAAGGAGCGCTTCGACGTGGACATCCAGTTGGACACCGGGCGCATCCTGTACAAGGAGACCATTGCCGACACCGTGGAGGGCGTGGGCCATTTTGAGCCTCTGCGCCACTATGCGGAGGTGCATCTGATTCTGGAGCCGCTGCCAAGAGGGAGCGGTATCGTGCTGGACAGCGTGTGCAGCGAGGATCTGCTGGACCGGAACTGGCAGCGGCTGATCCTCACCCACTTGCAGGAAAAGCCCCATCTGGGCGTGCTCACCGGCTCACCTATCACGGATATAAAAATCAGCCTGGCCGCCGGGAAGGCCCACGACAAGCACACCGAGGGCGGGGACTTCCGCCAGGCCACCTACCGGGCGGTACGCCAGGGGCTGATGCAGGCGGAGAGCCTGCTGCTGGAGCCCTGGTACCGCTTTGAGATGGCGGTGCCCCAGGAACAGATCGGCCGGGCCATCAACGATGTGCGGGCCATGAACGGGGAATTCGAGGCGCCGGAGGAGGCGGGGGAGCTGATGCTGCTGCGCGGCTCCGCCCCGGTGGCGGCCATGAACGGCTATATGGAGGAACTGGTGGCCTATACCCGGGGGCGGGGGCGGCTGAGCCTGCGAAGCGACGGCTACAAGCCCTGCCCGGAGCCGGAGGCGGTGATCGCCGCTATCGGCTACGATGCGGAGAGCGACGTGGAGAACACGGCGGACTCCGTGTTCTGCTCCCACGGGGCGGGGGTCAACATCAAGTGGGACAAGGTCAAAGACTATATGCATCTGGAAAGCTGCCTGCGGCCCAAGGGGGCGGAGGCGGCCATTCCCGCGCCCCGCTACCCCATCAGCATTGATGAGCGGGAGCTGGAGGCCATTATGGCGCGGGAGTTCGGCCCCATCAAGCGGCCCATGTACCGCTCAGCGGAGCGGAATGAGGCTCCGGCCCGGCCGGTGGAGCCCCAGAACAAAAAGGAATATCTGATCATCGATGGCTATAACCTGATCTTTGCCTGGGACGAGCTGAAGAATCTGGCCCGGGAGCGGCTGGACCTGGCCCGAACCCGGCTGATGGATATGCTTTCCAACTATGCCGGGTTTACCCAGAGCGAGCTGGTGCTGGTGTTCGACGGCTTCCGCACCCCCGGCAATCCCGACTCCCGGCAGGCGTACCACAACATCCATGTGGTCTTTACCAAAGACGGGGAGACCGGCGACGCCTATATCGAAAAGATCGCCAATGAGATCGGAAAGAACTACTCCGTCCGGGTCATCACCAGCGACAATCTGATCCGCCTGTCGGCCCTGCGCTCCGGGGTGCTGCGGTGCAGCGCCGGGGAGTTTATCCACCAGCTGGAATGGACCCTGGGGCAGATGGCGGAGCTGCTGGAAAAGACCAACCAGAATGCCCATAAGACGAGGGTGAAAGATGGAAAACAATGAACTAATAAAGCGGGCCAGGGACCTGGCGGAGCGCTGTGAGCGCAGCGGCACGGTCTGTGCCACCGGCTTTCTCAGCCCGGCGGAGCAATATGAAATTCAGACCCGGCTGGGCTACATCCCCTGCGGCCTGATGTTTCATGGCGGCGGGGAAGCCTGTGAACGGGCGGCGGCCTTCTTCCTGCCGGATTACATGACGGAGGAGTTGCTGGACGTAAGCGAGTATATCTGCGCCATGAAGCTGAAGGCCTATTTCGGCCAGCCGGGACACCGGGACTACATGGGCGCCCTGCTGGGCATGGGCATCGGCCGGGAATGGCTGGGCGACATCCAGGTGGAGGGGGACACGGCCTATGTGTTCTGCATGAAAAGTGTGCTGCGCCACCTGCTGAGCATCGAGAAGGCCGGGCGCTACACCGTAAAGGCCAGCCAGGTGCCGCTGGAAGAAGTACCGGCGCGGAAGGTGGAGACGGAGAGCGTCAGCTTCTCGGTAATGTCCCCCCGGCTGGACGCGGTGGCGGCGGGGCTGTTCCACCTGTCCCGCACGGAAGCGGCCAAGCAGATCGCCGCGGGGAATGTGAGTTTGAACTACAGCCAATGCCTGAAGGCGGACTGCGTCGTGAAGGAGGGGGACATCCTCTCCCTGAAAGGCAAGGGCAAGGGCAGCATCAGCGGCATGGGCGGCACCTCCCGGAAGGGGCGTCTGTTCGTCTATGGGGAAATTTACAAATGAGGTGAAGGGCATGGAAGCCTGGCAACGGTTTTTGGACTATGTAAAAATCAATACCCAGAGCGATGAGGACAGCGGCAGCACCCCCAGCACGGCCTGCCAGCAGGTGCTGGCAAAGCGGCTGGAGGAGGAGATGCAGGCGCTGGGCCTGGAGCGGGTGCGCCGGGAGGAAAGCGGCTATGTATACGGTTTCCTCTCCGCCAGCGAGGGCTTTGAGAACAGCCCCTGCATCGGCCTGATTGCCCATCTGGACACGGCCCCGGATTTTTGCGGGGAAAACGTGCAGCCCCGTGTGGTGGAGAACTATGAGGGCGGCGCGATCGACCTGGGCCACGGCCGGGTGCTGAGCCCGGAGCAGTTCCCGGATTTGAAGGAACAGATCGGTCATGACCTGATTGTCACCGACGGCAGCACTCTGCTGGGAGCGGACGACAAGGCGGGGATCGCGGAAATCCTCACCGCCTGTGAGAGGTTGATCACAGAGAAGATTCCCCACTGCGCCATTGCGGTGTGCTTCTGCCCGGACGAGGAGATCGGCCATGGGGCGGCGCTGCTGGATATCCCCGGTTTCGGGGCGGATTTTGCCTATACCCTTGACGGGGACGCGGTGAATGAGTTAAACTATGAAACCTTCAACGCCTCCGCCGCCCAGTGGGAGATTCAGGGCGTCAACGTCCATCCCGGCAGCGCCAAGGATATTATGGTCAACGCCTGCCTGGTGGCCATGGAGATCAACGCCCTGCTGCCAACCGAGGAAATTCCCGCCAAAACGGAGGGCTATGCGGGCTTTTTCCACCTGACGGATATGAGCGGCAGCTGTGACAGGGCGGAGCTGAAATACATCATCCGGGATCATGACGAGGCCCGGTACGCCGCTCGGCAGGAGAAAATGCGGCAGATCGAGAAAGAGATCAACGCCCGCTATGGCCAGGGTACCGCCAAGCTGAGCATGACGGAGCAGTACCGGAACATGGCCTGCGTCCTGAAGGACAAGATGGAGATTGTCCGCCGGGCGGAGCGGGCTATGGAAAAAGCCGGGCTGCAGGCGGATATCCGCCCGGTCCGGGGCGGCACCGACGGGGCCCAGCTGTCCTGCCGGGGGCTGCCCTGCCCCAACCTGGGCACCGGCTGCTACGGCTTCCACGGGCCTTATGAGCATATCAGCACCCAGGACATGGAGAAAGCCACGGAGATCATTCTTAATCTGGTGACAGAGAAATAAAACCCCCAGAGGGAGAGAGAATATGAGCAAGACGCTGAACGCCCGGAAATGGCTGGGCATTATATTGATCGGCCTTTTTGGGCAGTTTGCCTGGACCATTGAGAATATGTATTTCAATGTGTTCCTGTATAACACCATTTCCACCGACCCGGGCTATATCGCCAGTATGGTGGCATGGTCCGCGGTGGTGGCCACCCTGACCACCCTGCTGATGGGGGCGCTTTCTGACCGGCTGGGACGGCGGAAAGCCTTTATCGCCCTGGGCTATGTGCTCTGGGGCCTGAGCACCGGCCTTTTCGGCTTCATCACGCCGGCCAACGCCGCAAGGCTTTTCCCCGGCGCCAACGCCGCAGCGGCTGCCGCCATCATGGTGGTGGTGCTGGACTGCGTGATGACCTTCTTCGGCAGCACTGCCAACGACGCCGCCTTCAACGCCTATGTCACCGATGTGACCGATAAGGACAACCGGGGCAGGGTAGAGAGTGTGCTGGCCATCCTGCCGCTGATCGCCATGCTGGTAATCTTCGGCCTGTTCGACGGCCTGACTCAGCAGGGGAGATGGAAGGAATTCTTCGGCATCTTCGGCGTGGCGGTGTCTGTGGTGGGGCTGCTTTCCCTGGGCCTGATCCGGGATGACGAGGGGCTGAAGCCCCGGAAGGACAGCTACTTCAAAAACCTGCTCTACGGGCTGCGGCCCGGCATGGTGAAGGAAAATCCGGAGCTGTACCTTTCCTTTGCCGCCTTCTGCCTGTTCTCCATCGGGGTGCAGGTGTTCTTCCCCTATCTGATCATTTATATCCAGAACTACCTGGGCATTACGGACTACGCCCTGATTTTGGGGGTGGTGTTGATCCTGGCCTCGGTGATCAGCGTGGTCTCCGGCCGGTTCATCGATAAGCTGGGGAAGCTGGTGTTCGTGTTCCCCGCTGCGCTTATCATGTTGCTGGGCCTGCTGGGCATGTACTTCGTGCGTAAGCCGGTGGGCGTCATGGTGGCCGGAACGGTGATGATGGGCGGATACATGATGGTGTCCGCTGCCCTCAGCGCCAATATCCGGGACTGGACCCCGGTGGGCAAGGTGGGCCATTTCCAGGGCATTCGGATGATTTTTGCGGTGCTGCTGCCCATGATCATCGGCCCGTCCATTGGCGCGGCGGTGATCCGGGGAAGCAACAGCACCTATGTGGAGCTGGGCCAGGTGAAAACCGTGCCTACGCCGGGAATCTATCTGGCGGCGGGGGCGGTGCTGCTGCTTTCGGCGGTGCCCATCCTGCTGCTGCGCCGGCGGGAGAAGAAGCTGCCCCGCCAGGCGGAGATCGCCGGGCATTTCCCCATAGAAGGGAAAGCGGTGAAGGTCAGCCAGATCAAGAGCGGGCACATCAATGAGACCTTCCTCATTACCACCGACACCGGCAGCCGCTACATACTCCAATGGGTGAACCAGTACGTGTTCCCCAATGTGGACGCACTGATGAACAATATGGCCGCCATCAGCGCCTTCCTGCGGCAGCGGGAAGGCGGCAAGATGGCCATGATCAGCTACATCGACACCAGGGACGGCCAGACCTATTATGATGACGGTCAGGGCGGGGCCTGGCGCATCTACCGCTTCGTGGACAACAGCATCTGTTTGCAGCGGGCGGAAACGGCGGAGGACTTCTATCAGAGCGCCAGAGGCTTTGGCGGCTTCCAGTATGCCCTGCGTGACTTCCCGGCGGAGCGGCTGGTGGAGACGATCCCTGACTTCCATAACACCGTGGACCGTTATCAGAAGTTCCGCGCCGCCATCCAGGCCGACGCCTGCGGGCGGCTGAAGGAAGTGGAGAAGGAAGTGGACTTTGCCCTGGCACGGGAGGAGCGGGCCTGCCGGCTGCACCATATGCGGGAGCGGGGAGAGCTGCCCATCCGGGCTACCCATAACGACACCAAGATCAACAATGTGCTGCTGGACAAGGACAGCCGGGAGGCCATCTGCGTCATCGACCTGGACACGGTGATGCCGGGCCTTTCCGCCTATGACTTTGGCGACGCCATCCGCTTCGGCGCTTCCACCGCCGCCGAGGATGAGACCAACCTGAAAAAGGTCAGGCTGAACCTGGATTACTTCCGGGCCTTTACCAGAGGCTTTCTGGAGGCCTGCCCCAGCCTGACGGAGGCGGAGGTCAAGGCTCTGGCCCAGGGGGCCTACACCATGACCATCGAGTGTGGCATCCGTTTCCTCACCGATTATCTGATGGGGGACAAATACTTCTCCATCGACCGGGAGAAGCACAATCTGGACCGCTGCCGCACCCAGTTCAAGCTGATTCGGGATATGGAGCAAAAGTGGGATGAGATGGAGAAGATTGTTGAAGAAGAATACGAAAAGCTGAAAGTGAAATGCTGATATTGAAATAAAGAAAACAGCCTGCCGGCAAGCCCGGCAGGCTGTTTCGTTATGTATGCTGTTTTGATGGGTCTTACTTCTCCAGCCAGACCTTGTCCCTGGTGATGTCCTTCAAAGTGGCGGCGCCGCACATGGTCATGGTGGACTTCAGCTCACCGATGATCTTATCCATGTAGACCTTGAAGCCTTCCTCACCGGCGGCATAGATCATGGGCAGTAGGGGACGGCCGATCAGTACGCCGTCAGCGCCCAGGGCCAGGGCACGGAACACGTCCACGCCGGAACGGATGCCGCCGTCCACCAGGATGGTGATCTGGCCCTTGACGGCCTCGGCGATGGCGGGCAGCACCTCAGCGGTGGAGGGCACGCCGCCCTGGACACGGCCGCCGTGGTTGGAGACCACGATGGCGGCAGCGCCGGCTTCCACAGCCTTTTTGGCGCCGGCCACGGTCATGACGCCCTTGATGATGAAGGGCATCTTGGCGTAATTCACGATCTCCTTCATCTCGTCAACAGACTTGCTGCCGGCGTTGGGGTTCATGGCCTTCAGGAAGGGCAGGCCCGCGCCGTCCACGTCCATGGCGGCGGCGAAGATGCCGTTGGCGTTGAGCACGTCCAGCTTCTCAAAGACGGCTTCCTTGTTCCAGGGCTTGATGGTGGGGCAGCCCATGCCGCTGACCTTCTTCATATCCTCCACGGAGGAGAGCATGATGCTGGGGTCAACGCCATCGCCGGTGAGGGCCATGAGGCCGTACTCAGCGGCCACCTTCACCAGAATGCTGTTGTATTCCTGATCCTTGTACTTGGGGCCATAGTGCATATCGATGGAGCCCAGGGGCGCGGCGAAGATGGGCGCCACGAACTTGTGGCCCAAGAACTCAAAGCCCACGTCGGGGGTGGCGTTGGGGCAGAGGGTGTCCATGTTGACGCAGATTTCCTGCCACTTGTCAAAGTTCCGGGCGGCCACGTTGCCGGGGTACTTGCAGCCGGGGCCGGGCATGGAATTGCCGCAGGCGCGGCCGTTGCAGACGGGGCAGGCCTTGCAGTAGGGACCGACGCAGTCCTTGGCAGCGGCCAGTATCTCATTGTAATTCATATGTGATCTCTCCTCTTTTTTTATTTAGTAAACGCTGAATCTATCGCCTGCGGCGTCTCGCGGAAAATTTGCGCCCTGATTTCGTCACTTTTTCTTGAAATACACAAAGTATTCCTGCAAAAAAGTGCCATCATCAGAACACAAATTTTCTCCCGATCCACTCTTGCCGATTGAATCATCGTTTACCAAAGGGGCATTCTGCTTCTTATTATCGGACAAAGGACGGGCGTTGTCAAGCCTTAAAGCCCGGTCAGGTCAAAGTCCGGGATCTGATCGGCGGTGGCGGAGTCAGGCTCCTGCCAATAGCCCTCCAGGCCCAGGCGCTGCATATAGCGGATGAGCCGGTCGTTCAGCTCCGGGTCAATGGGCTTTTGCAGCTCCGGGAACTGTTCCAGCCCCGGCATGGGGGTATACTGGCTCATGAGAGAGAACAGCACACTGCCCGGGGGGAATTCCTCGGCGGCAAAGTCCATCACGTCCATGGCGTTCAGATCCTGCCCCGGCAGAATCAGGTGGCGGATCAGCAGGCCCTTTTGCAGGATGCCGGATTCATCCAATTCATAGGGCCCCACCTGGCGGAACATCTCTTTGATGGCGGCACGGGCCGCCTGGGGATAATCCTCCGCGGCGGCGTAGCGCTTGGCCAGATCCGGCTTCCAATATTTAAAGTCCGGCATATAGACCTGCACCAGCCCTTCCAGCATGCGCAGGCTCTCCACGCTGTCATAGCCGGAGCTGTTCCAAACCACCGGGATGCCCAGGTCAAGGCCGCTGAGAGCCTCGGCAATCCAGGGGGTGAAGTGGGTGCCGGTGACCAGGTCCAGGCTGGCCACACCCTGATCCCGCAGGCGGAGAAACAGGTCCCGCAGCTGCGGCACCGTCAGCGTGCGGCCGGTCTGGCCCCGGCTGATCTCCCGGTTCTGGCAGAATACGCAGCGGAGGTTGCAGCCGGTGAAAAACACGGCGCCGGCTCCCCGGCTGCCGCCGATGCAGGGCTCCTCCCCAAAATGGGCGGCGGCCCGGGCAACCCGGGGCAGAGCAGGGGAGAGGCACAGGCCGCCGCCGTTTTCCCCCCGGATGGCCCCGCAGGCCCGGGGGCAGAGATTACACTTCTGTTCCATGACTACAGTCCCTTTCCAATGGGGTATTGATAATAAAATGACATATGCAAAATGCCAAGAAATGGCCTTTGCACACTACGGATTATAGCCCTGTTTTGTTAAATATGCAAGAATCGGAAAAAAACGAAAAAAAGTGCATGATTTTTCTGATTTTTGTGCTAATATGGAGGGGAAAAAGAGAAAGAGATACCTTTTTCACAGGAGCGAAAGAGAAGGCATGATTGACATTGTCCTGGTGGAACCGGAGATTCCACACAATACCGGCGCCATCGCCAGAACCTGCGCCGCCACGGGGGCAAGGCTCCATCTGATCCACCCCCTGGGCTTTGACATTTCCGATAAAATGGTGAAGCGCTGCGGGCTGGACTACTGGTATCTGGTGGAGATTCACGAATATCAAAGCATTGATGAGTACTTCGCCAAAAATGGTGATACTAATATTTATCTGGCAACCACCAAAGCGCCCCGGGCTTATCACCAGGTGGATATGCGCGGCGATGTGGCGCTGCTGTTCGGCAAGGAAACCGCGGGCCTGCCGGAATGGCTGAGAGAAAAATACCGCGACAGATGCATCCGCATCCCCATGATCAGTGAAGCACGGAGCCTGAATCTTTCAAACTCCGCAGCCATACTGGCATACGAAGCGCTTCGGCAGCAGGGCTTTCCCGGGCTGCTGGAAACGGGGAGTATGGCAGAATAAAACACAAACAATATATAGGAGGATAAATCATGAACTACAACAAGAAGACAATTTATGATGTTGACGTCAAGGGCAAGAAGGTACTTCTCCGCTGCGACTTTAACGTTCCTCAGAACAAAGAGACCGGCGAGATCACCAGCGACAAGCGTATCGTTGCCGCTATTCCCACCATCAAGTACCTGCTGGAAAACGGCGCAGCCGTCATCTCCTGCTCCCACCTGGGCAAGCCCAAGGGCGAGTGGAAGACCAAGCTGACCCTGGCCCCCGTGGCAGAGCGCCTCAGCCAGCTGCTGGGTCAGGAAGTGATCTTCGCTTCCGACATCATCGGTGAGGACGCCCAGGCCAAGGCCGCCGCTCTGCAGCCCGGCCAGATCATGCTTCTTGAGAACCTCCGCTTCGATATCCGCGAGGAGAAGAACGGCGCCGACTTCGCCAAGGCCCTGGCCGACATGGCCGACCTCTTCGTGTCCGACGCCTTCGGCACCGTGCACCGTGCCCACGCCTCCACCGCCGGCGTGGCCGCTTACCTGCCCGCTTACTCCGGCCTGCTGGTCAACAAGGAGCTGAGCATCATGGGCAAGGCCCTGGACGACCCCAAGCGCCCCTTCGTGGCTGTGCTGGGCGGCGCCAAGGTCTCCGACAAGATCAACGTCATCAACAACCTGCTGGAGAAGGCAGACACCATCATTATCGGCGGCGGCATGGCCTACACCTTCAAGAAGGCCCAGGGCTACGAGATCGGCACCAGCCTGCTGGAGGCTGACCGTCTGGACTACGCCAAGGAGATGGTCGAGAAGGCCGCTGCCAAGGGCGTGAAGTTCCTGCTGCCCGTTGACAACCTCTGCGCCGCTGAGTTCAGCGCCGAGGCAGAGCCTGTGCTGGTGGAGGGCAACATCCCCGAGAACCTGATGGGCATGGACATCGGCCCCAAGACCGTGGAGCTGTTTGCCGAGGCCGTCAAGGGCGCCGGCACCATCGTGTGGAACGGGCCCATGGGCGTGTTCGAGTTTGACAAGTTCGCCGGCGGCACCAAGGCCATGGCCAAGGCTCTGGCCGAGTCCGGCGCGGTGACCATCGTGGGCGGCGGCGACAGCGCGGCTGCTGTTGAGAAGCTGGGCTTTGCCGACAAGATCACCCACATTTCCACCGGCGGCGGCGCCAGCCTGGAGTTCCTGGAAGGCAAGGAGCTGCCCGGCGTGGCCTGCCTGCTGGATAAGTAATCCGTCTTCTTTTCCCTGCCGCCCCCTGGGCGGCGGGGCAGAATATATTTTTATTATCAGCTTTTATATTATGGAGAGATCGAAATGAACAGAAAGTACCGCAAGACCGTTATCGCCGGCAACTGGAAGATGAACATGGTTGCCTCTGAGATCAAGCCCTTTATGGAAGAGCTGAAGGAGAACCTGCCCAAGACCCGCACCTGCGAGATGGTGCTGTGCACCCCGGCGGTGATGATCCCCGCTATGGTCAAGGCCGGCAAGGACTGCAAGGTTGCCGCCGGCGGCCAGGACGTGAGCAAGTATGAGAAGGGCGCTTACACCGGTGAGGTGTCCGCCAGCCAGCTGGCCGATATCGGCGCCAAGTACTGCATCGTTGGCCACTCCGAGCGCCGCCAGTACCACGGCGAGGACGATATGCTCATCAATGCCAAGGCCAAGGCTCTGCTGGAAAAGGGCATCATGCCCATCATCTGCGTGGGCGAGAGCCTGGAGCAGCGGGAGATGGACCTGACCATGGAGTACGTGGCTTACCAGGTGAAGGCCGCTCTCAGCGGCATCGACGCCAGCCAGCTGCGCCGCTGCGTCATCGCCTATGAGCCCATCTGGGCCATCGGCACCGGCAAGACCGCTACCGCAGAGCAGGCCCAGGAAGTCTGCGAGGGCATCCGTGCCGTGATCCGCGGCATCTACGGCGCCCGTCCCGCCCGCGCCGTCAGCATCCTCTACGGCGGCAGCATGAACGCCAAGAACGCCCAGGAACTGCTGGCCCAGCCCGACATCGACGGCGGCCTCATCGGCGGCGCTTCCCTGAAGCCGGTTGACTTTGCCACCATCATCAAGGCCACCGATCAGGAATAATATCTGCAAGAAGGAACATCTATGAACAATAAAGCTGTTCTTATCATTATGGATGGCTACGGCCTGGCGGCTCCCACCGCCGGCAACGCCATCGCCCAGGCGAAAAAGCCCAATCTGGACAGGCTGTTTGCCGAAAATCCCACCAGCAAGCTGTCCGCTTCCGGGCTGGATGTGGGTCTGCCGGAGGGCCAGATGGGCAACTCCGAGGTGGGCCACACCAACATCGGCGCAGGCCGGGTGGTGTTCCAGATCCTGCCCAAGATGACCCAGGAGATCGAAAACGGCAAGTTCTTCCAGAACCCGGTGTACATCAAGGCCATGGAGGACGCCAAGGCCAACCGCAAGCCCCTGCATATCCTGGGCCTCATGTCCACCGGCGGCGTGCACAGCCATCTGAAGCACGTGTTCGGTATTCTGGATATGGCCAGGCAGCGGGGCGTGGAGCAGGTCTATGTCCACTGCTTCCTGGACGGCCGTGATGTGGCTCCCAAGAGCGGCGCCGGCTTTATAAAGGAACTGAAGGAAAAGTGCGACGCGCTGGGCAACGCCCGCATTGCCACGGTTCAGGGCCGCTTCTACGGCATGGACCGGGACAAGCGCTGGGATCGTGTGGAGCAGGGCTATAATGCCATCGTCTGCGGCGAGGGCGTGGCCGACCCCGACCCTGTCCACGCAATCGAGGCCAGCTACCAGCAGGATGTGACCGATGAGTTCGTCAAGCCTGTGGTCTGCTGCCCCGAGGGTGTGATCAATCAGGGCGACAGCGTGATCTTCATGAACTTCCGCCCCGACCGGGCCAGAGAGATGACCTGGGCGCTGAACCTGGCGGATTTCGACGGCTTCCAGCGGAAAAAGACTGTCTATCCCCTCAGCTATGTGTGCACCGCCCAGTATGACGAGGCGCTGCCCTTGCCCATTGCCTATCCCCCCGAGGTCATTGAGAACACTCTGGGCGACTATGTCAGCGCCAAGGGCCTGAAGCAGTTCCGTGTTGCCGAGACGGAGAAGTATGCCCATGTGACCTTCTTCTTCAACGGCGGCGTGGAGAAGCAGACCGAGGGCGAGGAGCGCTGCCTGGTGCCCTCTCCCAAGGAGTTTGCCACCTACGATCTGGTGCCCCAAATGAGCGCGGAGAAGGTTTGCGACAAGTGCGTGGAGGCCATCGCCTCTGACGAGTATGCCCTGATCGTCTGCAACTTCGCCAACTGCGACATGGTGGGCCACACCGGCGTGATGGACGCCGCCGTTCAGGCGGTGGAGACCGTGGACGCCTGCATGGGCCGCATCATGGCCGAGGCGGCAAAGCACTCGGATACCGTGCTGCTGGTCACTGCCGACCACGGCAATGCCGACTGCATGTTTGACGAAAACGGCAAGGTCAACACCGCCCACACCACCAATCCGGTGCCCTTCGCAGTGTGCAAGGCCGGCATCCGGCTGAAGGACGGCAAGCTGGCCGATATTGCCCCCACCATCCTGGAGGTCATGGGTCTGGCCCAGCCGGCAGAGATGACTGGCGAGAGCCTGATTGTCAAGTAAGTAAGGCCACATTCTGTTTATCCAAATTTGATATAGAAGGGAAATTGCTATGATTTACACTACCGAAGTAAAGCACATGTGCCCTGTTGCCAAGGGCGCATACCATGGCCCCGCCCCCATCCCCGAAGAGGGGAAGTGGGTTCAGGCCAAGGAAATCTCCGACATTTCCGGCTTCACCCACGGCATCGGCTGGTGCGCTCCCCAGCAGGGCGCCTGCAAGCTGACCCTGAACGTGAAGAACGGCATCATCGAGGAGGCCCTGGTGGAGACCATCGGCTGCTCCGGCATGACCCATTCCGCCGCTATGGCTTCCGAGATCCTCATCGGCAAGACCATTCTTGAGGCCCTGAACACCGACCTGGTCTGCGACGCCATCAACACCGCCATGCGTGAGCTGTTCCTGCAGATCGTTTACGGCCGCTCCCAGTCCGCTTTCTCCGAGGACGGTCTGGCTGTTGGCGCTTCCCTGGAGGACCTGGGCAAGGGCCTGCGCTCTCAGGTGGGCACCATGTTCGCCACCAAGGAGAAGGGGCCCCGCTATCTGGAGCTGACCGAGGGCTACGTCACCCGCATCGCCCTGAACAAGGACGAGGAGATCATCGGCTATGAGTTCGTCAGCCTGGGCAAGATGATGGACTTCATCAAGAAGGGCGACGACGCCAACGAGGCCATGAAGAAGGCAACCGGTCATTACGGTCAGTGGGACACCGCTGCCAAGTACATAGACCCCCGTCAGGAATAAGAAGGAGGACAAGAGAATGGCTCTGTTTGAAAACTACGACAGAAGAATCAACAAGATCAATGCTGTCCTCGCTCAGTACGGCATCGCCTCTGTGGAGGAGTGCAGAGAGATCTGCCAGGCCAGGGGCTTTGATCCTTACGAGATCGCAAAGAGCATCCAGCCCATCTGCTTTGAGAACGTGTGCTGGGCCTACTGCGTGGGCGCCGCCATCGCCATCAAGTCCGGCGTAAAGACCGCCGCCGAGGCCGCCAAGCTCATCGGTGTGGGCCTGCAGAGCTTCTGCCTGGACGGCTCCGTGGCTGAGGACCGCAAGGTCGGTCTGGGCCACGGCAACCTGGGCGCTATGCTGCTCAGCGACGACACCAAGTGCTTCGCCTTCCTGGCCGGCCACGAGTCCTTCGCCGCCGCCGAGGGCGCCATCGGTATCGTCAAGAACGCCAACAAGGCCCGCAAGGAGCCTCTGCGCGTGATCCTCAACGGTCTGGGCAAGGACGCCGCTCAGATCATCTCCCGTATCAACGGCTTCACCTATGTGCAGACCCAGTTCGATTACTTCACCGGCGAGCTGAAGATCGTCCGTGAGATCCGCTACTCCGAGGGCGAGCGGGCCAACGTCCGCTGCTACGGCTGTGACGACGTCCGCGAGGGCGTGGCCATCATGCACGCTGAGGGCGTGGACGTGTCCATCACCGGCAACTCCACCAACCCCACCCGCTTCCAGCATCCTGTGGCAGGCACCTACAAGAAGGAATGCATCGAGCAGGGCAAGAAGTACTTCTCCGTGGCTTCCGGCGGCGGCACCGGCCGTACCCTGCACCCGGACAACATGGCTGCCGGCCCCGCTTCCTACGGCATGACCGATACCATGGGCCGTATGCACTCCGACGCCCAGTTCGCTGGCTCCTCCTCCGTCCCCGCGCACGTGGAAATGATGGGCTTCCTGGGCATGGGCAACAACCCCATGGTGGGCGCTACCGTTGCTGTTGCTGTGGCTACTGCCGAGGCAATGAACAAGTAATTTTCTACATAAAACTAAAAAAGACATTGGCTCTTTTGCCAATGTCTTTTTTAGTTGGAGGGCTATGTTTTTCTTCATTCGCTAAGAAGTGCAGCGGCGGATTTCCCCGCAGGCGATTTTGGGGCCTGCGTTGCCGGCGGGCTGGGAGGTAAAATCGTCAGGGCCGCCGTGGATGATCACGGTGCGTCCGATGACGTCCTTCACACAGAAGCGGTCCGTAAGAAAGACGGAGAAGGCGTGGCCGCCGCTGCCGAAAAGGGGCAGCAGGTCCCCGGCGTGCTGGGGGTGGGGGCAATTATCGGGATTGTAATGGCCGCCAACATCGGCAAAGGGGTCGTTGCCATTGCCGGTGCAGCAGGCCCCGGTATGGATGTGAAAGGCAAAGACCGGGTGGCGGCAGGGCCCTTCCGGCTCCGGCAGGCCGGAAATGTGGGCCGCAAGCAGTACGCCCCGGTCGGTCTGATAAAAGCGCACCATCCCGCAGAGGTTCGGGTGCTGGTTGCTGCCCCTGATCCGGGCAATGGCCGATGGCCGCTGTCTGATGCATACAAGTTGATCCATGTCACGCATAAGGTCACCTCGGATCATTGTATGAGCGGGCGGCGGTGTTTGATAACAGATCAGGGTCTGCTGAGAGCCAGGAAAATCCCGGACAGAAGGGGGAGGAAAATGATGGTGAACATTCGCCCCAGGTTGAAACGGAGAAGAGGATAAAAGAGCCGGTAAAGCCACCGAAAAGCATCCGTAAACAGTTGTGAAAGCAGGCAAATGAAAAGAAGCAGCACCGGCAGCAGGAGAGACAGGGACAGAATAAACAGAACCTTCCGGGCAGTTTTGGGCAGGTGGATATCCAGCCACAGGGCCAGCAGCCAGGGTAGGAAAACGCCAAAGGCACAGGAGGCAGAGGGATAGGCAACAAGGCCAAGAATTAACAAATAGAAGGGGTTATAATTCCGCATCTGTATCTCCCTGGCGGTGGGATAAAACATCAGTCCGCACAGGATAACCAGCAGTAAGAGCAGGATACAGGTCGCTGTGCGGATGAGATAGCGACGCTGAAAACGAGGATAGGCAGGGGGACTGGCAGCGTTGATCAGTTGGCCGATGTCTGTATCCAGAGCCGCGGCAAGGGCGGAGAGCATGTCCAGGTCCGGCTGGTTTTTTCCATTCTCCCAGTTGCTGATGGCCTGACGGGTGACATGAAGCGTCTGGGCCAGGGCCTCTTGGGTCATGCCGGCGTGCCGCCGCAGTTCCCTGATGTTATTGGCAAGGGTATTCATTGCATCACCTCATAATTTCAGTATAGCAAATGCAATGTTTTTTGTCACGCAAGGAATCCTTGCGTGACAAAGTCCGGCCTTCTAAAGAAAGAAATCGGCACTTAATTCAGCCGTTGAGCGGTAGTGTGAACATGCTCTATAATTTTGAAAGCCAAAATTGAAGCCTGACGAAGATGGGTCAATTTGGAGAGGCGGAGCAGCGAAACGAGTGCGCTCTGACTTGAAAAAGTCGGAGCAAGCGATATGAAGCTTGCTCCGACGAGGAGGCGCCACCCAGATTTGAATCCCCTCCGGGGACTAGGTCCGCAAAGCGGACCGTCGCTGAGCCAGTCCAACTTTGGTTTATCCTGCAATAGGCTGCCCATGAAACCGCACCTTTCGCATCCCACTTCTTCACTATTCACTTTTACTTCTTACCTCCCAAAAATCGGCCCAATTTTTAGTGAATAGTGAATAGTGAAGAAGGAATAAGTAAAATCGGCAATCTTCTTTCGAAGCTTGCCGATTTTTGGAGGCGCCACCCAGATTTGAACTGGGGAATCGCGGATTTGCAGTCCGCTGCCTTACCACTTGGCTATGGCGCCGGATATAAGTTATGCGGGCGATGAGACCCGCATAACTGTTTTTTTGGAGCGGGCAACGAGGCTCGAACTCGCTACCTCCACCTTGGCAAGGTGGCGCTCTACCGGATGAGCTATGCCCGCAGGTACCTGCAAGAGACTTGCAGGTGGTGCCTCCGGTCGGAATTGAACCAACGACACGCGGATTTTCAGTCCGCTGCTCTACCAACTGAGCTACAGAGGCATATTTGAAATGAGGTGGTGGGAACAACTGGACTCGAACCAGTGACCCCCTGCTTGTAAGGCAGGTGCT
>CAMCCC010000028.1 GCA_945873205.1 uncultured bacterium
GCGCCAGTTTCCCATTGCGGGGAGCTGGCGCTTTTTGCTGTCGATTTTTCGGGAAAGCTCCCGAAGTATGTCGCTGCCGATCTCCGCCTCCTTTCGATTCACTCGACAATCGCCCGTGAATCGAAATGGAGGTACATAATGAAGAAAGTCAATCTTAGGGACTTATATCCCGATGTTTACAAAAATGATCACTTTGTAGAAGTAACAGAAGATGTGCTGGAGGCGATCCGTGCCACCGAGCGTGCAGAAGCTGCCTATGACCGGAGAATGTATCGCTATAAGGCGCATTACTCTCTGGACAGCGACAACGGCATTGAAAATGCGGTCCTGATGAAGCCCCAGACGCCGGAAATACTCTTGGAGGAAAAGCAGCTGAGAGAGCAGCTTTATGCGGCTGTGATGGCTCTGCCGGAGAAGCAGGCCAAGCGGATCTATGCCCGGTATTACCTGGGTATGCGCGTGAGCGAGATTGCCGCAGCGGAAGGTGTAGACCCAAGCCGTGTCAGGGACAGCATCCGGCGCGGTCTGAAGCAGCTGGCAAAATATTTTTGATAAAGTTTCGTTTGAAGCGCCTGTTTTTTGCTTTTTTTGTCAGAGTTAATAGAAGGACAAGTTTTCCCCCTTCAACAGCACTTTGACAATTTCATAGACAGCATAACAGGTACATAACCCGTGTACGAGCGAGTGTGGAACGCCGCGAAGATGGAGCAGCCAGGGAGGTGATGAACAAAGCTGCTTCAGAGCGATCTACGATTTCACAAAACGGATGGTGGCAGATCCGGCGCGAGGACTGCACGGGGGCTTAAAGATACTTCCTCACGGCCTCCTAAAGACTTGGGGGGAACCCTGCGGCGCACGAGTAAAACGACGCTGCGGAGTTATGACAACCGCGCCAGCGGAGACCTGCTATGTTCCCATCGTCAGGGTTGCGTGGCAAATATGGCGAGAATTGAGTCATATTAAAATAGGAAGCGATTACTTTCTTAGTTGGTCGTTTTCTATTCAAAATCAGATACCATGCGCTGGCAGTTTCGGCTGCCAGCGTATTCATGTGATTTTGAAAGCATGATGATAACCTTGACAGATTGGAGGGAATATGGTCTATGGAAAAACTCATTACACGAAAAGAAGCTGCTGAAATCTTAGGAATCAGCATCGCAACGCTGGATGCCGCCCGTAACAACGGCTTGATCTCTTATGTGCAGTATGTTCAGAATGGCTGTGTGTATTTTACTGCGGCGGGTCTCCAGGAGTATATCGCAAAATGTACGCATAGGGCAAAGCCTGTTGAGAGAAGCACAACTTACCGTAAGCCTCGAAGTGGAAGATCGTGAGCCGATCCGTATCCTTGATGGAATCAGGAGTATCTGATAAAACAAAGGTACAGCGCTGGAGATTATTCTTAGGAGGTGGAGGAATTGGCAAATAGGAAAATAATGCTTCCTCAATATGGCACAGTTATGAAAAGAGGTGTCCTATATTATAGGACCAGAATCAAAGATGCGAATGGAAAGCTCGTAGCTATCTACGCAAAAACACCTGAAGAACTATATAATAAAGAAACGCTTGCGTTGGAACAGATTGAGAATGCTACTTTTCATCGGAAAACGCCCACAGTTGCAGAGTATTGTGAAAAGTGGCTGCTAATGCAGTCGGTCCATATTCGTGCAACTACCCTGACTGATTATACTTCAAAGGTCAGGCGGCATATCATAGCAGAATTGGGAGATAAACGGATGGGAGAGGTTAGCCTGGATGATATTCAGCTTGCCCTTGTTCCGGTTTCCAAGAAATCCGCATCGGTTTATAAATCTGTGGTGATCCTTTACAAGTCTATCTTTCGCGCGGCGATGGAAAGCAGGATCATTGACCATAACCCGACGGTTTATCTGACAACAAAAGGTGGCGGTATTCCCCAAGAGGATCGTCAGGCTTTGACAGATGAACAGGCAGAGCGCCTTTTGGATGCTATCCGAGATTTGCCGCCTTATGTCTTTGTCATGATTGGTTTATATGCGGGTCTGCGCCGGGAAGAAATTCTTGCACTGCAATGGGATTCAGTATATCTGGATACAGATACTCCATATCTGACGGTAAGACGGGCATGGCACACCGAACATAACAGACCGGTGATTTCGGATGAATTGAAAACCAAGGCTGCGGAGAGAAATATCCCCCTCCCTGTTTGTTTGGCCGAGTGCTTGAAAGCAGCAAAGGAAACTTCGACTTCGGAATATGTAGTTTCAAACCGGGATGGCGAACCGCTGTCCTACACGCAGTTTAAGCGGCTTTGGCAGTATATTGTTACGAGGACGGTCAAGGAGCGGAGCTATTATCGGTATGAAGATGGAAAAAGAGTAAAACATACTGTCACACCTGTCTTGGGAGAAAAGGCCGCTCATAACGGAAAAGTGGTTTACAGTCTGGATTTTGAGGTAACACCCCATCAGCTGCGGCATACTTACATCACCAATCTTATTCATGCGTCGGTAGATCCCAAAACGGTTCAATACCTGGCAGGCCATGAAAGTAGCAAGATTACCATGGACATCTATGCAAAGGTTAAGTATAACAGGCCGGATGAGCTGGTCAGATCAATGAGCTGTGCGTTTGCAAGCTGGGACACAGCACAGTAATAATAAAATAGGAAGTAAAGCAGGAGCGAGGCAAGGATGTCTCGCTCTTTATTTTGCATCAGCCGTATCTTTGATTAAATCGAGGCTTTCTGATAAAAAGAGAGTGTAGATACGGAGACTACACATTATCAAGAAAGGACGATCAAAGATGGCAAAAAAGAAAGCACAGATCCCGAAGTATGGGACCATTACATTGAAAGGAATCCAGTATTACAGAACCAGGATTACGGATGCGGATGGCAAAGAGTTGAGTTTGTATGCCACTACTTGTGAAGAATTGTATGAGAAGCAGTTAGAGGCCCGGAAGCAGGTGGAAGAAATTATCTTTCACCGGCAGCACCCGACAGTAGCCGAGTATGGCGAGAAGTGGCTGCTGATGCAGTCGGCAAAGGTGTCTGCGTCTACACTCAGAGGTTATACGAGGGATATGACAAACTATATCATCAAACCCCTGGGAGAGATGTATATGGAAGAAGTGACCGCTGACGATATTCGGCTGGCTCTTGTTCCATTGTCAAAGAAATCGGAAGGCTTATACAATAAGGTCAATATGCTGCTCAAGTGCATTTTTTATGCGGCAGAGCGAAACCAACTCCTTGAACACAACCCCTGTGCAGGAATATCCGGTAAAGGCGGAAAACCGACAAAAAAGAAGGAGGCATTGACAGATCAGCAGGTAGCCGTGCTTCTGGATACCGTCAAGGGGCTTCCTCCATATTTGTTTATTATGCTCGGTTTGTATTCCGGTCTGCGCCGGGAAGAAATTCTTGCACTGCAATGGGATTGTGTATTTCTGGACGAGGATACACCTTATCTATCGGTGAGGCGGGCATGGCGTACAGAGCATAACAGACCCGTGATTTCTACGGTGCTAAAAACTCCGGCGGCAAAAAGGGATATTCCGATACCAAAGTGTCTGGTAGAGTGTCTGAGAGAAGCGAAAGAAAACTCCATATCAGATTATGTGATTGCTGACAGCAAAGGGGAGCCGCTGGCTGCTTCGCAGTTTCAAAGAGTATGGCAGTATGTAGTTGTTCGTTCCACCAAGCCCCGGAACTATTATAAGTATGTAAATGGGGAGAGTATCAAATATACGGTTACTCCAACGCTGGGTATGACCCAGAAGAATCAACCCAAAATCAAATATACGCTGGACTTCGATGTGACACCCCATCAGCTGCGGCACACTTATATCACCAATCTTCTCTATGCGGGCGTTGATCCAAAGACAGTACAATACCTTGCCGGACACGAAAACAGCAAAACAACTATGGACATCTATGCAAAAGTGAAGTACAATAAACCAGAGGAGCTGTTTGGGGTAGTAAATGGTGCGTTTCATCAGCCTGTCGCTGAATGAAAAAAGGCCGTTTTTTATGGTCCGCACACCGGATAACTGAGAAGCAGAAAGCCGGAAAAGCCGGGAATATCAAGGAAAAACAGCTCAAAAACTCGCGCAGTACGGTCTCAAAGCCGCCCGCCGCGCTCCCCAGTTCAGCAAGCGTTAATCTGCATCAAATATGTACAACAGCCCCGGAAATTCGAGATTTCCGGGGCTTCCCCTTTTGCGTTTTTGTGTTGGCAGGGTGCGGCGGCCTTTCTCTTCCCTGAAAACGCCGGTATCTGGCTGCCCGCACGGATTGCCGTATTGTAATAGGTTACAGGAGATTGCACGATGAAAAAACAGGCAGAGAAAAGCAAACGCATGGTATCTGGGGCCCTGGCCTTTATCACCCTGATGGGGATTGTCAGTCTGTTTTCGGATATGACCCATGAAGGGGCAAGGAGTATTCTGGGCGAGTATCTGAATCTGACCGGCGCCTCCGCCGCCACCATCGGCTTTGTGTCCGGCGTGGGGGAGCTGTGCGGGTACTCCCTGCGGCTGCTGTCCGGCTTCGTGGCCGATAAGACAAAGAAATACTGGACGCTGATCATCGCCGGCTATGCCATGCAGGTGCTGGCCATCCCGCTGCTGGCCTTTGTGCCGGAAAACGGCTGGATGATCGCCTGCGGTCTGGTGATTATGGAGCGGGTGGGCAAAGCCATCAAGAAGCCGGCCAAAAACACCCTGGTCAGCTTCGCGGCCAGCGAGGTGGGCACCGGGAAGGGCTTCGCCTATCAGGAGTTTCTGGATCAGCTGGGAGCCTTCCTGGGGCCCGTGATTCTCTTCGTAATCAGTCTGGTGAAGGGCACGGGAGAACTCTTTTCCACCTACCGGCTGTGCTTCCTGATTCTGGGCATCCCCGCCGTGATCACGATTGCCCTGGTGGTTCTCTCCAGGATCAAATATCCCAACCCGGAAGTTTTTGAAAAAGAAAAGGATGAATGTACCCAGTTCCGGGTGGACAAGTCCTTTGTTATCTACATTGCCGCCATCTGCTGCTATGCTTTCGGCTTTGCCGATTTCACCATGATTACCCTCCATGCCGCCAAAACAGGGGCCTTTCCCGCCGCATCGCTGAGCCTGCTGTACGCGCTGGCCATGGCGGTGGATGCCTTTGCCGCCCTGTTCTTCGGCTGGCTGTTTGACAAAGTCGGGCTGAAGGCCATGGTTCTGGCCACTGCCTGCAGCACCCTCTTTTCCTGCTGCATCTTCCTGACGGACAATGCCGCAAGCATCCTCACCGGCATTGTGCTATGGGGCATCGGCATGGGCGCGGAGGACAGCATCATGAAGGCCGCCGTCAGCAAGATTGTGCCTCGGAACATGCGCAGCACCGGCTTCGGCATCTTTGAAACCTGCTACGGCATCGCCTGGTTCCTGGGCAGCTGGCTGCTGGGGGCGCTGTATGACTTTAACCCGGTCTACCTGGTCATGGTATCTGTGGCCGCCCAGGCCTGTTCGATTCTCTTTTATGTGCTGTGCATAAAAGTTAGAAAAGCATAATCAATATTCAATCTGACGGATTTCCGGCGCAGGAGGGTACTATGGAAAAAAGGAAAATTTATATTGCTGCCCCGCTGTTCTCGGAGGGGGAAAGAGCCTTTAACGACCGAATCGACACGATTTTGCGCCAATGCGGGCATGAAACCTTTCTCCCCCAGCGGGACGGAGGCTGCGTTGCTGACCTGCCCGATGAAATTGAGGGCTTGCCCAAGCGGAAGTATCTTTTCAACCTGGATTGCGCACACATGGACTGGTGCGACACGCTGCTCTTTCTGTTTGATGGCCGGGTTCCCGACGAGGGAGCCTGCTTTGAACTGGGCTACTGCTACGCCAAAGGCAAACAGTGCATTGGGTATAAAACAGATGCCCGCTGTTTTATCGACGGCTATGACAATGTGATGCTTCACGGCGCCCCGGAAAGGGTGCTGAGGAGCGAGCAGGAGCTGCAGGATTTCTTCACCGTTGACCGAAAATAAAAGAACCGCAAATTGAAACAGCCCCGACTTCTGTCGGGGCTGTTTTTTCTTTTTCCGTCAATTAAACAATGCTTAAACAAAGCTCAGCCGGACTTAATGGCTTTGCGGCGGCACTTTTATAATCGGCAGCACATGGAAAAGCCTGGAGCTTTCGGGCGGGTAAGCTTATGCATACGGTAGAGAAAACCAATTTTGCTTTCATGTGTCTGTTCTTCGCCTGCTATCTGTATCAGTTTTTGTACGTACCAGTCTCCTGGCGTTCAGCAAAAACTTCCGGCGGCCAGGCTCCTCTGCACCGCTTTGCCGTGCTGGACGCGGACAACGTGCTGGACAGGAACTTTTTTGCCAGTTTAAACGTCACATTCAGCGGGGCTATGACATTGTCACCTGCTACCGCAACAGCAAAAACTACGGGGACAACTGGATCTCCGCCGGCTACGGGCTGTGGTTTCTGCGGGAATCCCGGTATCTGAATCAGGCCCGGATGAGGCTGGGCAGCAGCTGCGCTGGTCCCGGGGCTATTTGCAGGTGTTTCGCCGGTACGGGGGCCGCCTGTTCTCCGGCATTCTCCACGGCAACAGAGTGGCGGCACATTCACTGCCGGACGGGGAAAAAGCTGGCGTACCTGTTCACCTTTCCGCTGTTCATGCTGAGCTATGTGCCCATTGTGATACAGTCCCTTTTCGTCACGCCGGAATGGACGCCGATCCGGCACACGCGGGCTCTGAGCCCCCGGCAGATCTGCGGGGAATTTCGTGAGGACGCAGGATAATACCGCTTGGAACCCTGATATATCTGGTGTATGCCCCGCAAGACACCGAAGGAGGCAATGCATGAAGAAAAAAGATCACCTGCTGTTGGGCCGTTTTCTACTGGCGCAGAAGGACGCCCCCGCCGGCAGCCTGGAAAGACGTTTGTTCCTGTTCGGCTGTGTGGAGCCGGACATCAATCCCTTCACCTATATGCGCGGCTCCGCAAGACATCAGTTCCTTCAGGGGCATAACGCGGAGAATGCCAGGAAGCATTTCCAGAAGGTGTTGGAGAAGCTGAGCCGCAGCGGCGTTCATTCCCTGTGGCAATGGTTTTCCCTGGGGACTCTGATCCACTACGCGGCGGACAGCTTTACCTTCCCCCACAACAGACAGTTCCCCGGCTCCCTGGCAGATCATGTGGCCTACGAAATACAGCTGCACGCCCTGTTCCCCCAATATCTGCACGCCGTGGCGGAAAGGCGGGGCTTTTGTGCCGCCCGGGGGCAGAGCGTGGAGGCGCTGCGCAAGCGCTACCTGCATGAGGCCGGCGCCGCCGGAACCGACTGCCGCTACATTCTGGCCGCAACGGAATGGCTCTTTCAGCGGCTTGCAGCCAGAGCCGGCCGGCTGTGTCCCCAGCCCATGGCGTATCCGTTGATCTAAGATCTAAACAAAACCAGCACCGTCCCTTTAGGGCGATGCTGGTTTTGCTTGTTATCCTTGGATTTCAATGAAAAACCGCCCTTCCCCGAGGGGAAGGGCGGCGAATTTTGCGGGGGCTCGCTTACCGGAGCTTCTCCAGGTAATCCACGATGGCGCCCACGGTGCTGAGCTTGGCGGCGTCGTCATCGTTGATGGTGATGCCAAAGCTATCCTCCAGGGACATGATGAGCTCCACCACGTCCAGGGAGTCGGCGCCCAGGTCATCGACGATATTGGTCTCGGCGGTAATGGTTTCGGGATCGATCTCGAACTGCTTTGCCAGATTGTCCCTTACGGTTTCAAAAAGCATGGCTATATCCTCCCAATGTTTAATCAGGCCCACTCACGGCTTTTCGGCTTGTTGTCGGGCTGCTCAGGCTTAACATAGGATACCACCACACGGCGGTTGGGCTCAACGCCGGTGGAGCTGGTGGTAACGCCGGGATAGTTCTGCAGAGCGGTATGGATCACATGGCGCTCATAGGAGTTCATGGGCTCCAGGGCCATGCTGCGCTTGTACTTGATGGCCTTCTCCGCCATCTTCTCCGCCAGGCGGGTGAGGGATTCCTCCCGCTTGCTGCGGTAGCACTCGGCGTCCACACTGATATGCATATGCTTTTCATTGCCGCGGTTTACCACATAATTTGTCAGGTGCTGGATGGCGTCCAGGGTCTCGCCCCGGCGGCCGATGATGGCGCCCATGCCGTTGCCGGAGAGGCTGACGTTGACGCCGCCGTTCTCCCGGGGGCTGAACTCCATCTCTGCCGTGACGCCCATGCGCTCCAGCAATCCGGTGAGGAACTGGCGGATCTGGGCATACTCGGCCGGCTCATCCACAGGGGCGACAGCTGCCTGGGGGGCAGCCGGGGCCTTGGGGGCCTTTGCCGCAGGAGCCGGGGCGGCAGGCTTCTCCGCCTTGGGGGCGGGCTTGGCCACCTCGTCCGGGACCTCGTAGCTGACGCGGATCACGGCGGGGGATGCGCCTATGCCCAGAAAGCCGGACTTGGCGCGCTCCACGATCTCCACGGAAACGTCGTCTCTGTCCATGCCCAGCTCCTTGAGGGCCAGAGCAATGGCCTCATCCTCGGTGCGGGCGGACTTTTCCAAAGTTTTTATCATAATTCCATTCTCCAAATATCAGTCAAGGTTCTCGGCCTGAGGGGCAGTCTCCACAACGGTCTCTGCAACCGGCTCAGCCACAGGCTCTGCGACCTGCTCAATCACAGGCTCCGCAACGGCCTCTACCGGCAGCGGCTCCGCCTCATCCAGGGCGGCGGCGCTGAAACGGTTGGGGTCGTAGGCCCGGCCGCGGGCATAGCGGCGGTCCCCCACCTGGGAGGCGGGCTTCTCATACTCTTTTTCGCCGCGGCGCTCACGGCGGGCGGCACGCTCCGCCTTGTCCAGGGCGGCCTTGCGCTCATCCGACTTCTGCTTCTCGTTGGCCTGAATCTTCTTCTTGCTGGTGTTGGTATTCATGGTGGTCTTGCCCTCGGCCTTGAGGCGCTCGGTCTCCAGGCGCTTGGCCTCCAGCTCCTTCTCCCGCTCGGTGCGGGCGGCGGCGCGCTCAGCCATTTCCGCATCCAGCTGCTTCTTGAACACCTTGGTGAGCGCAAAGTCGCGGATGATGCCAAAAACGGAGTTGGCAATCCAGTAGATACCCATGGCGGCAGGCATGACAAAGCAGATCCAGATGCTCATCAGGGGCATCATCAGGGTCATGCTCTTCATGGAGGCTTCGGTCTGGGCGTTCTGCGCCTGGGGAGGATTGCTCATGTTGCTGATCTTCATGGAAGCCCAGGACAGGAAGGCAGAGATAAAGGGGATCAGGAACAGGCCCAGAGCCGGCAGCCACACAGCCGCGTCGCTCCAATCGGTGTGCATGAAGAAATTCCACTCCGGCTTCTGGCCCAGGTTCAGGCCCAGGAAGCCAAAGTCGATATTCATCAACCCGTCCACCTGGCCGGCCAGAGCGGTCTGGACTTCATCCCAGTGCTGGTGGGCAATGTCGGCCAGCTTGATCTCCATATAGGCGTCCGCCTTGGCGGGGACGGTGTACCAGCCCTGGTTCACAAAGAAGTCCTGCAGGGTGGTAACCACCTCTTCCGCAACAAACATCATGCGGGTCAGGGGCTGGCGGATAACGCTGTAGAGCGCGATCAGGATGGGGAAGGGAATGAGAGACCAGATGCAGCCGGACATGGGGTTGATACCCTCTTCCTGGTACAGCTTCTGCATCTCCTGGTTCAGCTTCTGGGGGTTGCCCTCATGGCGGCGCTGAAGCTCCTGGATCCTGGGCTGGATAAGGGTGGTGTGCATCATGCTCTTCTTGCTCTTGGCCATGAAGGGGGTCATCAGCAGGTTGACCAGGAGTGCGAAAACGATGATGGACATGCCGTAGCTGCCGGTCAGCTCATAGAACTTGACCAGCGGCCAGGAGAAGATTTTGCAAATAAATTCGCCCATTGGTTACTCCTTATTCAATTAAAAAGATAGGCTTGTCCCCCGGCGTTTACGCTAGGGAACAGGGTCGTAGATGCCGCGCCGCCCCTTATAAAAGGGATGGCAGCAGCAGACGCGCCGCAAAGCCAGCCAGCCGCCCCGGAGGGCGCCGTACTTTTCAATGGCTTGGAGCGCGTATTGGGAGCAGGTAGGCATAAAACGGCAGCAGGGCGGGCGGTTGGGGGAGATATGCCGCTGGTAAAAGCGGATGAGCCAGAGCAGCAGCGTTTTCATAACCGCTCCTCCAGAAGGCCCAGCTTTCCGCAGGCATTCAGAAAGCCGGCTTCCAGCTTCTGATAGGAAGCGCCCACACTCCGGCTCCGGGCCACGACCACAATGTCATACCCGGGCTTGAACTTATGGGCGTTGAGCCGATAGATCTCCCGCAGGCGGCGGCGGACCCGGTTGCGCACCACGGCATGGCCCAGCTTTGTGGACACCGTATAGCCCAGGCGGTTCACCTTCTCCCGGTTGCGGCGGCAGTACACCACCACATAGGGATTCACCGCGCTTTGGCCCTTGGAATAGAGACGGCGGAAATCACTGTTCTTTTTTAAGGTACACCTGCTATCCACCGTTCTCCCCCCTGTCAGCCGAAATTTACGGAAACACCTAAAGGGCGGATCGCTCCGCCCTAAAAATATTTTCGATGAACCTGCTCACCAGCGGAGGATCAGTAGCTGAGCTTTGCTCTGCCTTTTGCTCTGCGGCGGGCGAGAACCTTGCGGCCGTTGGCGGTCTTCATTCTCTTGCGGAAGCCATGCTCTTTCTTGCGCTGGAGCTTCTTGGGCTGGTAGGTACGAAGCATTGAAGTGCACTCCTTTCAGGTTGATACTCAACATCGGATGCGGAGAACCACAGCCGAAGTAGTTGACAATTTCACGGTCAAATGACCACCTGGCGGCAGGTGCCGCCGAGTGGTCATTATATACTAAAATATTACGTTTTGTCAACAATAAGTTTTTATCTCAGGTCTGGACCAGGTCCTCGCCCCGGATGTATTTGCCCAGGGG
Organism: uncultured bacterium; assembly: GCA_945873205.1. Classification (GTDB taxonomy): domain Bacteria; phylum Bacillota; class Clostridia; order Oscillospirales; family Oscillospiraceae; genus Limivicinus. The sequence goes on from CAMCCC010000028.1 coordinate 10,966, forward strand.
CTTCCACAGCAGGGCGCCCACCACCAGGCACAGCACCATGCTGACGGCCATGTAGCTGCCATTATAGAGCACGGAATAGAACCAGGGGCTGGTCATGGTCATGCCGAAGAAGGTATCGGGCATATACTCGCCCCAGACCACGGCGCCCACATACCAGGCCACCAGGAAGCGGGCCAGACTGCCCGCCACGGTGCCGATGAAGAAGCCGGCCTTCTGCTTATGGAATAGGCCCGCCACGCCCAGCACGGTGAAGGCCACGATATAGTCGCCGATCATGGACTGCCAGCCCCAGGCATAGGCCCCGTCCAGCAGCAATTGCAGCACGCTGAAAGCGAAGCTGGCAAGCATGCCCTTGCCGAAGCCCCAGCGGGCGCAGTAAATAAAGATGGGCAGCATGGCCAGGCAGATGGAGCCGCCGTTGGGCAGCTCAAACAGCTTCAGATAGCCCAGAATCTGGGCCAGGGCCACGAACACCGCACCCTCGGTCAGGGCGCGCAGTTTCATACGGGAAGTGCTTTTCATTTGTTTTTCCTCCAATTCATTTCAATTGGAAGCAAAGACAGAAAACCGCAGGTTCATTTCAGCAACGAACCTGCGGCAATGGCACTGTCTCTGTTTCCTACGCCGGCATTATCCGGATCAGGTTCACGGGTCTCGAAGTTGGAGAACTTCGTCTCAGCCGGGCACACCCAGCTCCCCTATCAGCTTGTGGGTTTAGCTTACTCTTTTTTACGCCGTTTGTCAACGGAGCTGGTCGGCCTTGTCAATGATAAACTGGCGCAGCCAGTCGCCGGCTTCCTCGTTTTTCAGGGCAAAGTCAATGATGGACTCCAGGTAGCCCTTCAGGTTGCCGGTGTCGTAGCGCTTGCCCTCAAAGTCCACGGCACACATGGGCTCCACATGGCACAGCTGCCGCATGCCGTCGGTCAGCTGAATCTCATTGTTCCGGCCGGGGGGCGTCTGCTCCAGGATGTCAAAGATGGCGGGGGTCAGCACATAGCGGCCCATGATGGCGTAGTTGGACAGCCGTTCGTCCATGGTGGGCTTCTCATTCATGTCCCCGATGCGGTAGACCCGGTCGCTGAGCTTCTCCTCCAGCTTGACGGAGGAATACTTGCAGATCTCCTCGCCGGGGAACTCCCGGATGGCGATGGCGCTGCAGGAATTGGCCTCGGCCGCATCCACCAGCTGCTTGAGCACCGGGGTCTCGCTGAGCATGATGTCATCCCCCAGGAGGATGGCAAAAGGCTCATTGCCTACAAAGCTCTTGGCCCGCCACACCGCATGGCCCAGGCCCTTGGTCTCCTTCTGGCGGACAAAGTACACGTCGGCCATGTCCGCCACCTCCCGGATGGTCCTGGCCTCCTTGTCCTTCCCATCCGCCAGCAGGCGGCTCTCCAGGTCGGGGGCATAGTCAAAATAGTCCTCAATGGGGGACTTGCCCCGGTTGGTGATGATCAGGATCTGCTCCACGCCGGCAGAGACGGCCTCCTCCACAATATATTGCAGAACAGGCTTGTCCACCAGCGGCAGCATCTCCTTTGGGATGCTTTTGGTGTTGGGCAGCAGCCTGGTACCCAGGCCGGCGGCGGGGATGATGGCTTTCCTGACTTTCATGGTTTTCGCTCCTTTCAGTCGGGTTTTGTATTTTCCGATGATTCCGAATTCAGCGCGGCCTTTTCCTCCGCCACCTCCTGCCGGTGGTGCAGGGAGAATTCACAGCCGCAGTACAGCTGGCGGTAGACCCCGTACTGCTCGCACAGTTCGATGGACCGGTTCTCCCGGTCCCGCTTCTTGAAGTCCGAGGGCAGCCAGGCCACCCCGGTCATCCTGGCCAGCTCCTCCCCGAGGGCGTTGATGCGCACGGCGTCCTTATGGCGGGAGAGGGTGAGGGTGGAGCAGAAGTAGTCATAGCCGTAGTGCCTGGCCAATCTGGCCGTCTCCATCAGGCGCAGGCGGAAACATTCGGTGCAGCGCTTGCCGCCCTCCGGCTCCTGCTCCAGGCCCTGAATGCGCTTGTAATAGTCCTCACTTTTCCAGGGCTCCGCCAGGATGTGCACCCGGTCGGCCAGGCCCATGTCCTCAATCAGCTTCACCAGAGCCTGAAAGCGCCGGTCAAACTCCTCCCGGGGATAGATGTTGGGGTTATACCACAGCAGCGTCACATCAAAATATTCCGTCAGATATTCCAACACGGAACTGGAGCAGGGGGCGCAGCAGCCATGCAGCAGCACCCGGGGCAGCGTTTTGCCCCGTTTCTGAATGATCCGATCCAGTTCTTTCTGATAATTCCTGTTCATAGTTCCACTATAGCACGTTCTTCTGCAAAAAGCTACTGATAAAAATATAACACCTTCTTTCCGCCTTGACTGGTGGGGCGGCGGTGATGTATATTAGCTATGTACTATACAGCCGGAGGGATCGTTATGGACAGCAGGACCAGCAAACAGAACTATTATCTGGATATTGCCGACTCCGTTCTGGAGCGCTCCACCTGCCTGCGCAGGAAATACGGGGCCATCATCGTGCGCAATGACGAGATCATCTCCACCGGCTACAACGGTGCGCCCCGGGGCCGCCGCAACTGCTCCGACCTGGGCCGCTGCACCCGGGAGAGCCTGAACATCCCCTCCGGGGAGCGGTATGAGCTGTGCCGCTCCGTCCACGCGGAGGCCAACGCCATCATCTCCGCCTCCCGGCGGGATATGATCGGCGCCACCATCTATCTGGTGGGGCGGGATGCCCGCACCAACGAGCTGCTGCCGGACGCCATGAGCTGCTCCATGTGCAAGCGGCAGATCATCAACGCCGGCATTGACCGGGTGGTCATCCGCCAGACCCCTACCGAATACCGCACCATCCCCGTCAGCGACTGGGTGGAGAACGACGACTCCATCTTTGACTTCTGATCCAATCTATCTGTACGGCCGCTTCGCCTTCGGGCGGGGCGGCTGTTTGTACAGTTGGGAAGGATTGTATAATTGCAGTTTTTCCGGGCCTGGTCTATAATGATTTGTAGTGAGAATTCGGAATATCATTACGATCAAGGAGGTTCGGACATGAGCAAAAACGTCATTTTCTGCTACTCCGGCAGCGGCAACTGCCTGGATATTGCGAAGAATATCGCCAAAAAGCTGGGTGACACGGATATTGTCCTGATGCGCTCTGCCCCCGCCGTCACCGATGTGCAGGAGGCGAAGAAGGTGGGCTTCATCTTCCCCTGCTACGCCGGCGGTCTGCCGGGGGATGTGGAGGAGTATGTGAAGCGGATCCGGGTCTCCCCCACGGCCTACACTTTCGGCATCGTCAGCTACGCCGGCTATCCCGGCATCGGGCTGAGCATCATCAACGGCACCATTCCCCTGGACTACTGGGCGGGCATCAGCCACCAGTGCTCCTGCATCTGGCTGTTCCCCCACCAGTTGATGCTGCCGCCCCTGGACGCAGCAAAGGCCCAGCGGCGGGCCGAGAAGCTGGCGGCCAAGGTCGCTGAGGACATCTACTATGTGAAGCGAAAAGACCGGGCGCCCCTCTCCAACCCGGTGAACGCCATTGAGGCCGGGATGTGGCCCAAGCTGTCAGGCAAGAAAGCGGAAAAGATGAAGGCCAGCGACGCCTGCGTGGGCTGCGGCCAGTGCACCAGGCTCTGTCCCAAGGGCAACATCCGGCTGGAGAACGGCAGGGCCAGCTTCGGCGGCAACTGCATCGGCTGCCTCAGCTGCCTGCAATACTGCCCCACCGGGGCCATCAGCCTGGGCGGCATCACGGAAAAGCGGGCCCGCTATCACAACGCCAGGGTCTCCGCCGCCGACCTGTGCCAGAAAATCATCCATATCGATTGATGCGATAAACAAGGAAACTCCCCCGCCAAATGGCGGGGGAGTTTCCTTGTTTATACGGTTTCTTTGGGCAGCAGGAAGCGGCAGGCCCAATCGGAAAGGCGGCTTACCAGCCGGTCAAAATGCAGCAGCTTCTTCAGCCCCTCCACTGCCACGGAGAACAGCAGGGTGGAGCCAAGCAGGAAGAGGAAGATCAGCGCCGGGTAACGCAGGGAATAGGTGAAAGCGTGGAACCAATTCTGATAGATAAAGGCGTGGAAAAAGAAGATGTTCATGGAGTGCCGGCCGATAAATTCCGCGGCGCTGTTCAGCCCGGGGATGCGCCCCAGGGTCAGCAGCGCCAGCAGGCACACCGGCAGGCACAGCAGGGCCTCATAGATATCCAGCAGGTTGTCCCCGGCGCGGAGCCACAGCACGCTTACAAGCCCCGCAAGGGCCAGACAGCCAAGTAGCGTCAGGGCTTTCAGGGGCAGGGCCGCTTTGGCATACCAGTCCTTCACCCGCTCCACTGTGCCGTATTCCGCCAGAAGGATGCCCAGCAGAATGATCAGCAGGTAGCGGAAGAGGACAAACTCCACGTTCAGCCAGCGCACCAGCAGCAGACCCGGCAGCAGCAGGAAAAAGCCATAGCGGCGGCAAGCCTTGATAAGCCAGGGCAGCACCAGCACCAGCGTGACAGCCAGAGACATATACCACCAGGCGGAGTTATAGGAGGGGGTGCCGATGATATAGCTCAGGCCCAGGAAGTCCACCAGGGCGAAGAAAACGTTCTCCAGACGGCTGGGGCTGTAGAGGGTGAACCAGCTTTTGCCGCCCAGGGGACAGAGGGCAAAGGCGATGAGGTACACCAGCTGGAAGGACAGCAGCAGCTTTATCCAGCGGCGGGTGCTGAGAGCCATGATGGCCCGGTCATCCTCCATGCCGTCCTCCCGGTAGCTCATGGCAGTGCCGTAAGCGGAGACAAAGACGAAGATGGTGACACACAGCTTGCTCAGCTGGCCGAAGGCCGCCAGCCGCGCCGGCGTATTCAGCAGCGGGCCGCAGACCAGCGCCGGAAAATCCGGCTGGTCGGCATACATAAAGAGATGGTGGGCCAGCATCAACAAAATGGCCACGCATTTGAGGATGTTGCTTTCTCTTTTTGTCATGCTTCTTCCTCCTGTAGTCTGCGGCAGGTAAAGAGGATCACCTGCCGTTTTCTGGCGATCTGGGCCAGCAGGGTCATGGCCTGCTGCTGGCGCTCTTCATCCAGATTCACCAGGGCGTCGTCAATGATCAGGGGGCAGCTCTCCCCCTGGGGCAGGGCCAGCTCACACACCGCCAGGCGCACCGCCAGGTACATCAGGTCCAGGGTGCCGGCGCTGAGGAACTCCGCGTCCCGGGCCACGGCGTCGCCGGCGGTGCGGGTCTTGGCAGTGAAGTCCCGGTTGATAAGCACATCCGCATAGCGGCCCCCGGTGACGGCGGACATATACTCCGCGGCCACCCGGCCCAGCTCCGGCGAGAAGCGACTCTGGATCTCCCGGTCCGCCTCCCGCAGGGTCTCCACTGCCAGATCGATGGCCTCATACTCTTTGGAGATGATGTCATACTCCTCCTGCATACAGCGCAGGTCGCTGGACAGCACCAGCGGGTCCCCCATGGCGGCCAGGCGGCCGTTGAGCTGGGCAAGCTGCTGGCTGAGATGCTGGGCTTCAGCCCGGGCCCGGGTCAGTTCCCGGCCCAGACGGGCGGCTTCGGAGCTGCCCCGGTCAAAATCCAACTCCGCCATGGCGCTCTCCTCCAGGCTCTGCTGCAGCTCCCGGGCGTTTTCAAAGGCCAGGCGGCAGCGCCGCTCCTGGGCGTCAGCGGCCTGGACGGTTTCCGCCAGACGGCGGTGTTCCGCCAGGGCGGCGGTGATATCCCCGGGGGTGTTGGCCTGATATTTTTTCAATAGCTGCCGCCGCTGCTCCAGAGCCAGGTTCACGGCCTGTTTTTCCCTGGTATAGCGCAGCAGGAACACCAGAGCCGCCACGCAGAAAACGGCGGCGCCGATGATGATGGGGATGCTCTCCACCCGGGCATACACCGCTGCGGCCACCACAGCCAGCAGGAAAAACAGCAGCGGCAGAAGGATGCGGGGCTTTCGGGCGGCATCGGCCTTGAGGCCGTTCAGGGTGTCCAGATCCCGGTCCACCTGCTCTTCCACCTCATGCACCGGGCGCAGGCCGAAGCGGCTGCCGCGCATTTCCTCCCGCCGGGCGGACAGCTCCGCCATGGCGGCGTCATGGGCGGCGCTGCACTTTTCCGTCTCGGCCCGGCCGGCGCTGAGCCTGTCCAGGGCCTCCCGGCGCTGGCGCTTGCGGCTCTCGGTCACCTGCTGCTCCAGCTGCTGGCACCGCTGCCGGGTGCTCTCCAGCTGGGCCTCCAGGTTCTCCGCATCCTGCATGGAGCCATCCATCAGGTGCAGGCGGCGCTGGGTTTCGTCCATTTTGGCTTCCAGCTCCGGCAGCATGCCTCGCCGGTTATAGCGGCGCTTGCGCTGCCACTGGCGCAGGCGCTCATCCGCCTCGCTGTAGGAGGTCTGCTCCTCCCCGGTGGAGACGATGGCGCTGATGCGCTTTTCCAGCTCCGGGCTGCCGGTGACGGCCACGGTGCCCTGTTCCACAAAGGCGCTGCGGCGGAAAACATCCTTGGAAACGCCGGTGAGCATCTCCCCGGCATTGGAGCCGTTCAGTCCCTCCACCGGCACGCTGCTGCCGGTATAGACGGCGGAAAACTCCCGCATGGGGGCGTTTTTCTGCCGGGTACTGCGGGTGATGGTGATGTCGCAGCCGTCGGCGGTCAGGTCCATTCTGCCCTCCATGGGCGCCCCGGACCAGGGGGCGTAGCGCAGCTTGTCCGGCAGGTAGCCGCTTCTGGCCCGCTCGGAGCTGTCCACCCCGTAGAGCATGGCCCGGATAAAGGCGCACCAGGTGGATTTGCCGCTCTCATTGGGGGCGTAGATCACGTTCAGCCCGTCATGGAAGCTGAGGCTCTCATTTTCCAGCTTGCCGAAGGAGGCGGTCAGCTTATTGATCTTCATGCTTTGCTACCTCCTCCCGCTTATCCAGGGCAGCCAGGCCCCAGCGGGCCGCCTGCTCAATGGAAAGGCGCTGCTCCTCTGTGCCGGCGGCGTCAAACTTCTTCTTCAATTTCATCAGAAACAGGCCCCGGAGGGTATCGTCCCCGGCCCGCTCCCACACGCTGCGGCGCAGGCGGGTCTCATCCCGCAGCTGCAGCTCAAAAAACAACTCCGACAGGGCGGAATAGAGCCGGTTCATGTCCGGGCTCTGCTCCGTCTCCCCGGTGAGGATGATGCGGTAAATGTCACTGACGGTCTCATCCGGCAGCTGGGTGTGGATGGCCAGCAGGGGGTCAGAGCCGGTGACGTCCACCTTCATCACCTCATACCTTCGGCTGGCGATGGAGAAGGTCTCCATGCGGCAGCCCTCCTCCGACAGCTCCACCAGGCTGACGGTCTTTTCCCCGGTCTCGTCAAAGCCTCTCCCCTCCGGGCAGCCGGGCCAGGCATACCAGGTGTCCCCGGCTTTCTGCAGGCCGCTGGCCTTATGGACATGGCCCAGGGCCACATAGTCCAGCCCGCTGTCCGCCAGGTCCTGGGGGCTGATGGGGTTATAGGCAGAGTCCCGGGCCCCCACCTCGCCGTGGATGCACAGCAGGTTCCAGACCCCCGCCTGCTTTTCGGCCCGGAAGCCCTGCAGCAGGGCGCCGCTGCGCTTCTCGGTGAAGGCGGCGCCATAGACCCGGACGCCAAGCGCCGGAAGCTCTGCGGCCTCGATGGCGTTTTGGGTGAAAACGTGGACGTTTTCCGGCAGCTTCAGCCGGGCGTAGGGGGATTTGGCAGAATAATAGTCATGGTTGCCGGGGGCAATGAACACCGGGGCCGGGATCTGGCCCAGGCAGCGGACCAGCTCTTCCCCGGTCTCGTAATATGTATTGTCACTGTCCAGCAGATCGCCGGCAAGCAGGACAAGGTCCGCCTGTTCCCGCCGGGCCAGGGATGCCAGGGCGCTCAGCAGCTCCCGCTGCTCCCCCCGGCGGATGGCCGCTTTGCCGGCGCTGAGCCCCTCAAAGGGGGAGTCCAGATGCAGGTCGGCGCTGTGAAGAATCCGCAAATTGCTCATGTCAGTCTGATCCCTTCCGCCTTCAGGCATTTGCCCGTCTCCGGGTCGATTTCAAAAATGCAGCCCTCCAGCTTGGCCGGGCCTTTGCCGGACTCATAGCGCCGGGGCGGGTCGCCCATGAATTTGCCGATGCTCTGCTCCGGATCGATGCCCAGGACGGAGTGGATGGCGCCGGTCATGCCCAGGTCGGTGATGTAGCCGGTGCCCTTGGGCAGGATGCAGGCGTCGGAGGTCTGCACATGGGTGTGGGTGCCCCAGACGGCGCTGGCTTTCCCGTCCAGCAGGTAGCCCATGGCCAGCTTCTCACTGGTGCCCTCGGCGTGGAAGTCCACCAGGATGATCTTCTCCCTGACCTCTGCCATATACCCGTCGGCAATGACGAAGGGGTTATCGGTATTGCTGTCCAGGGTGAAGCGGCCCATCAGGTTCAGCACGCACACATCCCCGAAGGAGGTGCTGAACACGCCGATGCCCCGGCCGGGACACTGGGGGCCGAAGTTGGCCGGGCGCAGAATCTTCCGCCGCTCTTCCAGGTAGGGCTGCAGCTCCGTCCGGGTCCAGGTATGGTTGCCCAGGGTGATCACGTCCGCCCCTTCCCGGAAGATGGCGTCCGCCTGCCGGGGGGTGATGCCCACCACGTTGGCGTTCTCGCCGTTGACCACGGTGAAATCGATGTTATTTTCTTTCTTGAAATTTTTCAGTCTGTTCTCCAGAAAAGCCAGGCCCGGTTCGCCGCACACATCGCCCACGGCCAGTATCCTCACGCTCATCCTGTCGCCTCCGCTGTGTCAAATTGCTTTTATTTTATTATTGTACCACAAATTGGTTCGATGGTTCAATGCAATTTGTGGAGATAATAAGGGTGAGATGTCCATAATTCTTTTAGAGGTACAGATATGAACAAGAAAAACTTTATCGTCGGTATGGGTCTGGGCCTGATTGTTGGCAGCACCGCCGCCATGGCCATGCACGCCCGGCACCGCTGCCCCCGGTCTGTGCTGGGCCGCACGCTGAAAACCGTGGGCGAGGTGGCCGAGTCCGTTTCCGACATGATGGGCTGGTAAATCCGGGCTGAACCCATCTTTTTCGCCGTAAGGAGCAATATTTTTTTGAAAAAGGTATTGCAATTTTCCAAAAGCTGTGCTAGTATATCAAGGCTCTAAGAAATGCGCCGTTAGCTCAGCTGGATAGAGCGTCTGGCTACGGACCAGAAGGTCAGGGGTTCGAATCCCTTACGGCGTACCAAGCAAAAAGACGCCCCGCAGAAGCGGGGCGTCTTTTTGCTATGATGAAAGCTGTAAGGGATTCGAATCATGTGTGCGCAGCCCAGTGGGCTGTGCATGAGCCAGTTCAAAAACTGGCGAATACATTGATTCTTTTTGCAAGGCAAAAAGAATGCAAGCGAATCCCCTACGGCGTACCAACAAAGAAGCACTCCACTTTGTGGGGTGCTTCTTTGTTTTTTCCCGGTTTGACAGGGGGATGTTCTTCTGGTAAACTCTCTCTGAAAAAGGAGGGCGAAGCCATGCGGCATTTTATCATTGTAAAGCTGAAGGACCCCCGGGAGAAGGAGGCCCTGGCCGGGCCGGTGAAGGCGCTTTTTGAACAGGCGCTGGAAATCCAGGGCATCCATGAGGTGAAGCTGCACCTGTCCTGCTCAGAGCGGCCCAACCGTTACGACATGATGATCGAGATCATCATGGAGCCGGAGGCCCTGCCGGTGTACGACGCGTCGGAGCCGCATCTGCGCTGGAAACAGGAATACGGCAGCCACATTGAAGCCAAGGCCATCTTTGACTGCGAATAAAAAAGGCCGCGCCCCGAAGGTTTCGGGGCGCGAATTTTTGTCTTCACATTCAGAACAGGGCAAAGACGATAACGCACACCAGCATGCACAGGGGCTGGTGGATCAGATAGATGGGCAGGGCCTTACGGCCGACGGTGTCCAGCACCGGCAGCTTGCGGGTCAAAGACCGCTGCCAGCGGGGATGGGCGGCAACGATGCCGTTAAGAAAATAGCCGCAGAGGTACAGGAAGAACCAGGGCAGCAGGGGGAAATAATCGCTGGAGCGAAAGCCTGGATAGGGAAAGCCCAGAGGCGTCAGCAGCCGGGTGGAATAAAGCCCGGCAGGCAGCATCAGCCGGAAGGAGCCCAGGCCCAGCCAGCCGGAGTCCACATGGCGGAACAGCAAAAACAGCAGGAAACAAAGCCCCAGGCCCAGCCAGGAGTTCAGCCGGCGCAAAGGTTTGTCCAGAGGGATCAGCAGCAGCATGGCGCAGCCCAAAAAGTTCAGCACCCCGAACCAGATGGCCTCCGTGGGCGTCACCAGACAGGTCACGGCGGTGATCACCAGGCCCCAGAAGTTGACAGTCAGGCCCCGGCGCAGGCTCTTCTCCTTCCCCCAGGGCCAGACAAAGCCGGAGATCAGGATGAAGCTCCAGCAGATGCACTGCTGCCAGAAAAACACCTGGGGCAGCCGGTACCAGCCCGGGTTTTGGCCGTAGATGATGTTCACATCGTATAAAAAGTGATAGGCCACCATGCTCAGCACCGTGAAGCCCCGGAGGGCGTCGATGCCATGGAGGCGGACAGGTTTGTTTTCCATAGGAAGCTCCCTATATAAGGATGGGTCTATTTTACGCCATTCCTGAAAAAAGGCAAGCAAAAACCGCCCGGCAAAGGGAGGTCGTTCATAGGACAGTTAACAGCCACAGTAGTATGCACTGTTATAGCTGTTCTTGCCTTTTATCCTGTTGTGGGATAATATGATACTGATATCCAATAAAAAATTATAATTTACAGATATGATATCTACCAATTAAATTTTGAAGAAGGAGGACGTTTTTATGACACCAAAAGAAGAATGTGAAGTATTGCTTGAAGCACTACTCTCAGCTTCAAAAAATCTTCTCATAAAGAATGGGGAATTTTATCCCATTGGTGCAGTTCTATCAAATGACGCAACTGCCACATTCACCGCAGTACATTCCGATAATGAATTTCCTGATTCTAAAAGTGTTATTCGTGATTTGGTTTCTTCTCACAAGCAAATGGCACAAAAGAAAAAGATTAAGGCCAGTGGAATTGCTTGGAATGGCACATTCACTTCCAATGGAAAGCAAACCGATGCAATTATTGTTAGCCTCGAACACCAGGATGACTATTCTGTAATTGTAGGATTACCTTACGAAATTGGCTTGTTCAAGAAAATCAAATTTGGAGAATTGTTTGCACAGAGTGGAAACAGTGATGTTTTTTAAATACATATAGTCTGTAAAAATGCAATTTTTCGAGCAGATACAAGAGCGCACTTCTATACACCGTTCGGTGTCGTGCGTTACGCGCGGAACTTGGCTCTCCTTTTGGGAGAGCCAAGGAAGCTGCCTGCAACTGCGCCATATGTCATAATAGCATAAGAAACGGAGCGCATCTGAACCGATACGCTCCGTTAACTATCTTACGAGCACCCCGGCAAATTGCCGGGCGGTTTTAGTATCTTCCGCAGAACAAAGGCTTCCCCTTGAGGGGAAGCTGGCGGCGCAGCCGACTGATGAGGTGGTCAGCGATCACCGGAAAACTTCCGACAAAACCGCAGCAATTCCACCTCATCCGCCTCACTTTGTTCGGCACCTTCCCCTCAAGGGGAAGGCATGAGAAACCTTTCTCTTACCGGCAGACCAGCTCGCCGTTTTCCACATCCACGGTGAGGGTGGCGCCGGCAGACAGGCCGCCGGAGAGGATGCGCCGGGCGATCAGGGTCTCCACGCTGCTTTGCAGGTAGCGGCGGAGGGGCCGGGCACCGTACAGCGGGTCAAAGCCCCGGTCGATGATCAGGCTCTTGGCTTCCTCGGTGATGGCCAGGGACAGGCCCCGATCCTCGATGCGCTTGCGCAGGGAGGAGACCATGATATCGATAATGCCGTCCAGATTCTCCTTGGTCAGGGGGTGGAACAGGATGGTCTCATCCAGCCGGTTCAGGAACTCCGGCCGGAAGGAGCGGCGCAGCTCCGCCATGACCGCCTCCTGGGCTTCCTTAGAGATGCTGCCGTCCGGCTCGATGCCCTCCAGCAGGTACTGGCTGCCCAGGTTGGAGGTGAGGATGATAATGGTGTTCTTGAAATCCACGGTGCGGCCCTGGGAGTCGGTAATACGGCCGTCATCCAGGATTTGCAGCAGGATGTTGAACACATCCGGGTGGGCCTTCTCGATCTCATCGAAGAGCACCACGCTGTAGGGCTTGCGGCGGACAGCCTCGGTCAGCTGGCCGCCCTCGTCATAGCCCACATAGCCGGGAGGCGCGCCGATGAGCCGGGAGACGGAGAACTTCTCCATATACTCGGTCATGTCGATGCGGACGATGTTGTGCTCATCGTCAAAAAGGCACTCCGCCAGGGACTTGGCCAGCTCCGTCTTGCCCACGCCGGTGGGGCCCAGGAACAGGAAGGAGCCGATGGGCCGGTTGGGGTCGGCAATGCCGGCCCGGGAACGGAGGATGGCCTCGGTGACCTTCTGCACGGCCTCCTCCTGGCCGATGACCCGCTTGTGAAGGTAGTCGTCCAGGTGCAGGATTTTCTCCCGCTCCCCCTCCATCAGCTTGGCCACGGGGATGCCGGTCCACTTGGAGACAATGCCGGAGATCTCCTCCTCGGTGACGGTGTCATGGACCATGGTGCTGGCCCGGCGCTCCTCGGACAGGCGCTCCGCCTCCTGCAGCTTTTGCTCCAGGGCGGGTAGGTCGGAATACTTCAGCTTGGCGGCCTTCTCATACTCGTAGCGCAGCTGGGCGTTCTCGATCTCGCCGTGCATTTTCTCAATCTCAGATTTCAGGCGCTTGACCTCGTCCACGCTGTTCTTCTCCGCCTCCCAGCGGGACTTCATGGCGTTGAAGCTGTCCTTCATGTTGGCCAGCTCCTCCCGCAGCTTGGCAAGGCGGTCCTGGCTCAGCTTGTCGTCCTCTTTCTTCAGGGCCATTTCCTCGATCTCCAGCTGCATGATCCGGCGGCGCATATCGTCCAGCTCGGCGGGCATGGAGTCGATCTCCGTGCGGATCTGGGCGCAGGCCTCATCCACCAGGTCGATGGCCTTATCCGGCAGGAAGCGGTCGGAGATATAGCGGTTGGACAGGGTGGCAGCAGCCACCAGGGCGTTGTCGTGGATGCGGACGCCGTGGTAGACCTCGTAGCGCTCCTTCAGGCCGCGGAGGATGGAGATGGTGTCCTCCACGGTGGGCTCATCCACCTGCACCGGCTGGAACCGCCGCTCCAGAGCCGCGTCCTTCTCGATATACTTGCGGTACTCGTCCAGGGTGGTGGCGCCAATGCAGTGCAGCTCGCCCCGGGCCAGCATAGGCTTCAAGAGGTTGCCGGCGTCCATGCTGCCCTCGGTCTTGCCGGCGCCCACGATGGTGTGCAGCTCGTCGATAAAGAGGATGATGCCGCCCTCGGACTTGCGCACCTCCTCCAGCACGGCTTTCAGTCGTTCCTCAAACTCGCCCCGGTACTTGGCGCCGGCAATGAGGGCGCCCATATCCAGGGAGAAAATGGTCTTATCCTTCAGTCCCTCGGGCACGTCCCCCCGGACGATCCGCTGGGCCAGGCCCTCGGCGATGGCGGTTTTGCCTACGCCGGGCTCGCCGATGAGCACCGGGTTATTTTTGGTCTTGCGGGAGAGGATGCGGATCACGTTCCGTATCTCCGTATCCCGGCCGATGACCGGGTCCAGCTCATTCTCCCGGGCCCGCTTTACCAGATCGGTGCCGTATTTGGAGAGGGCGTCATAGGTGTCCTCCGGGTTATCCCCGGTGACGGGGGAAGTCTTCACCTTGCTCAGTTCGGCGGTGAAAGCAGCCTTGGTGATGCCGTGGTCGGCAAAGATGCGCTTGATGGCGGGGGTGGCGGCGGCGAACATGCCGATCATCAGGTGCTCCACAGAGAGGTATTCATCCCCCATGGACTTGGCCGCCTTCTCGGCGGCGCTGATGACCCGGCCTGCCTCCTGGGACAGGTAGACCTGGGCGTCCCCGCCCACCCTGGGCAGGGCGGCAATGGCGCTGTCCAGCTCGGAGAGGGTGGCGTTGCAGTCCACGCCCATGCGGCCCAGCAGGGAGGGAATCAGGCCGCCGTCCTGGTCGATCAGGGCATAGAGCAAATGCTCCGGCATCAGGTAATTGTTATGGTTCTCCTGGGCCATGGACTGGGCAGTCTGGATGGCTTCCAGGGTTTTCTGGGTATATTTTTCAGCGTTCATAGTGTCCTTTCCCGCCTCAGATATACAGGGAGGCGTTATTGAGATAGGAGCAGTAGGCCCCTTCGATTTCATGGGGACTGTACCGGTCGGCCAGGTAGCCTTTCAGCAGCTTGTCAAAGAGGGTGATGTAATCGGACAGGGCAGAGGCCAGCTCCTGGGTGCTGCAGTCCTTATCCGGCGCGGCGATGCTGCGGACAAACTTTCCCTCATAGAGGGCATAGTCGATCTTCGCCCCGGTGAGAGGCTGGAGGTGGGCGTCCTCGATCTGCTTCCAGAGGCGGAAGAAATCGGTCATGCCCTGAATCAGGGCCATAGACTGGGTACGGAACAGCACCGTCAGCTCACCGATGCTCTCCCCCGCGCCCCGGTACAGCTCCACCTCGTATTTCACCGTGGGCCGGTACTTATACTCCAGGGAGCTTTTCAGGGACATACTGTAGGAATTGGGGGAGAAGAAGGGCACCAGTTCCCGGGACGGTGCCATCAGCTGCTCAATGGCAGAGAGCACCTCGTTGATCCGCTGCTCCGGGGTGGTATAGTTCACATATTCGGCCAGAATCTGGTTGATCAGGTTGGAACGGTTGGTGCCCATGCGGTGGGCCAGGGCGTCCACCTCCCGCACCACTTCATCATTCAGCACGAGACTATACAATGTTTTTTTCATAAGGTCACCATCCAAACTTTATTTCTGAGAATACTATACGCCCCGCCGCATCTTTTGTCAATGAATTTATATAATTTATTTTGCAAATTATATATGAACAATTGGGGTTCTCTATCTTGATTTTTCCCAAAACTTTGGGTATAATGACAGGGCACAGGGAGATGTATCGAAGTGGTCGTAACGAGGCTGACTCGAAATCAGTTGGCGGGTAACACCGCCCGGGGGTTCGAATCCCTCCATCTCCGCCAAAAAGGACAGCCGGCCCAAAGGGCCGGCTGTCCTTTTTCTTGGCGTGATGGAGGGATTCGAATAATAATCGAACACCCCAGCGGGGTGTTCATCTGCCAGTGCAAACACTGGCAGATACTTCTATTTTTCGCCGTCTCACGCAAGGCGAAAAATGCAAACGAATATCCTCCATCTCTTTCGTCATTTCTTGGCGTGATGGAGGGATTCGTTTTCTCAGGGATTATTCTCCAGAAAATCCCTTCGGTACTGGGAGGGGGTGCTGCCCTCGGTCTTTTTAAAAACCTTGGTAAAGACCCGGTAGTCCCCATAGCCGGACTGCTCCGCCACCTCGGCGATGGAGAGAGGTGGACAGCAGCAGCTTCTTTGCCTTCTCCATACGGATGTTGGTCAGATAGGTGAGAAAGCCCACGCCGATCTCGCTTTTAAAAAGCTGGCTGATATACTGGGGATTCAGGTGGAACTGCTCCGCCAGGACAGACAGGCTGATATCCTCCGCCAGGTGCTCCTGCAAATACCGGGTCAGGCCGTTGATGGTGCGCTCCTCCTGGGCCGCCGGCTCCTCCGCCGCCACCCGCTGCTCAAACAGGGAAATCTTCAGGTTATCGATGCAGAAGCCGAACTCCTCGTAGTTCACCGGCTTGAGGATGTAGTCGGTAATCTGCAGACGCAGGGCCTCCCGGCAGTAGGAGAAATCGTCATAGCCGGAGACGATGACAAAAGCAATCTCCGGGTGTTTGATGCGGCTGAGCTGGATGAGCTTCAGACCGTTCATAATGGGGATGTTGATGTCCATAATGACAATATCGGGGCAAAGGCTGTCGATCTGGGCCAGGGCCTCCATGCCGTCGGCGGCCTCGACAGGTTACAATCTGAAGTGCAACAGGAAAATAAAAAAGGGACAATATGCAAAC
>CAMCCC010000029.1 GCA_945873205.1 uncultured bacterium
GTTGGGGTTGATGATGTACATTACTTCGTACTTTTCGCTTGCTTTTGCCATGGTTGCACCTCCTTTTGGTCATTTGGCCCCCGCGCAGGCGGGAGCAAGGATAGCCCGTCGTCCGGACAGGCTCTACTATTATACCGATTTTTCCTGGAATGTCAAGGGCTTTCGGCCTTTTCCCGGCGAAAAATTGCAAAAAAGAAACAGGGGAAAAATTCCCCTGTCAGCTTTCCATTTGTTTCCCCAGAAAGCAGGCCGCGGTCTGGGCCAGCTTGTATTCCAGCTCGGTGCCGTTGGCTCCGTTCCGCTCGGAGACGAAGAGGACGCTGCCCATCAGGTCCCCTTCGGAGATCACCGGGGCGGCCACGGACACCCGGTACTTGCTGTCGCTTTGGGTCACGGGCAGCTCATTGCCGCCGGCGTGGCGGTAGGCAGCGCGGGAGTCCATGATCTCCGCCAGCTGGGGGCTGATGGGTTTTTCCAGCAGCTCCCGCCGGGCGCCGCCGGAGATGGCGATAACGCTGTCCCGGTCACAGACGGCGGCGATGCCGTCTGTGGTTTTGCGCAGGCTGTCGCAGATCTGGGCGGCAAAATCCCCCAGCTCCCCGATGGGGGAATATTTCTTGAAAATCAGCTCCCCATCCTTATCGGTGAAAATCTCCAGCGGGTCGCCTTCACGGATGCGCATGGTGCGGCGGATCTCTTTGGGGATGACCACGCGGCCTAGATCGTCGATTCTGCGGACGATGCCGGTTGCTTTCATATATATTTCTCCTTTGGCTCAATTTGTCTTCCGTGATAGTATTTGCAGGCCCTGCCAATTTATGCAGGGCCTGCAAACCGGAAAAACGCCTCGCTTCCTTTTTGGTATTGCACCTCGATACAGAAATAGAACATAAAAATTCGCCATAAAAATTTTTATGGCGAATTTCTTTTTTTCAAAGGCGAACAACCCCACAGGTAACGCCCCCACTTTTTTACGGGTATCATCCACTTGGCGCTGCTTCTCTCTCAGCAAATTTTATTTTTCCGCAGGACAAGAGCGGCCTGGCCCCAGCGGTAGGTGTAGGTGGTGACGCCGAAGTTCCGCTCCCTTGCTTCCCACTGGCAGCTTCCGTCCAGAATCCTGGTGCAGAGGCTCTCCATGTCCTCCACCAGGCTCAGACTCAGGGGATTGGCCCCGGGCAGCTGGCTCTGCTTTCGGTGGCCGCCCAGCATGGTATAGCCCTCATAGGGCCGGAGCTTCACCAGCAGTTCCCGCAGGCTCTGCCGGTATTCGCTGAGGCAGGAGCAGCCGGGCATCCACATCCAGGCATAGCTGCCGGAGCCGAAGGCGTCCCCGGTGAACAGCAGCCGGTCTGCTTCATCGGCAAAGATCACCGAGCCGGGGGTGTGGCCCTTGGCGTGGATCACCCCAAGCTCCTTGCCGCCCAGGGGGATGGTGTCGCCCTCCCGCAGGGGACGGCAGCTTTCCATGGGGTAGCGCTTGGGTTTTTTCCCGCTCCCCACGGAGCTGATCCAGACCACCGGGCGCAGCACCTTGTTCCAGGCGGCAATGTCCTCGCTGTGCAGGCTCACCTCCGAAAACTCGTCCCAGTGGTACATATGGTCAAAGTGGGCGTGGGTCAGAGCCAGCGCCACCGGGCCGTCCCACAGGGAGCGGATCAGGGGCGTTAAGGGTTCCCCGTTGCTGCCGGTGTCGATCATCAGCGCCCGCTCCCTGCCGCAGACCAGATACATGGACTCCTCCTGCCGGTCGTCAATGGCATAGACGGAAGGGCAGAGCTCCTCCAGACTGTAGCCGCTGTTTTGCCCCGCCATGTCACACCTCCGCGGTGCCGGCGGCACGCTGCTCCAGCTCCTGCTTGATTTTGGGCAGCTGCTCATCCAGATCATAGAAGTGCATCAGCACCAGCAGCGCCACATAGAGGATTACCGGGAACTGGGTGAAGATGAAGCGGATGCAGGTCAGGGCCGCTGCCGGCTGCTGCGCCAGCAGGCCGGAATAGCCGGAGGCGGACAGAGCCAGACCGATCAGGGCCGCGCCCAGACCGGCGCCCAGCTTCTGCCCCACGCTGCCGGCACTGGTGGTCACGGCGGCGGAGCGGATGCCGGTTTTCCACTCGCCATAGTCCACGGAGTCCGCCAGCATGCCATAGTACAGGCTGTTGACAACACCGAAGCCACAGCCCCGCAGCGCCAGAGACAGGATCAGGAACAGGCCGTCGCTGCGGAAAACGGAAACCAGCGCCCCGGCCAGCATGCACCAGGCCGCGGCCACCACTGCCTTTTTCTTGGAGATGTTCCCCTTCAGGATGAAGGGCATGGCCAGCATACCCACGGCAGCGCCCAGGTGATGATAGGTCACCAGACTGCCGGCCAGCTTTTCATCAAAGAGAATGTACTTGGCGTAGTATACGCCCACGGTGAGGGCGGCCACCTGGTGGAACACGATGATGAGGATCATGCCCAGCACCAGGAACCAGTATTTGTTCTTCAGCACAGCCAGAATGGCGGTTTTGAAGGGCACGGTCTCCTCGGTTTTCTGCACCTCGGTGACGGTTTCCCGGGTGCCGAAGTAAACAATGAGGCAGACCACAAAGGAAATGGTGGCCAGAATCGCCGCCATGAGAATCCAGCCCCGCTGGCCGCCGCCCATGGCATCCACGATGTTCAGGCAGAGCATGGAGAAGATCATCTGCACCAGCCCGGCAAAGATCATGCGGATGGAATAGGCCGAGGCCCGGCTGGCAGAGTGGTTGGACATATAGACCGGCATGGCGTTGATGGCGCAGTTGAGCAGGGTGAATGCCACGGTCATGGCGAAGTTGTAGGTCACAAAGATGTAGACCGCCTTGCCCAGCGTGCCGCAGTCCGGCACAGTGAAGAGCAGCACATAGGCCGCCACCAGCAGCACTGCGCTGCGGAGCACCCAGGGCCGGGCAGAGCCGCGATTATGGAAATTCGCCATAAAAATTTTTATGGCGAATTTCTATTTCTATTATAGCGAATAACTCGATTCAGCTTTCGTACAGTACGTGCTTGTACATCTTCTCAACGGACTGGGTCATATTGGTGGGTACCAGCCTGAGCTGGGGGTGCTCATTCTGAAACACCACAAAAAGCTGGTGGGCAAAGCCCTGACCCATCCACTCGATTTCGGAGAAGTCTATTTCCGCTTCCTTGAACTTTTCCAGCCGGAAGCTGACCCGTTTTGCCTGTGACCGGGACACCGGCGCAGAATCAAACATATTTTTGATGGGCACTTTGGTTCTGGTAAAGCCACAGTCCGTGTCCGCGTACTGGTCAAACACTTCCTTTACCTGCTTATGGGAATAGTTGGAGAGCGACATGATGACGCAGGTACCTTTCGCCGGGTTCCAGGGCGCATCGGTCAGGGAGGCCGCATCGTATTTATTGCAGGTAAACACCTTTCCGCTTGACACGATGGCAAACAGATCCATCACTTTGGAGCTGAAGAAGATGCCCTCGCCGGAGTGATTCTTCGCGTCGGTGGTCAGCTTTCCCTTGAACAGCTCAGAAATGGCCTCATCAAGATCTTCAAACCCGAAGTAGGCCTTGATTTTCTCAAAAATTCCCACACCGTCATCCAAGAGGTATACCGTGGTGCTCATATAATTCTGGGAAATCCGGATCATCACATTCTCCGCCTGGGAATGGTCCATGGCGTTATTGAACATCTCGCTGAAAGCATAGGACCAGATATCCCGAACCGACTGGGCATAGTCCGCCAGCAGGGGCAGAAGATATTGCCGGTATGCGGCGGTATCGGTATCCAGATCGCCCTTACTGCGCCGGAGATGGTACTCATATTCCCGGCTCACCAGCTCATATTGGCCCCGTTTGACCCGCCGGATCACATTGCCTTCCACCAGCTCGTTCACATAGGCGTGAACGGTGTTCTGGTTGATGTCAAACGTGTCCGAAACGGTCTTGGTCAGGCTGCTTTCTCCCTGAGAAACTTTTTCCAGGATGTATTGAACAATGGCTGCCTTCTTTTCCTTTTGAAATTTCATTCCGATCACCTCTTCGCTTACCACCAGTATACAAAGTATTCCGCAAAAAGGCAAGAGATATTCGTTTTAAGAAGTATAAAATTCGTTTTATCGCGGTCTTGTTTCCTTCGTCGCTTCTTGCGGCGTTACGGCAAAGGGCGGGCCCTCGTAATTCCGGGAATCACGAAGGCTCGCCCTTTGCTGTAGACATCAGGAAGATTTATTAATAGGTCAATCTGCGGAGTTGGTTATACCGCTGAACTGCTGCGCGCTGTTCGGGGCAAATAAACCTTCCCCGAATCACGTCATTCGCCAATAATCACAACTTTGCACTTTCTCTCTCTGGGATGGGTTCTGTCAAAGTCAACGAAGTAAACATAGCCGGTCACGCCCACGCCAAGTTTTCCATCTGCTACTTCGAAGGTCTGGCTTGAGCCGATGATTGTTGCGCGAAGGTGTGCGTCACCATTATATAGGTCAGAGATATCATCGTTCGGAAGATAGGCCGCTGCGCTGGACCAGGATCTCACCGCAGCAAAGTGTTCCGGGCCGGGATACCGATACTGAGAAGCATCCGTGTGATCTGGTAAAATCTTCCCCAGGGCGTCGTTAAGATCCGCCTGCAAAAACTCGTCCCCATCTGCCGTGCGATCGTGAACATATTCCTCAAAGAATACGCCACAGGTTGTATGCGGTGAAATTACAACGCAAATTCCCTCTTTTATGTTGCTTTTTCCGATGGCTTCCTTCACCTGCGGGGTAATGTTTATGTAAGAAGGGCTTCCCCCATGAGATTGGATTTTGATTTGTTCCTTATATACACTCATTTTCAGTTCTCCTGTTTTTCCCGGTCTTTCATCGCCTGCACCATTGCCCGGGCCATTTCCATCACTCTGAGACCCGGGTCCGGCGCTTTCAGGATTCCGCTCGTTGCTCCCGTGCCATCGGCTCCCAGCTTAATTACGTTATATACATCCTCCGCCGTGCTGACGCCAGACGCAATCATGACCAAAATGTCGGGGTCGATTTCCCGGATCTTGGTGGTTGCTTCGATCACATAGCTGTTATCTGCCACGTGACCTGTCCCGATCAGTTCGGTGGGTTCGCAAAGCAAAATGTCCGGCTTGAGCTTCGCAATTGCCAGCGCTTCCGCAACGGAATCTGCGCAAACAACAGTAGCCATGTCCAGTTCTTTTGCGCGATTCATACAAGCGGCAAGCTCGCAGACCGTCAGAGAATTTTCAGCATGATTCAGGAACACAGCCTCAGCTCCGGCCGCCTTCAACGACTCGGGTAAAACATGCCCCATGCCCCGGCCCGGCCTGAGCGAGTCCATATGCTGTGCCGTAACCATTACGTGCTCCGTGTTTTCCCGGATGTAACGCAAATCCGCAAACGGCGCCGTGAAGAGAACCTGCACGCCGGTTTCGGACGCTGCAAGGTCGGCGGCCTTTGCCAGTGCAAGGCTTTCCTCCCCGTAGAGGTAGGACTTGGGGTTTACAATCAAAAACGGTACCCTTACTTTCATTGTTTCCCTCCACTATGCAAGATACTTTTGGGTATCAAACACATTATAGTAGTGCTCCAGGCATTCCATCATTCCATTTTTCATGGCCTGGCGGACGGCGAAGTAATCTTCAAATCTTCCCTCCTGAACCTTCTTGTGAGCCGCAAGAACAAAGTCCGTGTAGATGTTGATTTTACTGATTCCTTCCGTGGCGCATCTGTGGAGATTGAGGTCTCCGGAAGAAGATCCTCCATGGAGAACCAGCGGTGTTTCAATTGCATCCCTGATTTCGGCAAGGCGCTGGAAATCGATTTTGGGGGTCCCCTTATATGCACCGTGGGCAGTGCCGATGGAAATCGCCAGAGAGTCCACTTCCGTCTGTTCCACAAATATCTTTGCTTCTTCCACCGTTGTGTAGATGTTATTGCTGCTATCCTTGTTGCTGTACTGGTCTCCCTCGCCCACATGGCCAATCTCTGCTTCTACAACAACACCGCGCAAATGTGCATACTCCACAATCTCTCTGGTCCGTCGAATGTTTTCTTCCAGGCGCTCAAAAGAGGCATCGATCATGACGGATTTGAATCCGGCGTTTACCGCCTTGAAAATAGTGTCTTTATCTACCCCATGATCAAGGTGCAGCACCACCGGAACCTTGGCTTTCTCCGCATAATACCTGCCAATTTCGATTGCGTCATCAAAGGGGAGATATTTCTGATGCACCTGTGCGAAGGAAAGAATCAGGGGAAGATTCAATTTTTCTGCCGTTTCAACATGGGCAGACGCCGAGAGCTGATCAACAAAATTTGCAGAAGGAATGGCAAATTTCTTTGCTCGGGCAATTTTTAATAGTTCTTTTGAAGATACGAGCATTTTATTCACTCCACTAGGAAAGTTATATTTGAACAGGAAAAACTTTTGTTTGATGATTTAGATAAACACTGGCGTGCACCGCACGCACTCGTTTGCTGCCGGGGCTGCCTGTCAAAGCACTTCTTTACAGGCTCACCCCTTCTCATAATAAAACGCACGGCAAGGCGCATCGTAAAACGGTTTCATCTCATCGGGAAGCCGCATCAGAGACACCGTCACCCCCAATGTATTTGCCTTGAAGGGAATCGGGTTAATCACCGTGTCGTAAATATACATTTTCTTTTCTTCCAAAATCTGATGAAGCAAAAAACTCACTCTGCACAGGTCAGAGAAACACGTGCCGCCGATGCCGCTTATGTATGCGCAGATTGTATCGCCGGGACGAATACGTGACTCACACAGCAGGTGAAAGGCCATCCTTTCCACCAAATCTTTTGCTGTACGGAAGCTGGTTTTCCTACATTCCTTTTCCCTTGGTGAACCGAGACCAAGTTCCAGTTCGGCAGGCATTTCAAGGATGGAGTTACTCTCCTGCTGCTTTTCCCCTTGCCTGACGCCAATGCTTATGCTTTTCGTCAAAGCCCTTGCTTCCCTTGCAATGTAGTAGGTTTCCTTCAGGGACAAGCCTTGTGCTGCGGCAGCGCCGGCAATCTTTGTGCAAAAATAGATCCCTGCACTGGCACGTTTTTCACTTTCGTCTCCCGTTGCGTCCGGGTCAATATTGTCCCACAAATACACCACTTCGCTGCTGAAACCCGCTTCCTCCAGCAACCCCCCAGCGGAGAGCACGGCGCTCCTTTCCTGTTCTTCATAACCGCACAGGAAAAGAACACCTTTTCCCCGATCCACTGCAATTGCGGTTCTCATAATCGCATATGGGTTCAGGTTTGGATCGGTAATAATGGCATCCGCAAGATTTTCTCCCAGCAAGTAGCCCATCATCGTTTCAAAACCATTGCGTCCACAGACAATAATGCTGACCTTATCCTTGTCTTTCGGTTTGTTGTAGATTGCCTGCTCGCTGGCAACCAACTTACATCCATTTTTTCTGGATAGATTGAGACCTTCAACCGTACGTTGAATATTGTTCAGATTTGCTGTATTCATGCTTGCCCTCCTCGATGCCAACCGCCAAAATCCTGCAGTTCCGCCTGCCGCTCAAATCCGAATTTGTGTCCACCAAAACCCGGATGCCCTTTCTTTAAGTTTACGAATGTAAATAATATTTACATTGTTCGGTTCTAGTATATGATAAATCTTGCTTTCTGTCAATTGCCTCCAAAGGGGTCTTTTCTTTTAATAAAATTTGTAAAAAAATGAATTTTTTGGAAATATAATATTGCTAAACGTTTAAATATTTATTATAATGATAACACAATATTCACTTGTAAACTTAAGTTTTGGGAGAGAGGTTTCATGTCTATTTCGGCTGATCAGCGATATTATTTAAAACAGAAGGCTCTATACTATTTCTATGAAAAAGGATATTCAAACACTGACATTGCAAAGATGCTGGGGATATCCCGCGTGACATTGAACCGCCTGCTGACCGAGGCGCGCGAAGAAGGAATGGTGCGGATTGAAATTGTCGACACCAAAAATTTGAAGTATGTGTTGGAGCTGGAAGACCGTCTGAAAACCAAGTATGGCCTCAAATATGTCAGGCTTGTTGATGTGCCCTCCGAAGACCCGGATACCTTGGTCACACGGCTTGCCGCGGAAGGTGCCAAGCATATTGAACGTTTCCTGCGCAGCGGCATGAAAATTGGCCTTGGTTGGGGTAAAACACTTACAACCATGATTGGCCTGCTCAGCCCCAACCCGGCAATCAGCGGGCTCGAAGTGTACACATTGATGGGTGGGGCCTGCAGCGAAGCGAACTTCCAGCCCAATCTGCTGGCCCAGTCCTTGCTGAATCTGTACAGCGGAAGCGCATATATCATCAACGCGCCATTTCTTTGCCACTCTGATCTCCTTTGCACAGAGATCAAGAAAGAGCCCTCCATCAAGCGGATTCTTGGAATGACCCGTTCCCTTGACATTGCCCTTGTGGGAATCGGCCGAGAACCGGGTTGGGACTACCTGAAGCAAAGCTACTACCATTTTTCTGACAGCGACACCCAGGAAATTATGACAGCAGGTGCCGTTGGGGACATTTGCGGCAACTTTTTTGATAAGGACGGAAATCTTCTGAAGACCAGCGTGACAGGCAGGATCGTTTCAATTGATGTCAACGACCTCAAGTCCTGCAAGGATGTAGTCGCGGTAGCCGGTGGAGAACATAAGGTGGCTTCCATTCTCGGGGCAATGCGGGGCGGCTTTATCGACGCCCTTATTACCGACATTGCAACAGCAAATAAGCTTCTCGCTGAGGTGGAAAGCTAATTTATTTTAATTACAAAGGCAGCATCTTCCGGCTTATCGGGCGGGAACATGCTGCCTTTTTTTCTTTGCCTGTTCCGCTTATTTTTCAGGTTTTGTACTTTTCTCTCAGCGCCATTGCCTCGGAGTATCCGAGAATATCCTGGTAAACCTGGCGTTTTTCAAAGATTCCTTTGTAGAAAAGATCCTTTGTGGTTCCCTTTTCCTTATATTCCTTGTAAAACGCATTCATCGTATAGGCCTCATGCAGAATCGTTGCAAGCGGATGAATTACGAATTTATAACCCATTTCCTCAAGCTCCTGATCGCTGAAGATCTGGCCTTCGGTAAATTCGCAGACATCATAAAGCACCACCGGCTTGTCATCCCGGTATGGAGACTTGTACGCAGTCAGTTCTCTGGCCACGCGGGCAACGTCTTCCCGGGTCACAAAGTTCTCCGGCATGAGCATATCAGCACCGGCATCCCAGAACCGTTTGCAGCGTTCAATTGCCGCATCGATTCCAAGGGTGTTGAAGCAGTCCGTGCGGGCGATGATCATAAAATTCGGGTCGCGGCGTGCATCCAGAGCGGCCCGGATCTTGGCGCAGATTTCCTCCACCGGAACCACCTGCACGCCCTCCATTGCGCCGCACTTTTTGGGCATCACCTGGTCTTCCAGGTGTATCCCGCTTACGCCGGCCGCCTCATAGGCTCTGACCGTTCTCACCACGCTGCTCACGTCGCCATACCCGGTGTCCGCATCGCAGACAAGGGGAATATCCAGAACATCTGCCAGATACCTTGCTCTGGTAACCATTTCCGTCGCCGTTCCCAAACCGATGTCAGGAATTCCCAGATAGCTGGCCATGGTGCCGTTGCCGCCCATGTAGGCAACCTGGAATCCATTTTGCTGAATCAGGCGGGCGGTAAGGCCGTCATGACAGCCCGGTGCAACCACAATGCCCGGCTGGGCAATCAATTCGCGCAGTCTTGCGTTCTTTTTTACATCCATTTTAATTTCCTCCCTGATAGGAACTTATCTTCCGTTGTATGCCTGCTCCAGAATAGGCTTAATATACCGGTAGGTGTCGATGGCACCCTGCTGGTAATCGCAGAAATCTGCCCCGACCTCGAAGGCAATCCATTTATCATAGCCCATAGCCTCAAGGATACAGATAACCTCTTTGAAATCGATAATCCCAGTGCCGGGGACACCGCCATTGCTGTCTCTGAAATGCACATGGCCGCAGAGCTCGCCGCTTCTGACAAACGCGGCGCCGATCTGGTAGTCCTCCAGGAAAGAGTGGTAAATATCCATCAGCAGCATCACTTTGTGATCAACCCGCTGGTTAATCTGCTGCACATATTCCATCGTTTCACGGGTGGTGTGATTATAATTCATATCATAGCGGTTAATGGGCTCGTAATCAAAGTTGATCCCATACTGCGCGCAGTATTCCGAGCATTCCCGCACACACTCCGCTATGTATTTTTTCCCTTCTTCAATACTTTCTTCTTCCGGAATCCAGCCCTGAACACGGCCGAACAATACATCGCAGTGGAAGTAACCCGCCAAATCAATCATTTCCTTCATAAGGGAAACCGCCCGTTTGCGCTCTGCCGGGTCGGGATTTGAAAAGCGGGCATGTTGTCTGTCATAAAGGCCGCCGGAGCGCAGCCCCGAAAAACGCAAGCCATACTTGTCGAGGATAGCCTGAATTGCTTCCTTATCAATGGTGGCGGGAGAACAGACAGAAGGCTCCAGCCCATCATAGCCAATTTCACTCACAATTCTGGCGGCTTCTTCAAACTCAGCAAGGGTCATATCGTCCAGCATCCCAAGCCCATATGCGAGCTTCATCATGTTTGTTTCCTCCTAAATATAAGGTTGAAGGATGCTGTGC
This sequence comes from uncultured bacterium, assembly GCA_945873205.1. GTDB lineage: Bacteria > Bacillota > Clostridia > Oscillospirales > Oscillospiraceae > Limivicinus. The sequence continues at coordinate 10,659 of CAMCCC010000029.1, forward strand.
AGACGCACAGCATCCTTCATTATTGTGCGTTGCTTACGCGTTCATTCCGTTGATAAGATCCAGCATCTCAGGCAGCAGGTCGGTGTAACCGTTCTTCTCTGCGTCAGCCTGGTAGTAATCGGCGAAGATATCCAGGAACTCCTTGGGGTCATCGGTGTAGGTGACATTGGCGCCTGCCTCCTCGTAGACAGCGGGCCAGCTGGCATCTTCAGCCTTGACCTGCTCGTTCAGCGCGGTGTAGGCCTTCTCCCATTCGGAGAACAGAACATCCTGATACTCCTGGGGCAGGCTTGCAAGCACATCATTGTTCACAACAACACCGACAGAGGAGAACATGTGGTTAGAAATCCAGACATTGGACTTGGCCAGAGAGTCGAAGCCGTAGCTGTGGATGGAGGACTTGATAGTGTCAACGCCGTCAACAACACCGGACTGCATTGCAGTGTAAGCCTCGGTCCAGGTGATGACAACAGGGCTGAAGCCCATCAGAGAGAAGGTATCCTGGTAAATCTGGGTCTCAGGGCTGCGGAGCTTGACGCCCTTGCAGTCAGCAGCATTGGAGCAGGGGACATTGGTGCAGATGGAACGGAAGCCCTGGAAGCACCAGCCGAGCGCGGTCATATTCATTTCCTCGGAGAGCTGGGCGTCCAGCTTGTCAACGATCTCGCTGTTGTAGAACAGCTCCTCAGCGATATCAAAAGAGGTGATCAGCCAGGGCAGGTTGATCATGTTGTAAGCAGGCACATAGGTGGGCAGCATGGAGGTGTCCGCGTAGCACATATCCAGCGCACCGGTCATGACGGACTCCAGGTTCTCGGGCTGGGTGCCCATGGCACCGGCAGGATAGGTAGTGATATTGACGGCGCCATTGGTTGCCTCTTTTACGCCGGCAGCAAAGGCTTCAAACGCGGCGCTGACCTGGTGGTCAGTAGCCAGGGTGTACGCGAACTTCAGCTCGTAAGTCTTGTCGGCTGCGGGGGCAGCAGCGTTGGTGTCGGCAGCAGGGGCTGCAGGGGCAGCGGCGGGAGCGCTGGAGTTTCCGCAGGCGCAGAGGGCAAATACCATGGTCAGCGCCAGCAGCATTGCGAGGATTCGTTTCATCTTTTTTTCTCCTTTTTTTATTTATTTTTATTGGAATAAGCAGAACGCCTTATTCTTTTCTTATGTCAAAAGGCCCGGAAGCCAAGTGGACACCTGCGGGATAAAGATTACCAGGATGCAGCCCAGGCTGAAGATAAAAATGAAGGGCCAGATGTGCCGTATAATGCTCTTTAGTTCTGTGTGCGTTACGCTGGAGACAACATACATCACGATGCCGACAGGAGGCGTGATGCCACCCAGGACAAGAGAAATAATGCACACGGTGGCAAAGTGAATGGGATTGAAGCCGTAGACAGCGATCAGCGGGGAGAAGAAGGGGACCAGCATAAGCAGGATCGCCGTGGATTCAATGAACATTCCGGCGAAGAAAATGATCACGAAAATCAGAAGCAGAACCACAGTTCCATTGTTGGTAACGCTGTTCATGAAGTTGCCGACAAAGGTTCCCAGATCATAGAAAGTAAGGACATATGCCAGCAGGGAGGCAAAGGAGATAATGATCATCGGCTGTGCAGCACCGGCGATCGATTCTTTGATGCTGCTCCACAGCTTTTTCAGCGTCAGCTGACCACTGATGAAGCCATAAAGGATGCCATAGATAATGGCCAGGATACCGGACTCTGTGGCAGTGCATATGCCAAGAACGATACCGCCGACAATGATTAGCGGCATCAGCAAAGCACCGACAGAGGAGAGGAAGCTTTTGAAAACCGCCTTCCAGCCGGCAAACGTTCCTCTGGAGATTCCATGAACCTTTGCGTAGAAGAAGCAGTAGATCAGCATCATGGCGCCCAGAAGGAAACCAGGAATAACGCCCGCCATGAACAACTTTCCGACAGGGATGGAAACAACACCGGAGTATACAATCATGATGATGCTGGGAGGAATAATCGGTCCCAGAGAGCCGGCAGAGGAAATCAGCGCCCCGGCAAAGCCCCGGTCATATCCGTTCTTTTCCAGCTGCGGCACCATGATGGTGCTGATTGCGGCAGCGTCCGCCACGGAGGAGCCGGAAACACCGGCCATCAGCATACCGGTAAGAACAACAACGTGTGCCAGACCACCGGTAATATGGCCCACCAGATTCTTGAAGAAACGAATAATTTTATCTGTAATTCCGGTTGCGTTCATCAAGGAACCGGCCAGCATAAACAGCGGGATTGCAATGAAAGATATGGAGTCAACTGCCGTATAAATCTTTTGCGCAATAACGGTGGACGGCAGAGACGGATTGATGAAGATGACCGCAGCGGCTGAAATTGCCATGCAAAACGCTATTGGCATCCCCATGACGAGCAGGACGAAAAAGATCGCAACGACTAATATCAGCATTTCCTTTCCCTCCAATCCTTCTTGAGTGCAATTACTTTCAGGACAATAACCTCTGCGCAGAAGAGACACACGATGGCGGCGCCAACCGGTTCTGCATAATAGATCGCGTTATACGGAAGCTTCAGATCCGCAAAGCGCAGCTTGCTCAGGCTTTCACACAGCTTGCCGGCATTGAAGCACCAGTATGCTGAAAACACAAATATCATGCCATCACACAGAATGGACAGCAGGTCGCCTATCCACTTGGGCAGAGACTTCGCCACCAGATCAAAACCAATGTTGCCGTTGTTGCGAACCAAAACACCGGCATAAAGCATGATCATCCAGATAAAAAGCGCTCTCGCGGCATGCTCTGACCAGGTCAGCGGATTATTGAGCAGGTAACGGCTCAGCACCTGGGCCGCAATCAGAATCATAATTCCGATAAACAAAACGGCACAAACAAGCACGATCACGCGCTCAAGTGCATCCAGTATTTTTTTCAATTTACCATCCCTTTCTGTTTTTTCTGGCGGACGTTGTCATTTGCTCAGACTTCCGGTATATCCGGTAGAGCCCTTTGATCCCTTCGGAGGGACAAAATAGGGGTAAGCATTGCACTTGAGAATGTCCCAGGCCTTGTCACATGCTTTCACCACATCCGGCGCCAAGGGGCCCTTCTCCACAGCAGCAATGTTCTGCTCAAGCTGCGTCAACTTGGAGAAGCCCATCATGACAGAATCCACAAAGTCGTTAGACAGGCACCACCGGGTGGCCAGTTCAACCAGGGAAATACCGGCTTCTTCGGCTACGCCCTTGAGGATATCTATCGCGTCAAAGTTTTTGTCGTTCCAGTAGCGATCCTGGTACATCTTGGAGTTGAAGCGACTGCCTTCGGCAATGTGATCCCGGGTGTGCTTGCCTGTCAGAAGGCCGCCGGCCAGCGGGTTGTAAATCACAAAGCCCACATTGTGCTTGCGCAGGAAATAGGCGAATTCATCATCGGCACCGCGGGTCAACAGATTGTAGACATTCTGGGCCACCTTGGGAACCACAAAGCCGTTGGTCTTTGCTGTCCACATCATGTCGCAGGCTTCCCAGGCAGAGTAATTGGAGAACCCGATGTACCGCACCTTTCCGCTGCGAACAAGGCAGCTCATGGTATCCAGCGTCTCCTCCAAGGGGGTGTTGCGATCGGGATGGTGGAGATAGTAAATGTCAATGTAATCGGTTCTGAGCGCCCGAAGGGAGTTTTCCACCGCATTCATGATGTTGAGCCGGGAAGCTCCGCGCTCATTTACACCGTCACCAGTAGGCAGATCAACTTTTGTGCCGATAATCAACTTGTCCCGGTTCCCTCTGCTCTCCAGCCAGCGGCCGATAACACGCTCGCTCTCGCCTCCGGCATACTGGTTGCCGGTGTCAATCATGTTGATTCCGTGGTCAACAGCGGCATCAAGAACCACGCACGACCCCTCATAGTCAAGCTGATCGCCAAAGGTGGTTGAGCCAAGAGAAACGCGGGAAATCATCGCCCCAGTACCGCGTAAATATTTGTATTGCATTTCAAGTCCTCCAATTGCTCCGCGCTAAATTTACATTTGTAAACCATGTTTCTTTCTGTACTTTATGCTATCATGTTCTGACTGTTTCGTCAACGTTTTTAATTGACATTAAAATAACTTTTACCGTTTAGCCGAAAAATATTGTCCGATTTTGTTCGCTTTGCACAACACGAAGAAAGCACATCCTCTGCCAAGCGGCGCTTCTCAGTCACGCTCGATTTGCCGGCTGATCGTGGCCGCCTGGTGTGCGAAGCACTCCTTGAGCGCCGGATAGAGCTGACGGTATCCGGCGTAGTACTCATCATAGATTCGTGCCGCTGCCGGGTTCGGCTCCACGGATTTGGTCACCTTCAGCCAGGCATTACATCCTTCCTCCACCGAGTTAAAATATTTCGCGCCTACAGCAGCAAGGATGGCAGCGCCAGCAGCAGGGCCTTCATCCACATTCATGGTCACAACATTGGCCTTATAAATGTCAGCCTGCATCTGAAGCCACAGATCGCTCTTTGCCCCGCCGCCGGTTGCCCGGATCTCGGTCACGCTGTTGCCCATCTCTCTGCAGATTTCAATGCTGTCCCGCATGGCAAAGGTAACGCCTTCCATAACGCTCCGGCAAATCTCATTGATTCCATGCCGGAACGAAAGGCCGAAAAACACGCCTCTCGCGTTTTCGTCACAGACGGGCGTCTTTTCACCGTTGAGGTAAGGCAGGAAGGTCAGACCCTCGCAGCCGGGACGTGCTTTTGCGGCCAGAGAAGTCATATAGTCGTAAATATCCGTCCCCTGTGCCAGGCACTCCGCCTTTTTGTCAGCAAACAGCGTGTCCCGCAGCCATTTGAAGGAGCCTCCGGCGCTCAAAACCAGGCCCAGGAAACACCACATATTCTCTGCGGAATGGGCCATTGTCATAATCGCCCGATTCTGCGGATCAATGAGGGGGCTGGCCGTACAGCCAAAAACGACACCGCTGGTACCCAAAGAAGCGCCCAGTACACCCGGGCGGATAATGCCTGTGCCAACACCGCCTGCCGGTTGATCCCCCGCGCCCGCAACAACAGGAATTCCCGCAGAAATCCCCCATTCTTCCGCGACAGACTTCAACAGATGGCCCACCACTTCATAGGACTCGGAAAGGGTATCCGGCACGAGAGAACGATCAATGCCCAATTTGGAAAACACCGGCCAGGACCACTGCCGGTTTGCCACATCCAGCATAAATGAAAGGGAAGCATCACTCACCTCGGTGGCAATTTCCCCTGTCATTCGCAGGCGGAGGTAGTCTTTTACAAACATCACCTTATAGGCCCGCTCATAATCCTGCGGCCGGTTTTTCTTTATCCAGAGCAACTTGGGCGCCCAAAAACTATTCAAGCAGTGATTGCTTGTAAGTCTCAGCGCCTCATCATCCGAAATAACCGACATAATTTCGTCCACTTCGCTGACTGCGCGCTGATCCAGCCAAATGATGCAGTTCCCAATGGGCTGCAGGTTTCTGTCAACCAGGAGGCAGCCCTGCATTTGCCCGGAAAAGCTGATACTGGCAACATCAGCTTTTTCGCCGCAGCTGGCAATGGCCATTTTTACTGCACTGTTACATGCATCCCATAGTGTTTCTGGATTCTGCTCGACCCAGCCCGGCTTGGGCGTAATTACGCTGCACTCGTGATAACCGGAGCCGCACACTCGCCCAAGCTCGTTGAAAACGACCACTTTAATCCCGCTTGTTCCTGCGTCTACACCAATAAAATGTTTCATAATATCCTCCGTTTCTGCCTCAAATTTACACTTGTAAACTATATTTCCATACTTATAATTTTATCACATCATCCATACTCCGTCAACATTATGCGCTATTGTCACTCAATTTTTGCTGTTTTTTATAAAAAGAGAAGAAAAATTTGTGCTTTTTCACGATAAAGGCGTTTTTCTCTTCACATGGCTGCACAATAACGTTTGCGCCGCAGAGCGGAATATTGTTTTTTGTTTCCATATAGCGCAAAAAGTAGACCCCCACACTTTGAGTGCCTACTTTTTTCCGGTTGCCACATAATTTTTAAAAGCGAATTATTGTGGTATTCGTTTTATTTTATGTATTCCAGCCCATGCGCCTGGCCAGATCGCTCATGGCGAAGCAGAATTGCTCCCAGCGTGTCAATGTCATCTGTGACGGGTCGCCTTCACGGATGCGCATGGTGCGGCGTATCTCTTTGGGGATGACCACGCGGCCTAGATCGTCGATTCTGCGGACGATGCCGGTTGCTTTCATATATATTTCTCCTTTGGCTCAATTTGTCTTCCGTGATAGTATTTGCAGGCCCTGCCAATTTATGCAGGGCCTGCAAACCGGAAAAACGCCTCGCTTCCTTTTTGGTATTGCACCTCGATACAGAAATAGAACATAAAAATTCGCCATAAAAATTTTTATGGCGAATTTCTTTTTTTCAAAGGCGAACAACCCCACAGGTAACGCCCCCACTTTTTTACGGGTATCATCCACTTGGCGCTGCTTCTCTCTCAGCAAATTTTATTTTTCCGCAGGACAAGAGCGGCCTGGCCCCAGCGGTAGGTGTAGGTGGTGACGCCGAAGTTCCGCTCCCTTGCTTCCCACTGGCAGCTTCCGTCCAGAATCCTGGTGCAGAGGCTCTCCATGTCCTCCACCAGGCTCAGACTCAGGGGATTGGCCCCGGGCAGCTGGCTCTGCTTTCGGTGGCCGCCCAGCATGGTATAGCCCTCATAGGGCCGGAGCTTCACCAGCAGTTCCCGCAGGCTCTGCCGGTATTCGCTGAGGCAGGAGCAGCCGGGCATCCACATCCAGGCATAGCTGCCGGAGCCGAAGGCGTCCCCGGTGAACAGCAGCCGGTCTGCTTCATCGGCAAAGATCACCGAGCCGGGGGTGTGGCCCTTGGCGTGGATCACCCCAAGCTCCTTGCCGCCCAGGGGGATGGTGTCGCCCTCCCGCAGGGGACGGCAGCTTTCCATGGGGTAGCGCTTGGGTTTTTTCCCGCTCCCCACGGAGCTGATCCAGACCACCGGGCGCAGCACCTTGTTCCAGGCGGCAATGTCCTCGCTGTGCAGGCTCACCTCCGAAAACTCGTCCCAGTGGTACATATGGTCAAAGTGGGCGTGGGTCAGAGCCAGCGCCACCGGGCCGTCCCACAGGGAGCGGATCAGGGGCGTTAAGGGTTCCCCGTTGCTGCCGGTGTCGATCATCAGCGCCCGCTCCCTGCCGCAGACCAGATACATGGACTCCTCCTGCCGGTCGTCAATGGCATAGACGGAAGGGCAGAGCTCCTCCAGACTGTAGCCGCTGTTTTGCCCCGCCATGTCACACCTCCGCGGTGCCGGCGGCACGCTGCTCCAGCTCCTGCTTGATTTTGGGCAGCTGCTCATCCAGATCATAGAAGTGCATCAGCACCAGCAGCGCCACATAGAGGATTACCGGGAACTGGGTGAAGATGAAGCGGATGCAGGTCAGGGCCGCTGCCGGCTGCTGCGCCAGCAGGCCGGAATAGCCGGAGGCGGACAGAGCCAGACCGATCAGGGCCGCGCCCAGACCGGCGCCCAGCTTCTGCCCCACGCTGCCGGCACTGGTGGTCACGGCGGCGGAGCGGATGCCGGTTTTCCACTCGCCATAGTCCACGGAGTCCGCCAGCATGCCATAGTACAGGCTGTTGACAACACCGAAGCCACAGCCCCGCAGCGCCAGAGACAGGATCAGGAACAGGCCGTCGCTGCGGAAAACGGAAACCAGCGCCCCGGCCAGCATGCACCAGGCCGCGGCCACCACTGCCTTTTTCTTGGAGATGTTCCCCTTCAGGATGAAGGGCATGGCCAGCATACCCACGGCAGCGCCCAGGTGATGATAGGTCACCAGACTGCCGGCCAGCTTTTCATCAAAGAGAATGTACTTGGCGTAGTATACGCCCACGGTGAGGGCGGCCACCTGGTGGAACACGATGATGAGGATCATGCCCAGCACCAGGAACCAGTATTTGTTCTTCAGCACAGCCAGAATGGCGGTTTTGAAGGGCACGGTCTCCTCGGTTTTCTGCACCTCGGTGACGGTTTCCCGGGTGCCGAAGTAAACAATGAGGCAGACCACAAAGGAAATGGTGGCCAGAATCGCCGCCATGAGAATCCAGCCCCGCTGGCCGCCGCCCATGGCATCCACGATGTTCAGGCAGAGCATGGAGAAGATCATCTGCACCAGCCCGGCAAAGATCATGCGGATGGAATAGGCCGAGGCCCGGCTGGCAGAGTGGTTGGACATATAGACCGGCATGGCGTTGATGGCGCAGTTGAGCAGGGTGAATGCCACGGTCATGGCGAAGTTGTAGGTCACAAAGATGTAGACCGCCTTGCCCAGCGTGCCGCAGTCCGGCACAGTGAAGAGCAGCACATAGGCCGCCACCAGCAGCACTGCGCTGCGGAGCACCCAGGGCCGGGCAGAGCCGCGCCTGGTGTGGGTATGGTCGATCAGATTCCCGGCCCACAGGTCGCTGACGCCGTCAAACAGCTTGCTCACCAGAATAATCAGGCCCACCAGCCCGGCATCCATGCCCAGCACGTCGGTATAGAAGAAGGTCAGGAAGGACAGGGTCAGGGTGTAGATGGGGTTGGAGGCCAGCTCGTTGAGGGCATAGGCCAACTGGTGGCGCAGAGGGATGGGCCGGTCTGCGGGGTTCATGGCGCTGAGATCCGCAGCCGGGTTCTTTTCCTTGGTACGAAACAGCATGTGATGCACTCCCTTTTCTGTGTTTCTCCGGGGTAATTTCATATCTGGGAGTATAGCACAAGCCACCGGTAAGGGAAAGTAGCATATGAAATTTTCGTATTTGTTACACACGCTTGTTGACATTTCAACAGGTATGTGGTACATTCCCATTTGTTGAGACTTCAACAAGGAGAGTCGTTATGGAAAACCGCTTTGAAACTTTCACCGTGCTGGTTAACCGCATCAGCCGCAACATCCGCAAGATCAAGAATCAGGAGATGGCAGCGTACAATCTGCGCAGCGCCCACGTGTCCTGCCTGTACTATCTGTATGCAAGCCGGGGGCTGACCGCCACTGACCTGTGTGAATGCTGTGAGGAGGACAAGGCCACCATCTCCCGGGCACTGGAATATCTGGAGGCCAGCGGCTATCTGCGCTGCGAATCCAAAACCGCCAAGCGGTACAAAAGCCCGCTGGTTCTGACGGAAAAGGGGCTCGCCATCGGCAAGCTGATTGCCGACAAAATCGACTGCGTGCTGGAAGAAGTCAGCGTCGGCCTGACGGAGGAGGAGCGACTCTCCTTCTACCGCAGTCTGACCATCATCAGCGAAAGTCTGGATGCAGTGGCGAAAAGCAGCGGAAAGCAAAGCGCCGAATGACACTCCAGGGAACAGAAAGGAAAGCCTTTTATGAAAACAAGAATTATCGTTGATTCCACCTCCGATCTGATGCCGGAGGCCAGGGCCCGGGTCAGTGTGGTCCCCCTCACAGTCCATTTCGGGGACGAGGAGTTCATTGACGGCGTCACCATTGACCACAAGACCTTCTATGAAAAGCTGGTGGAGACCGATGTGCACCCCACCACCAGCCAGGCCACGCCTGCCAGCTTTATGGCCGAGTATGAAAAGGCGGCGCAGGCCGGGGAAAGCGCCGTTGTGATCACCCTGTCCTCCAAGCTGTCCGGCACCTACCAGAGCGCCGTGATCGCCGCCGGGGATTACGAAAACATCTATGTGGTGGACAGCGGCAATGTAGCCATCGGCGGGGGGATCCTGGTAGAACTGGCGCTGCGGCTTCTGGACCAGGGGCTGGAGGCCCCGGAGATCGCCGCGCAGTTGGAGGCGGAGAAGGAAAAGGTCCGGATTGTGGCCTTGCTGGACACCATGGAATACCTGAAAAAAGGCGGCCGCATCTCCAAAACAGTGGCCTTCGCCGGCGCGGTTCTGAACATCAAGCCTGTGGTCTCCGTGACCGACGGCGAGATTCAGATGTTGGGGAAAGCCCGGGGTTCCAAGATGGGAAACAACCTGCTGGTACAGGAGATCGAAAAGGCCGGCGGTGTGGATTTCAGCAAGCCGGTGCTCCTGGGGTATACCGGCCTGTCCGACGCGCTGCTGCTCAAGTACCTTGAGGACAGCCGGCAGCTCTGGGAAGGCGGTCTGGAGCAGGTTCGCTACACCAGCATCGGCAGCGTGATCGGCACCCATGCCGGCCCCGGCGCTATTGCCGTGGCTTTCTTCAAAAACTGATTTGGTATTGCATAAGAAATTCGCCATAAAAATTTTATGGCGAATTTCTGCTTCTTTTATTCTGTTCATCCTCAAGGTGGCTTACGACATCATCAAGGACTCCCTGCGCAAAATGCTGGACACCTCCTGCAGCAACGATGTGGAACAACAGATGCACGACTTCATCTCCGCCCAGGACGGCGTGGAGCAGGTGGACCTGCTGCAGACCCGGCTGTTCGGCAACAAGGTCTATGTGGATGTGGAAATCTCTGTAAATCGGGACAGCTCCCTGCTGGAGGCCCACGCCACCGCCGAGCGGGTTCACGACGCGGTGGAGCAGCAGTTCCCCAATGTGAAGCATGTGATGATTCACGTCAATCCCGGCGCTGAGGTGTCGGTATAAAGCTCTGCAATTTTGCGCCGGCGGATTGACAGGGGCTTGGGCCTGCGCTATGATAAATTATAAAAACTGCCGCTGCCGTCTCCGGGCGGCGGCGCGGCATTTGCGGAGGGCTGCGGAATGAACGGAGCAAAAGAGCAGACCGTCTCCCGGCGGGGCGGTGCAAAAAAATATTTTCACGATCTGTTTGACCTGCGGGGCGACATGATGAGCTATGAGGCCCTGGATGAGATGATGGAGGAAAACACCCATATCTACGGCTCCAACATGTGGATTCTGATGATGGCCATCCTCATCGCCTCCATCGGTCTGAACGTGAACTCCACGGCGGTGATCATCGGCGCCATGCTGGTGTCGCCCCTGATGAGCGGAATTCTCACTATGGGCTACTCCCTGGCCATCTGCGATCTGACCATGCTGCGCCGGGCCGCCGCCCGTTTCGGCACCCAGGTGGTGATCAGCCTGATTACCTCCACCATCTATTTCTCCCTGACGCCCCTGGCCGCGCCCACCAGCGAGATGATCGCCCGCACCACGCCCACCATATGGGATGTGCTGATCGCCCTGTTCGGCGGTCTGGCCGGCGGCATCGGCAACACCCGGGAGAAGAAGGGGAACGTGATCCCCGGGGTGGCCATCGCCACGGCCCTGATGCCGCCGCTGTGCACCGCGGGCTACGGCATCGCCACCCTGCAGCTGCGCTTTCTGCTGGGGGCCTTCTATCTTTTCTCCATCAACACCCTGTTCATCGCCCTGTCCGCCGCCGCGGTGACGAAGCTTTTGCGGGTGCCCAGCCGCAGCAGTCTCAGCGAAAAGGAACACCGGAAGCTGCACCGGGTGGTGCGCACCATTGCGGTGGTCACGGTGATCCCCAGTATCATTCTGGGGGCGGTAACGGTGTACAGCTCCGTGGTGGACAGCAACATTTCCAAATTCCTGAGTCAGGAGCTGGTCTTTGCCGATACCCAGGTGGTGCAGAGCAGCACCGATAAAATGGAGCGGAAGATCTCCGTGTCTCTGGTGGGTATGCCAGTCTCCGATGAAAAAATCGCCCAGCTTCAGGAGCGGCTGGCCGACTATGGGCTGGAAGATTACAGCCTCCATGTGGTGCAGAACCGCAGCCTTGAGGGGGAGGCAGACAGCGACAAGCTGACCATCGCCGTGCAGGAGAGTACCATCAATCAGATGCAGGAAGTGCTGCGGCAGCAGGAGGAGCGGATTCTGGAACTGGAAGCGCAGGGCACCGCCGGAACGGACTGGGCCAGGCTGGCCTCCGACGCTTCTGAAATCTTCCCCTGGCTGGGCAACTGCGCCTGCGGTCCCATGAGCGACGGGGAAGGGGCGTACGCCTTGCTGACCGCCGAGGCTGCCCGCGCTGTCACCGCCGAGGAGCAGCAGACGCTGGAAGCCTGGCTCCGTACCGCCAGCGGCCTGGACCGGGCTGTGGTACTGCTGGGATAAGAAAAGCCCTGAAAATATGAGAACTCGCCGCCGGATGTTCCGGCGGCGATTTTGGTTTATTCTTTGATTTCTCCCTTTTTCGGCAGCTTGTGCTTCTTGCCGTCGGGGGTCTGGATGTAGGTGTTCTCCAGCACGTTGATGGTGGCCCGGCGAAAATCGGCAATGTATTCGGCCCGAAGGGCAGCGCGTTCTGCCAGCTCTTCCTCCGTCAGCTCCCGCTCCTTGGCCAGATGGGCCAGCTCGTTGATGCGGTCGATCTTCTTCTGTTCCATAACAATTACTCCTCTATGGTTCCCAGTTCGTCCAGGGTCAGTTCAAAGGCCGGGATAAAATGGGTCATGAAATATCGCACCTCCGGCAGGGGGTTCTGCTCCAGCACGCAGCGTGTCTGCTTCTCGGCGGAGAGGAACTCATCATTGCCGGCCCGGCGCTCCTCAATGCACTTGATGTAAGCGGAGAGCTTATCCGCCGCCTTCACGATATCCCGGTACTCCGCCTCCGTCAGCAGGGGCTGAAAGGCGGGGCGCAGCTCCTCCGGCAGGGTGGCCAGCAGTTTTTGGCAGGCGATCTGCTCCACCTGCTTGTAGGCATTTTTGATCTCCGGGTTATAATACTTGATGGGGGTGGGCAGATCCCCGGTGAGAATCTCCGAGGCGTCGTGATACAGCGCGGCGGCGGCGCAGGCGTTGGGGTCGCAGTCGGTATGGAAAACATCCCGGCGGATGACGCCCAGGGCGTGGGCGATGACGGCCACCATGTGGCTGTGCTCCTGGATGTTCTCCGGCAGGGCATTGCGCATCAGGCTCCAGCGCTCAATATAGCGCATACGGGAGATATAGGCAAAAAAATTGTCGCTCATGCTGTTTCCTTTTCTCTGTTTGTATAATGTGAGGCTCATTTTAACACCTTCTTTTGTTTTTTTCAACATTTACAGGCCGTTCACAGGAAAAAGTATTGCAAAAGCAGGGGACTGGTGTTAAAATTTCCGTTTGTGTGTGAAATATATTTGAATTTTGGAAAAGGCAGGGAGCAGATTTATGGATAAACTGAGAAATGTTGCCATCATTGCCCACGTCGACCACGGCAAGACCACCCTGGTGGACGAGATGCTCAAGCAGTCCGGCGTGTACCGGGAGAACCAGGAAGTGGTGGACCGGGTCATGGACTCCAACGACCTGGAGCGGGAGCGCGGCATCACCATTATGGCAAAGAATACCGCCGTCTGGTACGGCGATACCAAGATAAACATTGTGGACACCCCGGGCCATGCCGACTTTGGCGGCGAGGTGGAGCGCATTCTGAAGATGGTCAACGGCGTCATTCTGCTGGTGGACGCAGCCGAGGGCCCCATGCCCCAGACCCGCTTTGTGCTGAGCCGTGCCCTGGAGATGGGCCACCGGGTCATCGTGGTGGTCAACAAGATCGACCGCCCCGACCAGCGCATCCACGAGGTGGTGGACGAGGTGCTGGAGCTGCTGATGGATCTGGACGCCACCGACGAGCAGCTGGATTCCCCCATGCTGTTCTGCTCCGGCCGTCAGGGCACCGCCAGCTACTCCCCCGACGTGGTGGGCACCGATCTCAAGCCCCTGTTTGAGACCATTCTGGAGTACATCCCCGCCCCGGAGATGGACACCGAATCCCCCTTCCAGATGCTGGTCAGCAGCATCGACTACAACGAGTATGTGGGCCGCATCGCCATTGGCCGCATCGAGCGGGGCGTCATCCGTCAGAACCAGGAGATCGAGGTCTGCAACTACCACAATCCCGATGACGCGCCCGTGAAGGCCAAGGCCGTCTCCCTCTACCAGTTTGACGGGCTGAACCGGGTACCTGTCACCGAGGCCGGCGCCGGCAACATCATCGCCATGAGCGGCATCGGCGATGTGACCATCGGCGACACCATCTGCGCCAGAGGCGCGGCAGAGCCCCTGCCCTTCGTGAAGATCAGCGCCCCCACCCTGGAGATGACCTTCTCCGTCAACGACAGCCCCTTTGCCGGCCGGGAAGGCAAGTTCGTCACCTCCCGCCAGATCAAGGACCGGCTGATGCGGGAGACTTTGAAGGACGTTTCCCTGCGGGTCACGGAGATCGAGGGCAGCACCGACGGCTTCAACGTGGCCGGCCGGGGCGAAATGAGCCTGTCCATCCTGATCGAGACCATGCGCCGGGAAGGCTATGAGTTCCAGGTGTCTCCTCCCCGCGTGCTGTATCAGGAGATCAACGGCGTCCGCTGCGAGCCGGTGGAGCGGGTGGTCGTGGACGTGCCCTCCGACTACATGGGCTCCGTCATGGAGAAGCTGGGCGCCCGCAAGGGCGATTTCATCGAGATGACCCCTGTGGGCAACCGGATGAAGCTGGAGTTCCTGGTTCCCTCCCGTGGCCTCTTTGGCTACCGCAACGAGTTTCTGACCGACACCAAGGGCGAGGGTATCCTGGCCTCCGTGTTTGAGCGCTACGAGCCCTACAAGGGCGAAATTGCCCGCCGCAGCACCGGCTCCCTCATCGCTTTTGAGACCGGCGAGGCCGTGGCCTACGGCATCTGGAACGCCCAGGAGCGCGGCGCCATGTTCATCACCCCCGGCACCAAGGTCTACGCCGGCATGGTGGTGGGCGTCTGCCCCAAGAGCGACGACGTTTCCGTCAATGTCTGCCGCACCAAGCACCTGACCAACACCCGTGCCTCCGGCTCCGACGAGGCCCTGCGCCTGATCCCCGCCCGGCAGATGAGCCTGGAACAGTGCCTGGAGTTCCTGGCCGACGATGAGCTGCTGGAGGTCACGCCCAAGAACCTGCGCCTGCGCAAGCGCATCCTGGACCACAGCCAGCGCATGAAGGCCGTCATGCGCAATAAGTGATAAAAATGTGTTGACTTTGCCGGAATGTGATGTTATCATATTCCAGTATGCGCCCGCGTTCCCGGCTATGGGGCCATGCCGCCGTTGCGGTAGCCTTTCCGCCCATGGCTTAGGCGCAGGGTATAGAAACATTTTGAAAGGGGTATAACCACTATGATCACCAAAGAAGTCAAGACCCAGGTCATCGCCGACAACGCCACCCACGAGGGCGACACCGGCTCTCCCGAGGTTCAGATCGCCATCCTGTCCCAGCGCATCCGTGAGCTGACCGAGCACCTGAAGCAGCATCCCAACGACGACCACAGCCGTCTGGGCATGTACAAGATGGTCGGTAAGCGCCGCCGTCTGCTGGACTACCTGGCCAAGAAGGATATCGAGCGTTACCGCGCAATCAT
>CAMCCC010000030.1 GCA_945873205.1 uncultured bacterium
GGTGGGAAAATGAAATATAATGCTTGCATTGAGAAAACAAATTTTGAGGTGCGCAATGGAACAAAAGGAAGTTTTTCAGCAGATTCTTGCCAGTTTTCAGGACTCCGCCATCCGGGACCGGACCTATTATCCGGATTTCCGCCGCCAGTGGGAGGCGCTGCTGCGGAAAGCGGCAGACAGTGAGGAGCAGTATTTCGATACGGCCGCGCCCTCGGTCCTGACGGTGGAGCACAGCTTTGCCGGCATCGATGCCTGCTTCCATTTCGACCAGTTGAAGATCGCCGACTGGTACCGGCAGGATTCCAGCCGGAAGAAGCGGGTGGTGTTTAAGGCGCAGAAGCTGAAGCACAGCCGGCAGGGCGGCCTCAGCTATCACGATTCCCCCTGCGACTATGACCCCAGGCTGCCGGAGAGTGCCCTGACGGAAGACAAGCGGAACATCGTCGCCGCCGCCCTGCCGGAGCTGCCACCCAGACTGCGGATCGTCTACGGCAACAAGTGGGTGGACAGCCGCTTCAATCCCTTTATGAACACCCGGCTGAGCCTGTTCCTGATCGAGACGGACTACGTCCCGGCCTTCCTGGCCACGCCCTTTGAGGTCTGCCTCTATCTCTTCATGATGGATTACTGCATCATCAAGGAGAATTACAGCAAGGTGAAGGATGAGGACCTGCGGCAGTTCCTGCACATCTTCCGCCCCTCGCCCATGCTGAAGATCAAGGGCCTTCTCTGAACTTCCCTTCCCCGGTTTTCCTCAACGGAAAACCGGGGATTTTCATTGCCTTCCCCTTGAGGGGAAGGTGCCCAGTGCGCACACTGGGCTGAGAGGGCTGTCCTCCTCCGCACCCCATCAGAACCGTAGGGGCGGCCATTGGCCGTCCGCCTGTTTCATCCGGCCATATCTTTCGGACGTGCGATGCACGCCCCTGCGGCAGCAGCCTCATCTGTGCTCCGCCTTCCTTGGCTCCCTCTGACGAGGGAGCTGGCAGCGAAGCTGACTGAGGGAGAGATTCTTAACGGGCGGATCAAAATACTTCCTTTTTCTCTCCCTCCGGCAAAAATCACAGATTTTTGCCACCTCCCTCGTCAGAGGGAGGCAAACAGGAGAGTGTTCCCCTCTCCGTCGGAAGCCGCTGCATTGCACCCCCTTGGCTCCCCTTGCCAAGGGGAGCTGTCTTTTGCAAAGCAAAAGACTGAGAGGTTCATTCCCCACCGATTTGAAGCGGAGGCTTCAAATCGGAAAGGAAGAAGGAGCCAACGCATATGGAGTTTTCACGGCGCTTACGATAACCGCGGAAACGGAATGGAGTCGGCTTCTTCTGAGGCTTTTACCGCAGCTCGTTGATGGCAAAGTTATCCATGTCGTCGAAGGCCTGGTTCTCGCCGCCCATGGCCCAGATAAAGGTGTAGTTGGAGCTGCCGCAGCCGGCGTGCAGGGACCAGGAGGGAGAAATCACGGCCTCATAGTTCTGCATGACAAGGTGGCGGGTCTCCTGGGGCTGGCCCATCAGGTGCAGGACAATGCCGTCCTCCGGCAGGTTGAAGTAGGTGTAGATCTCCATGCGGCGCTCGTGGGTGTGGGGCGGCACGCTGTTCCAGACGCTGCCCGGCTCCAGCTGGGTCAGGCCCATGGACAGCTGGCAGGTCTCCAGCACGTCGGGGTGGATGAACTGGTTGATAACCCGCTTATTGGCGGTCTCGGTGCTGCCCAGGGGGCGCTTGTTGGCGTCCTTGATGGAGATAAAGGTGGTCTTGCAGTCCTTATGGGCAGGAGCGGAGACCAGGTAGAAACGGGCGGGAGCGGCCTTGTCGTTGCTGCCGAACACCACGTTCCGGGTGCTGCGGGAGATGTAGAGGCAGTCCTCAAAGCCCATCTCGTAGCGGACGCCGTCGGCCTCGATCCAGCCGGCGCCGCCCAGGTTGAACACGCCTGCTTCCCGGCGCTCCAGGAAGAAGTTGGTGCCGAAGTTTGCCCACACGTCGATACCCTGGTCGATGGGCAGGGCCTTCTCCACGGGCATGATGCCCAGAACCACCATGCGGTCCACATGGGAGTAGACAGCCTGCACGGTGTCGGGCTGATACAGGTTCTGGATGAGGAACTCCTTGCGGAGTTCCTCGGTGGTATATCTTTTTACGTCGTTGGGGCTTGCAGAATAGCGAATATCCATGGTTATTTACCTCAAATCAGCACAGGCCAAGGGCCTTGGGGATGAACATGCTCAGTGCGGGCACATAGGTGATCAGCAGCAGGGACACCAGAATGACGATGAAGAAGGGCAGCAGCATCTTGATGATCTGCTCGATCTTGACGCCATGGGTGCGGCAGCCGGCGAAGAGGATGGCGCCCACAGGGGGAGTCAGGGTACCCACGCACAGGTTCATGATCATCATCAGGCCGAAGTGGACCGGGTGCATACCCCAGGTCTGCACGATGGGCAGGAAGATGGGGGTGAAGATCAGCACGGCGGGGGTGGGGTCCATGAAGCAGCCGACGATCAGCAGGATCACGTTCATGATCAGCAGGATGATAACGGGGCTGCTGGTGAGGCCCAGGATGGCATTGGCCACCAGGGCGGGGATCTTGGTGTAGCTCATGACGTAGCCCATGATGCCGGAGACGCAGACCAGATACTCGATAACGGCGGTGGTCTTGACGCTCTCGAAGATGATCTTGGGCAGGTCCTTCACGGTGATGTTCTTGTAGATGAAGCTGAGGATCAGGGCATAGGCCACGGCGATGGCGGAGCCTTCGGTGGCAGTGAAGATGCCGCCCAGGATACCGCCGATGACGATGACGATCATCAGCAGGCTGGGGATGCCTTCCCACAGGGTCTTCATAATGAACTTAAAGGTGTAGTGGTCGGTGGAAACATAGCCGCGGCGCTTGGCCATGATGCCGGCCACGATCATGCAGCCCAGACCCCAGAGGATGCCGGGCATGTAGCCTGCCATGAACAGGGCGGCGATGGAAACGGAGCCTGCCACGGTGGAGTAGACGATCATGATGTTGCTGGGGGGGATCATCATGCCGGTGGGGCCGGAAGCAATGTTGCAGACGGCGATGTACTCATCGGAGTAGCCCTCTTCCTTCTCCAGGGGGCCAAGGATGCCGCCCATGGCAACAGCAGCGGCAACGCCGGAGCCGGACATGGCGCCGAAAAGCATGTTGGCCACAATGTTGGTCTGGGCCAGGGCGCCGGGGAGCCGGTGGGCCACCAGCTTGGCGCAGCCCACCAGACGGCGGGCAATGCCGCCGAAGTTCATCAGGTTACCGGCCAGCACGAAGAAGGGAATGGCCAGCAGCGCAAAGGAGTTGACGCTCTGGAACATTTTCTGGGCGGAGACCATCATGGCGCCGGCATTGGGCATGATGATGTACACCGCGGCGGCAGAGCCGATGCCGATGCTTAGACCAATGGGGAAGCCGACAGCCAGGGTCACGAAAATAAGGGCGATCATTACAACGCCGGCGAGAGCAGTAGTTGTCATATCTGTTTACCTCCCATCATGCGGTGCCGGAAAGCTCATCGCCCAGCTCACGCTTGCCGTTTTTGTAGTTTGCCACGCTCAGGAAGCAGTTATAGACGGCATAGAACAGGGTGATGATGCCGGTAATCGGAAGAGAAGAGTACAAAATGGCTTTGGAAATGCCCAGCTGGGGATCCACCTGGGGCGCGCTCTTCACGGTATAGAGGTAGCCGCCATAGACGCAGACCACTGCGATAAAGGCAAAGAGCGCCACGTTGGTGATGATATTCACGACCATGCTCACTTTGGGGGAGAATTTATCTTTGATTATGTCAATGGTAAGATGCTCACGGCTGCCATAGACATAAGCACTGCCAAACATTATCATCCAGACAAAGAGGTACTGGGAAAGAATCTCAGAAATTGCGCTGGGGGCATTGAATACATAGCGGGTGACCACCTGGTAGACCACCAGGCAGGTCATAACAGCAAGAATAATTGTGCTGATGACTTCAAAGATCTTATCGATCACATGCTTGATCTTGTTCAGAACTGCCACGGAGCTGCCTCCTTTTTATGTTATTTTGAAAACGAACAATTCTTTAAAAAAATGGCCCACAGCAATGCCGTGGGCCATTATTAGGCTTAGGGTGATAAATTAGCGGCAGGACTTGATTGCCTCGTAAACAGAAGCGGTCATGTCGTTGCGGGAAGCGACCTCGTCGATCAGGGGAGCGCAGGCAGCCTGGAAAGCGGGAACATCAGCCTCGGTGATGGTGACGCCCTGCTCAACAGCCTTGGCCTCGTAGTCGGCGCGCAGCTCAGCGCAGAGGTTGAACATGTAAGCGATGGACTCGTTGCAGATCTGCTTGAAGGCAGCCTGGTCCTCTTCGGACATGGCAGCCAGAACGTCGTTGGCGATGCACAGCTCATCGGGGATCATCAGGTGGCCGGTGAGGTTGTAGTAGGGAGCAACTTCGTACTGAACCAGGTCAACGTAGGTGATGATGTTGTTCTCAGCGCCGTCGAGGGTACCGGTCTGGATGGCGGAGTAAACGTCGCCCTGACCCATGGCGATACCGTCAGTGCCGCCGTTCATGAGGCCCATCATCTTGATGCAGGTGTCGGAGCCCATGACGCGGATCTTCATGCCCTTGCAGTCCTCGGGAGTGACAACGGCCTTGTCGCGGGTGTAGAGGTTACGGGCGCCCAGGGAGTAGTTGGACAGGACGGTGAAGCCCTGAGCCTCGGTCTCGGCGTACAGGTCAGCCAGCTTGCCGGACTCGAAAACCTTCTGCTGATGCTCGATGCTGTCGTAGACATAGGGGGTGCCCAGGATGGCGAAGTCGGGGCAGTAGGTCTCAACGATGGCGTTGGCTACCAGAGCCATGTCCAGGGTGCCCATAACGACCTGCTCCAGAGTCTGAGCCTGGTCGCCCAGCTGAGCGTCGGGGTAAACCTCGATGGTGTAGCGGCCTTCGGTGGCTTCGTACAGCTTCTCACCGATCCACTGCAGGGTCTTGGCTTCGGGGTTCTCGATGGTCTGGTTGAAAGCGCACTTGAGGACCTTGGTCTCCACAGCGGCGGCGGGAGCGTCGGCTGCGGGAGCGTCGGCTGCGGGAGCCTCGGCAGCGGGGGCTTCGGTCTTGGAGCCGCAGGCACACAGGGCCAGGACCATGACCAGAGCCAGGAGCATTGCGATGACTTTCTTTGCGTTCTTCATTACTTTTCCTCCTGAATGATGTTTTATATACAGGCGCGTCCTTTGGGCGTCGCCGGTAATACAAGGGGGGGGGCGGGAACAGGGAAGGCTTGTAAACCGATAAACAAAACCGTTTTCAAGCGGTTTATTTCTGTGCCGGGGTGGACTCCCTCACCACGAAGTGAGACGGGATCTCCACGGTGACAGCCCTGGCGTCGGCGGGGCGCCGGCCGCTGATACGCTCCAGCAGCAGCTCCGCGGCCTTGGCCCCCACATCCACCGTGGCCAGCGACACCGCGCTGATGCCCGGCTTTGCGATCTGGAGCCAGTTCCAATCGTCAAAGGTGCAGAAGCCGAAATCATAACCCGGCTCGATGTCCAGCTCTTTCATGGCCACCAGCAGCCGCTGGGCACTGGCGCCGTTGGCGGAAAAGACGGCGATCCGCTCATTGGGATATTTGCGGCGGAACACCCGCAGGCAGCTTTTGCAGCTGTCGATATCCTCGGCGGGAAACTCGTAGGTCTCCGGCTCCACCTCAGGCCCGGCCAGGTCGCAGATGGCCTCCTCATAGCCCTGGCGGCGGAGGATACGGGGAGAAATGTGCCCGATGGTCTCGGAGAAAAAGGCCACTTTTGTATATCCCTGGGCCAGCAGGAAGCGGACGCAGTCATAGGCGGCGCTTTTGCTGGGGGTGGTGACGGTATCGATCTTATCGGAAGAGAGCAGCTGCCGGTCGGCCAGAACCAGCGGCGTGTCGCCGCTTTGCAGCTCCAGCAGGAAGGCGTCATTGTTGCCGCTGGTGTTGATGATCAGGCCATCCACCCGGTTTTCCAGAAAGCCCCGGATGGCCCGGCGCTCCCGGCGGGGGTTCTCCCCACTGTCGGCAAAGAGGACCTGATAGCCGGCCTCCTCACACACGGTGGTGATGCCCTTGAGCAGCAGCGCGGAGAAGGGGCTGCTGATATCGCCGATGACGCAGCCGATGAGCATGCTGCGGCTGGCCTTCAGGCGCTGGGCAGAACGGTTGGGATGATAGTCCACCTCAGCGATGACACGGCGAATGTGCTCCCTGGTCTCGGCGGACATATTTTCATACTTGCCGTTCAAGAATCTTGATATGGTTGTCTTGGAAACTCCGCAGAGCTTCGCCACCTTATCGATGGTCATTTTACTTTCGGGCTGATTATCCATGTCCGTCATCCTTAACAATTCTGTCAAAATTCTAGCATCCGGTTTGTTTTTTGTCAACCGGTTTCCAAAGATCTTAACGGCGTGAGATTGCACAATCTTTCACAATTATTTTTGTGGATTATTTACAAGTGCCGTCTTTTTTACCAATTACGTCCGCCGATTTTGCAGCAGCTTGTCCAAAGGTTCCCGACTTTTCTCCGGGGTACATCTTTGCCTTGTAATTGCGGCGAAATGTGGTATAATATGTTAGTTATTTATAGTATGCAGATACAAACCACAGACAGGAGGAAACACCATGATTCCCTTTAACGTACCTCCCTGCACCGGCGATGAGCTGGAATATATGCAGCAGGCCATCGCCAGCCGCAAAATCTGCGGCGACGGCCAGTTTACGAAAAAATGCAACGCCTGGATGGAAGATCGCTTCCAGGCCAAAAAGGTGTTGCTGACCACCAGCGGCTCCACCGCGCTGGATATGGCTGCCCTGCTCTGCGGCCTTGCGGCTGGGGACGAGGTCATTCTGCCCAGCTATACCTTCTCCAGCACCGCCAACGCCTTCGTGCTGGCCGGGGCAAAGCTGGTATTCGTTGACGTCCGGCCGGACACCATGAACATCGACGAAACCAAGATCGAAGCCGCCATTACGGACAGGACCAAAGTCATCTGCGCCATGCACTACGCCGGTGTGGCCTGCGAGATGGACGCCATTATGGACATTGCCCGCCGCCACAATCTGCTGGTGGTGGAGGACGCGGCGCAGGGGGTCATGAGCAGCTACAAGGGCAAGGCTCTGGGCACCATCGGTGACTTCGGCTGCTACTCCTTCCACGAGACCAAGAACTACTCCATGGGCGAAGGCGGCGCCCTGGTGGTCAACAACGAGAAATACATTGAGAAGGCGGAGATTCTGCGGGAGAAGGGCACCGACCGGGCCAAGTTCTTCCGGGGTCAGGTGGACAAATACACCTGGGTGGACTTTGGCGACAGCTACCTGCCCAGCGAGCTGAACGCCGCCTATCTCTGGGCCCAGCTGCTGAAGGCGGACGAGATCAACAATGACCGGCTGGCCAGCTGGAACGAATATAACGCGGCCTTCCGCCCCCTGGCGGACAAGGGGCTGGTGCAGCTGCCCACCATTCCTGAAGGCTGCGTGCACAACGCCCATATGTTCTATCTGAAGACCCGGAGCCTGGCCGAGCGCACCGAGCTGATCCGCTTTTTGAAGGAGCGGGACATCCTGGCGGTGTTCCACTATGTGCCGCTGCACTCTGCCCCCGCCGGGCTGAAGTTCGGCCGTTTTGCCGGGGAGGATGTGTACACCACCGCCGAGTCGGACAAGCTGCTGCGCCTGCCCCTGTACTACGGCCTCACCGCAGAGGACCGGCAGACCGTCATCCAGGCTGTGAAGGCCTTCTACGGCTGCTGAATCATGGCTGTGAATTCTTTGAATCCCCGTGAAAACAGGGCGCTGCATCTCTGCGCCGCCCTGTTTTTTATCGCCTCGCCGCTGCTGATCATGCTGATTCTGTCGGCGCTGGCCGGGCAGAATATGTTCCTGGCCAAGCCCTATCTCAATGACGAGGTGGATTACTGGCGGCTGATCTACTCGGTGAAGGAATGTGGGCTGAATTTCGGCTCCACGGAGCATCTGGTGGGCTACACGGCCCCCATCGGCCCGCTGGGCAGCCACGGCGTTTCGCCCCTGGCGGCCTGGCTGTGGTATGTGCTGCTGTTTCCCTGGACGGACAGCGCCATTGTCATCGCCGGGGTGATCATGCTGGTGGCGGCGCTGGCCCTGTTTGTTCTCATCGCCCGGCCCGGCACCGCCCAGCTTTTTCTGCTGGGGCTTTTCACCCTGCTTTTCCCGCCTCTGGTGCGGTACATCAACCTGTCCATGTTGGAGATGCCCTGCTATGCCGGGGTGATCGTTTACGGGGCGCTGCTGTTCCGCTATGAAAAAGAGCACAGCGGCGCGCTGCCGAAAAGCCGCTGGGTGCTGCCGGCGCTAATGCTCTGCGGCCTGTGGTGCACGGTGCTGCGGATGAGCAATGTGGTGCTGTTTTTCCCGGCCATCCTGATCTTCTGCGACAACAAAATCAGCTGGAAGCTGCTGGGCTGCCTGGTGCTGTACGCGCTGGGGGTGCTGGCCTTCAACTGGTGCTTCTCCCTGTTTGTAGCCCCCTATCCCGATGTGCTTTACAATCTCATGCAGAGCGACAGCCTGATGGAACTGCTGCGGGGACTGTACCGCAACACAGTTTCCAACATCATCCATTTTCTTGACCCCCGCTCCGACAACTCCCTGCCCCAGGCCGTGGCCCGGTATTTTTACCTGCTGGTGCTGGTTTTCCTGCTGATAAAAACCCTTTTCAAAAAGCAGGACGGTCGGATCAGGCTCACCTGGCGCTGGGAATATTTCGGGGTTTTCATGGCCGGGGCCGGCTGTCTGGCCCTGGTGGTAATGATTTACTTTGTTTTTGACTGGCGGGATTACCGCACCCTGGCCCCCACGGCCTATTTTCTGGTGCTGTGGCTGCTGCTGCGCTGGCAGGGGGAGGGCCGGGGCTTCCGCATGACGCTGGCGGCGCTGCTGGTGTTCGGGGTGCTGATGGCCCCGGATTCTTACCGCCATGTGGCAGCGGACGACCGCTTTTTCCCCGATGGCTCCACGGGGCTGGACTACTCCGCCCTGTTTTCGGAGGAGCCCTGCACCCTGGGGCTTTACGGTTACGACTTCTCCCAGGCGCTGGCCAAGGATGTGCCGCCCCAGGTGGGCATCTGCATCGGCATTTTCGGCGAGGATTCCCACGGCTACGGCATGGACTACATCCTCTGCCGCCCCGGCGACCCCAGCCCTTCCCCGGAATACTACAGTGTTTCCGGCCAGATGGAAGGCTATGGCACGCTGTACGAAAGAACCCACTGACAGGAGGAACCCATGAACACTTTCGCTCCCTGCGACCTGCCGGTTATCAACGGCGAAATGGTCTCCCTGCGCCCCATTACCCGGGAGGATACCGACCGCATTGTGGCCTGGCGCAACAAGCCCTCGGTATACAGGCACTTCATTTTCCGCCAGCCCTTTACCCGGGAGCTTCACGAAAACTGGCTGGCCACAAGGGTGGATACCGGCAAAGTGATCCAGTATATCATTCTGGACAAGGCCCTGGAAAAGCCGGTGGGCAGCGTGTATTACCGGGACGTGGACCCGGAGAGCGAAAGCGCCGAGTACGGTATCTTCATCGGTGAGGAGGAGTATCTGGGCCGGGGCTTCGGCACCGAGACAGCCCGGCTCTTCACCCGCTTTGGCCTGGATGTGCTGAAGCTGCACCGGATCAGCCTGCGGGTCCTGGAGGGCAATGCCATTGCCCTGCGCAGCTATGAAAAGGCCGGCTTCGTCACGGAGGGCATCTTCCGGGATATGGTAAAGCTGGACGGCGAATATAGGGACGTGATCTTCATGGCAATTCTCAACGAGGAGGGAAAAGGGAAATGAAACTGGTTTCTTTCGTTATCCCCTGCTACCATTCCGCCCACACCATCGGCGGCGTGGTGGAGGAGATCCGCCGCACCATGCCCGCGCTGCCGGAATATGACTATGAGATCATCCTGGTGAACGACTGCTCCCCGGACGATACCTTTGCCGTGATCTCCGCCCTGGCCCGGGAGGATGGGCGCATCACCGCCGTGGACCTGACCCGGAATTTCGGTCAGCACGGGGCGCTGATGGCCGGCTTCCACCACTGCGCAGGGGACATTGTGGTCTGCCTGGACGACGATGGGCAGACCCCCGCCGATGAGGTGGGCAAGCTCCTTCAAAAGCTGGAGGAGGGCTATGACGTGGTCTACGCCTCCTATGAGCATAAGCAGCACTCCAAGTTCCGCAACTGGGGCACCCGCATCAACAACAAGATGACCGAGATCATGCTGGGCAAGCCCAAGGACCTGGCCATCCCCAGCTACCTGGCCGCCAAGCGCTTCATCATTGATGAAATGCTCAACTACAAGCACTGCTTCCCCTATGTGGACGGGCTGGTGCTCCGCTCCACCCGGAAGCTGTGCAATGTGCCGGTGAACCACCGGCAGCGGCAGGAGGGCGAGTCCGGCTATACCATCGGCAAGCTGCTGAGCCTGTGGATGAACGGCTTTACCTCCTTCTCCGTCAAGCCCCTGCGTCTGGCCACCTATGCCGGCGTGGTGACGGCCATGCTGGGCTTCATCTATGCCATCTACATTATTATCAAATACTTTGTGGACAGCAGCGTCCCCGTGGGCTGGAGCTCCACCATGGCCCTGCAGCTGGTGCTGGGCGGTATCATTCTGGTGGTGCTGGGCCTCATCGGCGAGTACATCGGCCGCATTTACATGTGCATCAACGCCTCCCCCCAGTTCGTTGAGCGGGAGGTCGTAAAGAAAGAGAAACAGGAGAACTGAGCATGGCGAAAACGGATAAACGGGTCTTTCTGGCGCTGCATCTGCTGCTGCTGTTTTATTCCCTGTCGTCGGTGCTGTCCAAGCTGGCGGCAGCCCAGCCCTTCCTCAGCTTCCAATTTTTCCTGTGCTACGGCGGGATGTTTCTGATCCTGGTGCTCTATGCCCTGGGCTGGCAGCAGATCCTCAAGCGCCTGCCCCTGACGGTGGCCTTCGCCAACAAGGCAGTGACCCTGGTGTGGAGCATGGTGTTCGGCGCGCTGCTGTTCCATGAGCAGATCAGGCTCAACCAGGTGATCGGCTGCGCCCTGGCAGTGATTGGCGTGGTGCTCTTTGTGCAGCCGGAAAAGGATGAGAAGGAGGATCAGGCATGACCAGAGAGATGATCCCCTATCTGATGATCGGCTTTTTCAGCGTGTTCGTGTCCTCCGTCTCCCAGACCATGCTGAAAAAGGCCTCCATGAAGGAGCACGAAAGCTTTCTCCGGGAGTATCTGAACCTGCCGGTCATCCTGGCCTACGGCATGTTTTTCGGCAGCACCCTGCTGACCATGCTGGCCTACAAGAAGCTGCCGCTGAGCATGAGCCCCGCCTTCGAGAGCAGCTCCTACCTGTTCGTCACCTTTTTCGGCGTGACCATCTTCAAGGAAAAAGTGGGCAAACGGAAGCTCTTCGCCCTGCTGCTGATTCTGGCAGGTATCCTTATTTTCACCCTTTGATTGGAGGCGCCTATGAACGCCAGGAAGAAAAACATCGCCATTATCGGCGCCAACGAGTTTCAGAATCCCCTGATTCTGGCCGCCAAAGAGATGGGCTATACCACCCATGTCTTTGCCTGGCAGGCCGGAGATATCGGGGAAAAAACAGCGGATTATTTTTACCCGGTCAGCATTGTGGAGCTGGACCGGATTCTGGATATCTGCCGGAAGCTGGACCTGGCAGGTATCGTGTCCATCGGTTCGGACCTGGCCAGCATCACGGTAAACTATGTGGCGGAGCAGCTGGGACTCACCGGCAACGGCATGGACAGCGCTCTGGTGGCCACCAACAAGCACCGGATGCGCCTTGCCTTTGAAAAGGCCGGCCTGCCCTCCTGCAAAAGCCGCCTGGTCAGCTCCCCGGAGGAGGCGGAGGCCCTGGCGCTTCCCTATCCCGTCATTGTCAAGCCCACGGACCGCTCCGGCAGCCGGGGCATCTTCAAGGTGACGGAGCCGGGCCAGCTTCGCCATGCGGTGGAACAGGCCATGGCCCACTCCTTTGAGAAGAAGGCCCTGGTGGAGGAATTTGCCCAGGGCCGGGAATACAGCATTGAATACATCTCCTGGCAGGGGCAGCACCATTTCCTGGCCTGCACCGAGAAGTTCACCACCGGCGCCCCCCTCTTTGTGGAAACCGGTCACCTGCAGCCGCCCCTGCACATGACGGAGGAGACCCTGGCGGAGATTCAGGCCCTGGTGCCCCGGGTGCTGGACTGCCTGGGTGTCCGCTTCGGCGCTTCTCACACGGAGCTGAAAATTGACGAAGCGGGCAATATCAGGCTGATCGAGTGCGGCGCCCGCATGGGCGGGGACTGTATCGGTTCCGACCTGGTGCCGGTCAGCCGGGGCGTGGACTTCGTGAAGGGCTGCGTGGACGTGGCCTGCGGCCGGGCGCCCATGCTGACGCCGGCGCATGAGGGCCGGGTGGCCGCCATCCGCTTTATCTTCTCTCAGCGGGACCTGGATTCTCTGGCATACATCCAAAGCCACTATCCCCAGGCCCTTTACCGCGTCAGCGATATCCTGCCCCTTGACGGCCGGGAGATCAGTGACAGTTCCACCCGCTACGGCTTCTTCATCCTCTCCGCCGCTACCATGGAGGAGATGCTGGAGATCCTGCGGTATGTGGATTTCGATTTGAACTGACCGAGGTGCCGAGACCATGAAACTTGTTTCTTTTGTGATTCCCTGCTACCGCTCGGAGCACACCATCGCCGGGGTTGTGGAGGAAATCAACCGTGCCATGGCGGGGCTTCCCCAGTATGACCACGAGATCGTGCTGGTGAACGACTGCTCCCCCGACGGCACCTTTGCCGTTCTGGAGCGTCTGGCCCGGCAGGATGGGCGCATCTGCGCCGTGGATCTGGCAAAAAATTTCGGCCAGCACGCGGCCATCATGGCTGGCCTGAGCCATACCAGGGGGGACTTTGTGGTCTGCCTGGATGACGACGGCCAGACCCCCGCCGACGAGGTGGGCAAGCTGCTTCAAAAGCTGGAGGAGGGCTACGACGTGGCCTATGCCTCCTACGGCCATAACAAGCAGCATTCGCTTTTCCGTAATTTCGGCAGCTGGCTCAACGGCAAGATGACGGAGATCATGCTGGGCAAGCCCAAAGAGCTTTCCCTCACCAGTTACTTTGCCGCCCAGCGCTTTATCATTGAGGAAATGCTGCGCTACGAGCACTGCTTTCCCTATGTGATGGGGCTGGTGCTGCGCTCCACCCGGAACATCTGCAACGTGCCGGTGAATCACCGGCAGCGGCAGGAGGGTCGCTCCGGCTATAATCTGGGCAAACTGATCTCCCTGTGGATGAACGGCTTTACCTCCTTCTCCATCAAGCCCCTGCGCCTGGCCACTTATCTGGGCTGCTTCACGGCGCTGGCCGGGTTCCTGTACGCCATTGTGATTGTGGTGCGGTATTTCACCGTGCATCTGGCCCCCCTGGGCTGGAGCTCCACCACCGCGCTGCTGCTGATCCTGGGCGGCATCATCCTGGTGGTTCTGGGGCTGGTGGGCGAATATGTGGGGCGCATCTTCATGTGCGTCAACGCCTCGCCCCAGTATGTGGAGCGGCAGGTTGTGAAGAAAGATGAGGTAGAATAACCATGGCTGTTTTCGGCTTTATCGGCGTAGGCAATATGGGCGGCGCCCTGGCCCGGGCCGCAGCCCAGAAGGTCAACGGTCCTTCCCTGCTGCTGGCCAACCGCAGCCCGGAGAAGGCGGAGCGGCTGGCAGCGGCGTTGGGCGGGCAAGTGTCGGATAACGACGCCATCGCCAGTGAGGCGGACTACATCTTTCTGGGGGTCAAGCCCCAGATGCTGCCGGGGGTGCTGGCAGGGCTGGCCCCGGTTTTGCAGGCGCGGCAAAGCCCCTTTGTGCTGGTGAGCATGGCGGCGGGCACTTCCATCACCAGGGTGCGGCAGCTGGCCGGGGGCGACTACCCGGTGATCCGCATCATGCCCAACACCCCTGCCGCCATCGGCCAGGGCATGATTCTCTATGCCCCCAGCGAGAATGTCCCTGCCGCCGCGCTGGAGACCTTTCTTGACCGCATGAGCGCCGCCGGGCGTTTTGCCCGGCTGGAAGAGCGGCTCATTGACGCCGGCTCCGCCGTCTCCGGCTGCGGCCCGGCCTTTGTGGACCTGTTCATCGAGGCCCTGGCTGACGGCGGCGTGGCCTGCGGCCTGCCCCGCGCCACGGCCATGGAGCTGGCGGCCCAGATGGTTCTGGGCAGCGCGGCCCTGGTCCTCTCCGACGGCAGACACCCCGGCGCGCTGAAGGACGCGGTCTGCTCCCCCGGCGGCACCACCATCCAGGGGGTCCGGGCGCTGGAGAAGGGCGGCTTCCGCAGCACCGTGATGGAGGCGGTCATCGCCGCCTACGAAAAGAATTTTGATCTGAAATGAGGGCGTAAAGGCAAGTCAAAGCCTGTTCAAAAGCAACCGAAAGCGGCAGCTCATTGCATAAAAATGAGCTGCCGCTTGAATTTTTATTCGCTTTCACTTGTTTTCCCAGTTTGAAAGATTCCCTTCGGAATAGTCTTTGAAGAAAGCCCGGAAGGTGTCCAGCAGTTCCTGGGTGCTGCCGTGGAGTCCCCGTTCCTTGTGGTAATAAGCGCAGACGCTGTCAATATCCGGCAGATACGGCAGAGGGAACACCTCGATATTTTTCAGGTAGTCCTTCTGCATCTCACTGCCCAGCATATCCCAGAAAATCCTGGCGTATACGAACACCCCCAGGCCGCTGTTGGCCAGCTGGAAAGCGTTCTCGATATTGGTCAGCTCGCAGACAAAGCGGGGCGAAATATCGTAATATTTAAGGTAGCTGCTCAGGGCCCGGCCGCCGGAGGACTGGCGCGGGATCTTAATGAAGGGCATCTTTTCAAAATACCGCAGGTCGGCCCCCTGAGAAAACTCCTGGCAGACACGCTCATAATCCTCCCCCGCCAGCGTCTGCATCATGGCCTTGGGCACCACAAGAAGCTGCTCCTTTTTGCACAGCTCCACCGTCTCATAAGTATCCGGCGTGCTGCTGATGGAGCCGATCACCAGGTCCACCCCGTCATGGGTCACCGATTTCTGCAGCACCTCCGGTGAATCTTCATTCAGTCTCACATAGGTGTCCGGGTGCTGGCGCAGGAACCGGGGCAGCACATAGGGCAGCACAGCCCTGGCCACGGTATGCTCAATGCCCATATGGATATACTGGGTGCTGCCGGTGCCCCGGCTGGAATTTTCCTCATACTGCTGCTTCAGCTGCAATATCCCCTTGGCCACCCGCAAGAACTGGAAGCCGTCCTCCGTCAGGCCCAGGGGCCGGCTGCGGACAAAAAGCTGGGTGCCCAGCTCCTCCTCCAGCTTGGCGATCTGCTTGGACAGGGATTGCTGGGAAATAAACAGGTGCTTGGCCGCCACCGAGATGCTTTTTTCATCGGCCACGGCAATAAAGCTTTTTAACAGTGAAAAGTCCATTCTTCCGTTGCTCCACTTATACAGGTCAAAAGGCTGTCAAAACCGCTGTTTCAGGCCGATTTCGTTATTTTTCCATCAATCCACGAAATTC
Organism: uncultured bacterium; assembly: GCA_945873205.1. Taxonomy (GTDB): domain Bacteria; phylum Bacillota; class Clostridia; order Oscillospirales; family Oscillospiraceae; genus Limivicinus. Next base: position 15,617 of record CAMCCC010000030.1, read on the forward strand.
GACCCCAGCGTTTCAACAACCTGCACAATCAAGCCTGTATATTCCTTTGTTTTTCTGTGAGTTCTGTGAAAGAGCAAAAAAGCTATTGCTTTTTTCAACTTTCGGTTGTATTATAAACGCAGAAAGGGCGTAATGCAAGACTTATTTTTAAACGCTCTTTAATTTTTATTTTCCTCGCCAGGATATTTCAGGAGGTCAAACATGAAAAAGATCATTGCTTTGGTCGCAGCTCTGTGCATGGTATTTGCACTCTGCGCCTGCGGAAATTCTTCCGCCCCTGCCGCCACTTCCGCCCCCGCTGCTGAGGCTCCCGCAGCTGAAGCCCCTGCCGCTGAGGCACCTGCTGCCGGCGGCCCCAGCGAAAGCCTGACTTTCGTCACCGGCGGTGAAACCGGCACCTACTACGCTTTCGGCAGCGTCATCGCCCAGTATGTTTCCGCCAACACCAACCTGTCCGTCACTGCTGTCTCCGGCAACGGCTCCAAGGCCAATGTTGAGGATATGGACGCCGGCGCCTACCAGCTGGGCTTCTGCCAGTCCGACGTTATGAGCTACGCTCACGACGGCACCAACATCTTTGCCGAGACCGGCGCTGTGGACAGCTTCTCTACCGTGGCCGCCCTCTACATGGAGCAGGTTCAGATCGTCACCATGAACCCCGACATCAAGACCGTTGAGGATCTGCGCGGCAAGAGCGTTTCCATCGGCGCCCTTGGTTCCGGCGTTTACTTCAACGCAGTTGACGTTCTCGGCTGCTACGACATGACCATCGACGACATCTCCCCCGTTTACCAGAGCTTCGGCGACAGCGCCGACAGCCTGAAGGACGGCAAGATCGACGCCGCCTTCATCGTGGCCGGCGCCCCCACCACCGCCATCACCGACCTGAGCACCAGCGGTCAGGTTTACCTGGTCAGCATCGATGACGAGCACGTCGACAAGCTCATCGCTGCTTCCCCCTACTACAGCAAGTACACCGTCAGCGCCGACACCTACGGCATGCCCGAGGATGCCCAGACCGTGGCTGTGGCCGCAATGGTTCTGGCCCGCAACGACGTCTCCGAGGACGCCATCTACACCTTCGTTTCCACCATCTTTGACAACGCTGACCAGCTCCAGCACGGCAAGGCCGCAGAGCTGAGCCTGGAGTTCGCTTCCAGCATCTCCAGCGTTCCCTATCACCCCGGCGCCGCCCGCTACTTCGCCGAGAAGGGCTTTGACGTGGCCTGAGTGACTGCGCAGACCGCAAGTAAATTCTTCGTCCAAGACTGACGAAAAACTACGGCGCTTTCCCGCGCCGTAGTTTTTCAGTCGTTTATCCCGGTTTTCTTTACAGCTTCTGAACAGCGCTCCCCCGCATCTGAACTTGCCGATTCTTCTGTCCTCGGATAGAATTAGGATATATTTCATCCCAATGAAAGGAGCATCCCGAATGTCCCCTCTGCTCAAGCACGATACATCCCCGGAAGATCCCAATGCCGTCGGTTCCGCCAAGGACGTAGAGGATTTGATGCGCAAATACGATAAGGAGTCCAACACCCGCATCTGGGAAGGTACGCCCGCTGTCATCGTGCGTATGGTCATGGTCTTCTTCTCCCTGTACTGCATCTGGTCCACCCTGTTCAGCGTGGCCGCGCTGGAGAAACGCCTGACCGCGTTCCTGGCCCTGCTGGTGATTATGGGCTATCTGATCTATCCCGCCAGCAAGCACCATGTGCGCCACAACTACATCCCCTGGTATGACTACGTCATTATGGTCCTGGGCGCCGCCTGCTTCCTGTACTACTACTTCAGCTATGACTCCCTGGTCACCGTGCTCACCAGCTTCTCCCGGATGAACACCCTGCAGGTGGTTATCGCCATTGTGGGGCTGCTGACCCTGATGGAGCTGTGCCGCCGCTGCGTGGGTCTGCCCATCCTTTTCGTTGCCGGCGCCCTGCTGCTCTATACCTTCTTCTCCAAGGTGGGCATGAGCATCGGCGTGAAGGGCATCATGTATAAGCTGTTCTACACCACCAACGGCATTATGGGCACCCCTGTGCAGGTCTGTGCCAAGTACATCGTGGTGTTCATCATCTTCGGCGCTTTCCTGGAGCGCACCGGCATCGCCGCCTTCTTTATTGACCTGGCCAACTCCCTGGTGGGCCGGTTCTCCGGCGGCCCCGCCAAGGTGGCTGTCATCTCCTCCGCCCTCTGCGGTATGGTGTCCGGCTCCTCCGTGGGCAACACGGTCACCACCGGCTCCGTCACCATCCCGATGATGAAGAAAACCGGCTATAAGGGTGAGTTTGCCGGCGCTGTTGAGGCCGCCGCCTCCACCGGCGGGCAGATCATGCCCCCCATTATGGGCGCCGCCGCCTTCCTCATGGCCGAGTATATGAACGTCACCTACGCGGAAGTGGCCCTGCGGGCCATTCTGCCTGCCGCCCTCTATTTCGCCGGCATCTTCATTGCGGTGCATCTGGAGGCCAAGAAGCTGGGGCTCAAGGGCATCAGCAAGGACCAGCTGCCGGTGTTCCGCCAGCTGATCAAAAAGGTCTACCTGCTGCTGCCGCTGGTGGTACTGGTGGCCCTGGTCACCACCAATACCCGCACCATGCAGTTCTCCGCCAGCATCGCCATCCTGGTGACCATCGCGGTGAACCTGTTCGACAAGGACAACCGCATCAGTCTGAACAAGATCCTGGAGGCCCTGGAGGCCGGCGGCAAGGGCACCATCACGGTGGCTGTGGCCTGCGCCATGGCCGGTGTGATCGCCGGATGCATTACCGCCACTGGCCTGGCTTCCAAGCTGATCGGCATGGTCATCGCCCTGAGCAATTCCGTGCCCTTCATCAGCCCCACCCTGGTGGCTCTGTTCCTGACCATGATCTGCTGCATCATCCTGGGCATGGGCGTGCCCACCACTGCCAACTACTGCATCATGGCTTCCACCTGCGCCCCCATCCTGATCACCATCGGCGTGCCCAAGATGGCGGCCCACTTCTTCGTGTTCTACTTCGGCATCGTGGCCGATATCACGCCGCCTGTGGCTCTGGCCGCCTACGCCGGTTCCGCCATTGCCAAGTCCAACCCCATGAAAACCGGCATCAACGCCTCCAAGCTGGCCATTGGTGCTTTCGTGGTACCCTATATTTTCTGTATGAACCCGGCAATGCTGCTGATCGATGTGACTGCGTTCAAGGTGATCCAGATCATCGTTACCTCCCTGATCGGCATTTTCGGCGTGGCCGCAGCCATGAACGGCTTCCTGTTCCAGAAGCTGTCCTGGCCTGCCCGCATTGTGATCTGCGTGGCCGGTCTGATGATGATGGACCCCACGGTGATTACCGACATTGTGGGCATCGTGCTCATGGCCCTGGTTCTCACATTCCAGTTCCTGGCTGCCAGAAAGGCAAATCCCCAGGCCGCTGCCTGAAGCCTTATATAAGAAAAAGGTTCCAAAGCGCTGTGCGCTTTGGAACCTTTTTTATTGGTTTTTGGGGATGCTTTATACCAGGTGGATCACATGGCAGCTGCCGGCACCAAAGGTTTTCTCCATCTCCGCCTTATAACCGTCAAAAACCTCCCGGGGCATCAGCGCCTGGACACAGCCGGCGAAGCCGCCGCCGTGGACACGCCAGGCACCCACGCCCTCCAGCAGCTTACGGCTCAGCTCCAGCCCCTGCTGCAGCTTGGTGTCCCCGGTGGTGGAGGTGATGATGTTGTTGAGCAGCCGCTCGGAAGAACGGCCGGACTCGTTCATCAGGCGCATATAGGTCTGGCCGTCCCCGGCCTTCAACGCGTCCCGCATCTGGGGAACCCGCTCATTCTCATCAAAGAAGTGCATGGCCCGGCGGACGGGGCGGTTGGAAGCGTCCCAGCCCTTGGCGCGGAACTCCTCCGGGTCCACATCCGCCAGCACACCTTTGTCAAAGAGGTTGGCAATATAGACCATGTCCGCCGGGATGCGGGCATAAGAGGTGTCCAGCCCGGCATGGCTGCCGCCGGTATCGGTGAGGCAGAGCACCAGGCCCATGTCAGCAAAATCCGCCTGGATGGGCTCAATCTCCCCGGTCTTGAAATCCACATACACGGTATGGCCGAAGGCGCAGGTCAACTGGCTCATCAGGCCGCAGGGCTTGCCGAAATACTGATTCTCCGCCTGCTGGGCAACCCGGGCAAGCACAATCGGCTCCACCTTACCGTCATTGAAAAGCTGGCTGAGAATTCTGCCGATGAGCACGGCAAAGGCGGCAGAGGAGCTGAGCCCGGAGCCGGCAGGCAGGGTGCTGCGGATCTGGGCGTCAAAGCCGCCGATGCGCAGCCCCAGCTCCTGAAAAGCAGCCATAACGCCCCGGACCAGGGCCTGGGGCGTACCGAATTCCGCGGTGCGGATATTCAGCGGCGCGGTGCGCACCTCAAAGCTGGGGAAGCCCTCAGACGCCACGCGGCAGAGGTTCTCCCCATTGGCCTCAAAGCTGGCATAAAGTCCCAAATCCACGGCTGAGGCCAGGATACGGCCCTTCTGATGGTCTGTATGGTTACCGGCAAGCTCTGTCCTGCCGGGGACAAAAAGTTCATTCATTCTGTACAACCCCCCTTTGGGTTTCGGCTTTTCATTGATTAAAGGCCAAACTTTATCAACTATCAGAATACTATAATTTACCATTTTAGTCAACCGGAAAACCTATGAAAAACATAGGCAGGACATAAACAAGTTTTTCACACTCTGCCCAGCCTATTGCTTTATTTTTGGGCAGAATATATAATACGCTCAGAGATAAAAATACAGGGAGTGATCCTTATGCAAAGCAGCACCGGCATCAACCTTACCATGCTGTGTGACTTCTATGAGCTGACCATGGGCAATGGCTATCTGGCCGACGGCATGGAAGATCGCATCACTTATTTTGACGTTTTCTACCGCAGCATCCCCGACAAGGGCGGCTACGCCATCGCGGCGGGGCTGGAGCAGATCGTGGACTATGTGCAGAAGCTCCATTTCTCCGAGGAGGACATCCGCTATCTGGAGGGGCGCCAGCTCTTCAAGCCGGAATTTCTGGAGTATCTGCGGAATTTCCGCTTCACCGGCGACATCTGGGCCGTGCCGGAGGGCATGCCCATCTTCCCCGGGGAGCCGGTGATCACCGTCCGGGCCCCCGCAATCCAGGCCCAGCTGCTGGAGACCTATCTGCTGCTGGAATTCAACCACCAGAGCCTCATTGCCACCAAGGCCAACCGGGTCTGCCGTGCGGCTGAGGGACGCACTGTGCTGGAGTTTGGCTCCCGCCGGGCCCAGGGTATCGCCGGGGCCGTAACCGGCGCCAGAGCAGCCTATATCGGCGGCTGCGCAGGCACTGCATGCACCGTGTCCGACCAGCTCTACGGCGTGCCGGCGGCAGGCACCATGGCCCACTCCTGGGTGCAGATGTTTGACTCGGAATATGACGCTTTCGTCAGCTACTGCCGCACCTATCCCCACAACGCGGTGCTGCTGGTGGACACCTTCAACACCCTGAAATCCGGCATCCCCAACGCCATCCGGGCCTTCAACGACGTTCTGAAGCCCCTGGGCATCACCAAGTGCGGCATCCGGCTGGACTCCGGCGACATGGCCTATCTGACCCAGCAGGCCCGAAAGATGCTGGACGAGGCCGGCTGGACCGAGTGCACCATCACCGTCTCCAACTCCCTGGACGAGCGGCTGATTGCCGAGCTGATCCGCCAAGGGGCCAAGATCGACTCCTTCGGCGTGGGCGAGCGGCTGATCACTGCCAAGAGCGACCCGGTGTTCGGCGGCGTGTACAAGCTCTGCGCCGTAGAGGACAAGGAGGGCAAGATCATCCCCAAGATCAAGGTCAGCGAGAACGTAGGCAAGATCACCAACCCCGGCTTCAAAAAGGTGTACCGCTTCTTCAACCGGGACACCGGCATGGCCGAGGCCGACTACATCTGTCTCCGCGACGAGACGGTGGACGATACCCAGCCCCTGGAGATCTGCGACCCCCACGACCGCTGGAAGCGCAAAACCATGGAGAACTTCCGGGCGGTGGAGCTGCAGGTGCCGGTGTTCCAAAACGGAGAGCTGGTCTACGAGCTGCCCAGTCTCAAAAACATCCGCACCTTCTGCGCCTACCAGGTCAGCACCCTCTGGCCGGAGGTGAAGCGCTTTGACTTCCCCCACCAGTACTATGTGGACCTGTCCCCCAGGCTGATGGAGCTGAAGGACAATATGCTGGCCCAGCACGGCCATGGCAAGGGCTGAGCAATTTCCGATATTAAAATAATAAGGAGTGGGATGCGGTCCCACTCCTTATTATTTTGGGGGCGATTTCTGTCAGCGGTTCAGCCGCCAGTTCTCCTTGGGCTGCCAGCCGGGGAGGGGCAGACGCTGCATGGCGCCGAAAACCTTGGAGCGCATATCCGGGTAGTCCTGGCCCAGCGCTTTCAGCAGCTGCTTGACTTCATAGCGCTTGCTGCCCTTGTCCTGGGGACAGGGGTTTTCCACCACCGGCAGGTTCAGGCTCTGGGCCAGGTTGGCGATCTTCTGCTCCCCGGCGTAGATCAGGGGGCGAATCTGGGTGACGCCGGAACGGTCCAGGTAAGTGACCGGGCGGAAGCAGCTGATGCGCCCTTCAAACAGCAGGCTCAGCATAAAGGTCTCCACCGCGTCGTCAAAATGGTGGCCCAGGGCCAGCTTGTTGATTCCCCGCTGGCGGATGGCGTCGTTCAGCGCGCCCCGGCGCATCTTGGCACAGAGGGAGCAGGGATTGTCCTCCTTGCGCACATCAAAGACGATCTCCTTGATGTCGGTCTTGAGGCAGGTATAGGGGATGTCCTTCTCCCGGCATAATTCCGCCACCGGGGAAAAATCCATGCCCTCAAAGCCCAGCTCGATGGTGATGGCCTCCAATTCAAAGGGCTTGGGATAGAAGCTTTGCAGGTGCTTTAAGGCCAGGAGCAGCAGCAAACTGTCCTTACCGCCGGAGACACCCACGGCCACCTTATCCCCCGCCTGGATCATGTCATAATCGTCCACCGCCCGGCGGACGGTGCCGGTAAATTCGTTCAAAAGCTTGTCCATAAATTCTACCCTCGCAAAAATGAAAAACGGAAATTAGAATTAACGAGATTTCAAGAGATTTTATCAGAATTCAAGAGAATCCAAAATCAAAATTAAAAATGTTGTTGACAGGCGGATAAGCCTGTGGTATAAATGTTAAGCACGCTTCCGGTATGGGCTATATTGTACCGGGAAGTGCCTGAAAAGTCAAAACATTTCATTCTATATGGAGGCAAGACTATGTCTACTACAATGGTAACCAAGGAGACCGTTACCCGCAAGTGGTACGTCCTTGACGCAGCCGGCAAGCCCCTGGGCAAGACCGCTGCTCTCGCCGCCGACCTGCTGCGCGGCAAGCTGAAAACCGATTACACCCCCCACGTTGACTGCGGTGACTACGTCATCATCATCAACGCCCAGGACGCTGTCCTCACCGGCAAGAAGCTGGAGCAGAAGTACTACCGTACCCACTCCGGTTATCCCGGCGGCCTGAAGGAGACCCAGTACAAGACCCTGATGAAGACCAAGCCCGAGCTGGCCATGCGTCTGGCTGTCCGCGGCATGCTGCAGAAGAACACCATCGCCCAGTGGCAGCTGAAGCGCCTGAGAGTGTTCAAGGGCGCCGAGCACACCCATGCAGCCCAGAAGCCCGAAGTTTGGGCCCGCTAAGAGGAGGTAAAGAAATATGGCAACCTATAAGTGCAAGAAGCCCTATATGTACGGCACCGGCCGCAGAAAGTCCTCCGTTGCCCGCGTTCACCTCATCCCCAACGGCACCGGCGCTATCACCATCAACGGCCGTGATATCGACGACTACTTCGGTCTGGATACCCTGAAGCTCATCGTCCGTCAGCCCCTGGTCACCACCGGCACCGTCGGCAAGGTTGACATCGAGGCCACCGTTTCCGGCGGCGGCGTTTCCGGCCAGGCCGGCGCTATCCGCCACGGCATCGCCCGCGCCCTGCTGCTGGTCGATGAGAGCTACCGCGCTTCCCTGAAGGCCGCCGGTTTCCTGACCCGCGACCCCAGAATGAAGGAACGCAAGAAGTACGGTCTCAAGGCAGCCCGTCGCGCACCGCAGTTCAGCAAGCGTTAATCGACTGCTCAGACTATATCAAAATGCTTCAAAAAGCCCGGAAAATCAAGGTTTTCCGGGCTTTTCCTATGCCCTGAATGGCTGATATAGTTTGATGAAGTTTGATGTAACGAGACCCATTTTAACACAATTTTTAGTGGTTACCAAGTGGATAACCGGCAAAAAACAGGCTAAAAAGAGGGCCAAGTGGTTACCAAATAGGATAACCGAAGGCCGTTTTTTGCCCTTTGGAGAGGTGACTTTTTCTTCTCCTTCATCGACCATTTTCATCTGATTAGTTTGAGATAATTTGACCTAATTTGAATACAACAGAATAAATCTAATCGCCAAGCGCTCAGTATTTTTCTACTGGGCGCTTTTTGCGTTTCCGGGGAATTTCATTCCGGGATAAGAAAAGGCCGTCACTTTCAATTTTTGAAGTGGCGGCTTTTTCTATTTCCAGAAGCCATAGAATAATTCAGAAATGAGGTGAAGTCATTGAACACGCAAATCATCGCCATCGCCAACCAGAAAGGCGGCGTTGGCAAGACAACCACCTGCGCGAACTTGGGGATCGGGCTGGCGCAGGCCGGGAAGAAAGTGCTACTGATTGACGGGGACCCGCAAGGCAGCCTGACCATCAGCCTGGGCCATCCCCAGCCGGACA
>CAMCCC010000031.1 GCA_945873205.1 uncultured bacterium
CTTGTTGCAGAAGTTGCGCATGGCCTCGCACTTCTCCACGTAGAAGCGCATGTCGTTGCCGGGGGAGTTGCCGGTGATCAGGTTAAAGCGCAGGGCGTCGGCGCCGTACTTGTCCACCATCTCCAGGGGATCGATGCCGTTGCCCAGGGACTTGGACATCTTCCGGCCCAGGCTGTCCCGCACCAGGCCGTGGATGAACACGGTGTGGAAGGGCTCCTTCTTCATCTGCTCCATGCCGGAGAAGATCATCCGGGCCACCCAGAAGAAGATGATGTCATAACCGGTGACCATCACGCTGGTGGGGTACCAGTAGTCCAGTTCCTCGGTCTTTTCCGGCCAGCCCATGGTGGAGAAGGGCCACAGGGCGGAGCTGAACCAGGTGTCCAGCACGTCCTCGTCCCGGGTGATGTTCTTGCTGTGGCAGTGCTCGCACTCGGTGGCGTCCTGCCGGGAGACGGTGATATGGCCGCAGTCGGCGCAGTACCAGGCGGGGATCTGATGGCCCCACCAGAGCTGACGGGAGATGCACCAGTCGTGGACATTCTCCATCCAGTTCAGATAGGTCTTGGTGAAGCGCTCGGGCACGAATTTGATGCGCCCATCTTTTACAACCTCGATGGCAGCCTTGGCCAGAGGCTCCATCTTCACGAACCACTGGGGGCTGGTGAGCGGCTCCACCACGGTGCCGCAGCGGTAGCAGCAGCCCACGTTGTGGCTGTAGGGCTCGGTCTTTACCAGATAGCCCTGCTCCTCCAGGTCGGCCACGATGGCCTTCCGGGCCTCGTAACGGTCCATGCCGTTGTACTTGCCGCCGTTGATGATGCGGGCGTCCTCGTCGATGCACTGGATCTGCTCCAGATTGTGGCGCAGGCCCACCTCATAGTCGTTGGGGTCGTGGCAGGGGGTCATCTTCACCGCGCCGGTGCCGAAGCCCAGCTCCACATAATCATCCGCCACGATGGGCAGCTTCCGGCCCACCAGGGGCAGGATGGCGTTCTTGCCCACCAGATGCTTGTAGCGCTCATCATCCGGGTGGACGGCCACGCCGGTATCGCCCAGCATGGTCTCCGGCCGGGTGGTGGCAATGATGAACTCCTCGTCGGAGCCCTCAATGGGGTAGCGGATGTGCCAGAAGGCACCGGGCATATCCTTGTATTCCACTTCCGCGTCGGACAGGGCGGTGCGGCACTTGGGGCACCAGTTGATGATGCGGCTGCCCTTGTAGATCAGGCCCTTCTCATACAGGTCGCAGAAGGTCTCCCGGACGGACCGGGCGCAGACCTCGTCCATGGTGAAGCGGCTTCTGTCCCAATCGCAGGAGACGCCCATGCTCTTCTGCTGCTCCACGATCCGGTCGCCGTACTGCTGCTTCCAGTCCCAGACCCGCTCCAGGAACTTCTCCCGGCCCAGGTCATAGCGGCTCAGCCCCTCTTCCTTCCGCAGCACTTCCTCCACCTTGATCTGGGTGGCGATGCCCGCGTGGTCAACGCCGGGCAGCCACAGGGCGGCATAGCCCTGCATCCGCTTGTAGCGGGTCAGGATGTCCTGCAAAGTGGCGTCCAGGGCGTGGCCCATGTGCAGTTGGCCGGTCACATTGGGGGGCGGCATCACGATGGAGAAGGGCTTTTTGTCCTTGTCGATCCGGCCCTTGAAGTAGCCGCCTTCCATCCACATGTCATAAATCTTCTTTTCGACCGCTTTCGGGTCATAGGTCTTGGGGAGCTCGCGCATCATATCATCCTCCTAAAAAACTGAAAAACGCCCTGAAGCCATAGCTTCAGGGCGATAAAATACCGCGGTACCACCTGAATTCCGCAATCTGCGGCGCTTCGGAGCCCAGGCCGGAAACCAGCCCTACTCTTAGGCCCTGTAACGGGAGCCGCCCGCCGAAGCTACCCAGCCGAAGCCTTCACTTCCGGCGCTCAAGGCCGACCTTCCGCAGCGCCTCACGGGAGCTCTCACCTGCCGCTCCCTCTCTGAGATCCGCAAACTGCGTACTCCTGCCTCTCACAGCGATTTGACCGAATTTTACCCCAAAGGCAGGGATTTGTCAATAGCCTGTCCGGCAAAAACCGGGTCATTTTCCGGCACAAATCAGGCTTTTCCCGCCCTGTCCACATACTCGCAGGCAGACAGTGCCGCAATGTTGCCCTCCCCCGCCGCCTTAGCCAGCTGATAGGGCTTGCCGGCGCAGTCCCCGGCGGCGAACACGCCGGGCACATCGGTGCTCATGTCCCGCCCGGTGACGATGCCGCCCTTTTCGTAGCGCAGCCCCGGCACCAGCTGGGTGACGGAAACCGTGTCCTTGATGATGAACACCGCGTCCACCGGGTATTCCTCCCCCTGACAGACAAGGCTTTCCACCCGCTGCCCACCGCGAATTTCATAGCGCCCGGTGCCGGGGAAGCAAAGCAGCTCCCCGCATACGCTGCGGAGGAAATCCGCGTCCTGCTCCGCTTCCTCGCCGCTGCCGATGAGGGCGGCCCGCTTCCCCCGGTAGAGCATCCCGTCGCAGGTAGCGCAGTAGCTGACGCCCCGGCCCAGAAACTCCGCCTCTCCGGGGTACAGCTTTTCCCTTGTGATGCCGGCAGCCAGGATCACCGCCCCGGCTTCATAGAAAGCGGTACCCACCGCCACGCCGAAGCGCTCCCCAAAGGGCAACACCGAAAGGGCCCGGCCCCGGATCTCCTCCGCGCCGCATGCCAGAAGCTGCTCATGCAGCAGCGCGGCAAACGCCGGCCCGCTGATCTCCTTAATTCCCGGGTAATTGGTCACCTTTTCCGCCTTGTAAAGATTGCTGGTCTCATAGGGGTTGGCAATCACGCCCACCGTCTTCCCCCTGCTGACGCAGGTCAGCGCCGCCGACACCCCGGCGATGCCGCCGCCGATGATGATAATGTCAAAGCTGTCCGCCATAGCTCCTGTTCCTTTCTGAATTTCTCTGTCTTTTGTACAATTAGTCTAGCACATTTTTGTTGTAATTACCAGTATTATCGTTTATAATGTGGGCGTATGAATTTAAGGAGATGGAAAAGATGGACGAAACCGCCAGAAATTTTATTGACGCTTTTGTGCAGGAGGATCTCTCTGAAGGGAACCGCTGCTACGGCATGCAGATTCACACCCGTTTCCCGCCGGAGCCCAACGGCTACCTTCATATCGGCCACTGCAAGGCCCTGACCATTGATTTCAGCACCGCCGAGCGCTTCGGCGGCATCTGTAACCTGCGCATGGATGACACCAACCCCGCCAAGGAAGATACCGAGTATGTGGACGCCATCCAGGAGGACATCCACTGGCTGGGCTTTGACTGGGGCGACCGCTTCTTCTACGGGTCCGACTATTTTGAGCAGACTTACGAGTATGCGGTGGAGCTGATCAAGAAGGGCCTTGCCTATGTGTGCGAGCTGACCCCGGAGCAGTTCAAGGAGTACCGGGGCGACACCACCAGGCCTGCCATCAGCCCCTGGCGTGACCGGCCCATCGAGGAGAACCTGGACCTGTTCCAGCGTATGAGAAACGGTGAGTTTGAGGAGGGCAAGTACACCCTTCGCGCCAAGATCGACCTGGCCAGCGGCAACTTCAACATGCGTGACCCGGTGCTCTACCGCATCCGCTATATTGAGCATCACCGCCAGGGCACCAAGTGGTGCATCTTCCCCATGTATGACTTTGCTCACCCCATTCAGGATGCGCTGGAGGGCATCACCCACTCCCTCTGCTCCCTGGAGTATGAGGCCCACCGCCCCCTGTATGACTGGGTGGTCTCCAATGTGTCCATCCCCGGCATCAAGCCCCGCCAGATAGAGTTTGCCCGTCTGGGCATCAATTACACCGTCATGTCCAAGCGGAAGCTGCGCCGCCTGGTGGAGGAAGGCCGGGTCTCCGGCTGGGATGATCCCCGTATGCCCACCCTCTGCGGCCTGCGCCGCCGGGGCTACACCAGCGCCTCCATCCGGGAATTCTGTGAGCGCATCGGCGTGTCCAAGGTGGATTCCACCGTGGACTGGGCCCTGCTGGAAAGCTGCCTGCGGGATGACCTGAATGCCAACGCCCCCCGGGTCATGGCAGTGCTCCACCCGGTGAAGCTCACCGTCACCAACTACCCCGAAGGCCAGAGCGAGCTTCTGTCCGTGGAGAACAACCCCCTCAAGCCGGAGGACGGCACCCGGGAGATCAGCTTCTCCCGCCACCTGTGGGTGGAGGCCGATGACTTCATGGAAGTCCCCGCCCCCAAGTACAAGCGGCTCTATCCCGGCAACGAAGTCCGTCTCAAGGGCGCCTATCTGGTCACCTGCACCGGCTGCGTCAAGGACGAAAACGGCAATGTCACCGAGATCCTCTGCGAGTATGACCCCAACAGCCGGGGCGGTGACCCGGCTGATGGCCGCAAGGTCAAGGGCGCTACCCTCCACTGGGTGGATGCCGATACCGCCGTGGATGCCGAGGTACGGCTCTATGACTATCTCTTCACCGATCCCGAGCCGGACGCCCAGGACAAGAACTTCCTGGACTACCTGAACCCGGAAAGCCTGGTGACCCTCACCGGCTGCAAGGTGGAGGCCAGCCTGGCCAAGGTTCCCATGCCGGAGCGCGGCAAGAACTCCCAGGGCTTCCAGTTCATGCGTCAGGGCTACTTCTGTCTGGACAACAAGGACGCCACGCCCGATCACCTGGTCTTTAACCGCTCCGTGGCTCTGAAGGACAGCTTCAGGAAGTAAAAAGGCGATTCAAAGCCGCTGCAAAGCTGCTGCAAAAGCAACTGAAAATCACATAAAAAACAGGCTGCAAATGCAGCCTGTTTTTAATTATGTAAACTTAGAGTTTGTTGTTGGCATACATCTTCTCGTAGTAGCTCATGTAAGCGCCGGAGACGATTTTCTCCATCCATTCGCCGTGGCTGAGATACCACTCGATGGTGCTGGCCATGCCGGTCTCGAAGGTGTGCTTGGGGGCCCAGCCCAGCTGGGTGGTGATCTTGGTGTTATCGATGGCGTAGCGGCGGTCATGGCCCGGCCGGTCCTTCACATGGACAATCAGGTCCTCGCTCTTGCCTGTACTGTTGATAATCAGCTTCACAATGTCGATATTGGCCTTCTCGTTGTTGCCGCCGATGTTGTAAACCTCACCGACCACGCCCTTCTCCAGCACGGTGGCGATGGCGGCGCAGTGATCCTCCACATACAGCCAGTCGCGGATCTGCATCCCGTCGCCGTACACCGGCAGGTTCTTGCCGCTGAGGCAGTTGTTGATCATCAGGGGGATCAGCTTTTCCGGGAACTGATAGGGACCGTAGTTGTTGGAGCACCGTGTTATGTTAACCGGCATGCCATAGGTCTTGTTGTAAGCCCGCACCACAAAGTCCGCCGAAGCCTTGGAAGCAGAGTACGGGCTGTTGGGAGCCAGGGGCGTGGTCTCGGTAAACATGCCGGTGGCGCCCAGGGCGCCGTAGACCTCGTCGGTGGACACCTGCAGATACTTGACCCCTTCCTTGAATTCATAAGAATACTTGTCGTCCGGGTCCAGCTTCCAGTGGCGCTTGGCCACATCCAGCAGGGTCTGGGTGCCCAGGATATTGGTGGTGAGGAAGATGTCCGGGTTGGTGATGCTGCGGTCCACATGGCTTTCAGCGGCAAAGTTCACCACCGTGTCAAAAGCAAACTGGTCAAACAGTTCCTCCACAAGGGCACGGTCATGAATATCCCCTTTGGCGAAGTGGTAGCGGGGATCATCGCACACCTGACTCAGGTTGTCCAGGTTGCCGGCATAGGTCAGCAGGTCCAGGTTGACCACGCAGATGTCCTCATAGTTTTTCAGCAAATAGTGAATGAAGTTGGAGCCAATGAAGCCGGCGCCGCCGGTGACAAGAATATTTTTCATAACTGTTATTAGTCCTTTTCCACAAGTGATATGAGATACTGGCCGTAATCGGTCATTTTCAGCTCGGTTCCGATGGCGAGAAGCTGCTGGTCATTGATCCAGCCCCGGCGCCAGGCAATCTCCTCAATGCAGGAGATGTAAAAACCCTGGCGGTTCTGCACGGTGGCAACGAACTGGGAGGCCTGAAGCATCCCCTCAGGCGTGCCGGTATCCAGCCAGGCCATGCCGCGGCCCATGGGGCTCACCAGCAGCTGGCCCCGCTGGAGGTAAACGTTATTGACCGTGGTTATCTCCAGCTCCCCTCTGGCGGAAGGCTGGATGGTCTTTGCCACCTCCACCACGCTGTTGTCATAGAAATACAGGCCCGGTACGGCGAAATTGCTCTTGGAGTTCTGGGGTTTTTCCTCGATGGAGACAACCCGCTTATTTTCATCGAACTCCACCACACCGAAGGCCCGGGGGTTTTTCACCTGGACGCCGAAGATCATGCCGCCCTTTTCGATGGCGGCGCCCCGGCGCAGATAGTCAGAGAGGGCCTGGCCATAAAAAATATTGTCACCCAGGATCAGGCACACGGAATCGCCGCCGATGAATTCCTCACCCAGAATGAAGGCCTCAGCAAGACCCCGGGGCTGCTCCTGAACCTTATACTCAAAGCGCATGCCCAAGCGCTTCCCATCTCCCAAAAGGGCCCGGTAATTGGGCAGATCCTCCGGGGTGGAGATGATCAGAACCTCCCGGATGCCGGCCAGCATCAGAACAGACAGGGGATAATAAATCATGGGTTTATCATAGATGGGCAGCAGCTGCTTTGAGACAACCTTTGTCATCGGATAGAGGCGGGTCCCCTTTCCGCCGGCAAGTATGATTCCTTTCATGGCAAAGCGCACCTCCATTTACGCATAAATTCGCGGAACTATTTTACCATCATTTCGTGTTTTCTGTCAATGACCGTCAAATGATATACACAAAATATAGGCGAAAAAAGGGCTTGAATTCTATGGACAGCTATGGTATACTTTTGAGGCTATTAAATCTGTAAACTTTGAAAGGGTTGAAATAAATGTCTGTCATCACCATTATTCTCACTGTTCTCCAGGTCCTCTCCGGCATCGCTGTCACCGCGATCGTTCTTATGCAGAGCGGCAAGAGCGCCGGCCTCTCCGGCGCCATCTCCGGCGGCGCAGAGACCTTCCTGTCCAAGGGCAAGGCCAAGACGCTGGACGCCAAGCTGGCAAAGGCCACCAAGTGGTTCGCCCTGGCTTTCGTTCTGCTGACCCTGAGCCTCCACTTTGTTGGATAAGAGAAGAGAAAAAACAGCTGCCTATATACAAAGGCAGCTGTTTTTTTATGCGATTTTGAGTTGCTTTTGCAGGGGCTTTGGCTCGCCTTTTCATCGCCTATAGACACAAAAAGCAGACGGAAAACTTCCGTCTGCTTTTTATGCATGGAATCAGATGGTAGCCGGACCGTAAAGCAGGTCGGGCACGATGGTAATCAGCACCGGGCAGAAGGTCAGCAGCATCAACACCAGGAAGAGGCACAGGATGAATGGCCAGACTTCTTTCAGGAACTCGCTGATGGGGCAGCCGGTAATGCCGCAGGTGGTGAACATCATGGAACCGAAGGGAGGCGTGATGCCGCCGATCATGATGTTGACGATGGCAACAAGGCCGAAATGATAGGTATCCACACCCAGGCTGCGGGCCACAGGCAGCAGCAGCGGGGTGATGATCATCAGGGCCGCGCCGCCTTCCAGGAACATGCCCATCAGCAACAGGATCACGTTGCAGAGCATGAGGAACACATACTTGTTGCTGGTGAGGTTCAGGACAGCGGTGGTGACGATCTTGGGCAGGTTGATCCAGGTCATGTACTGACCGAACACGCTGGCAGAGACCATGATCAGCACCACGCTGGAGGTGCCGGCAATGGTATCCAGCAGGATGGGGATCAGATGCTTCTTCAGGCTCAGCTTCTTATAAACAAGACCGCCGATGACGAAGCAGTAGAGCACGGCAACAGCACCGCCCTCAGAGGGGGTGAACAGGCCGAAGCGCATACCAAGGATGATGCCGAAGGGGAAGAACAGACCCCAGAAAGAGATGAACGCCTGGCGCAGCACTTCCTTGACAGGGGGGAACTTATCCCGGGTGGTGGGGTAATTCCGTTTTCTGGCGATGATGGCCACCACGATCATCATGGAAATGGACATCAGGATGCCCGGCACATAGCCGGCGGCAAACACACGGCCCAGAGAGGCCTGAGCAATCAGGCAGAAAACGATCAGGTTGACCCCGGGAGGAATGACGGGCGTGGCAGCAGAGGACGCGGCAGTGATGGCGGCGGAGAAGGCCTTGGAATAGCCGCGGCGCTCCATCTCCGGAACCAGCATCTTGGACTGCATGGCGCAGTCGGCATTGGCGGAGCCGGAGCAGCCGCCCATCAGCATGCTCAGCAGCACGTTGACCTGCGCCAGACCGCCCTTCATATGACCGGTGACACATTCACAGAAATCCATCATTTTCTCACTGATACCGCCAAAGTTCATGACGGAGCCGGCCATGATGAAAAACGGAATGGCCAGCATGGAGAAGGACTGGGTGGAGTTCATGACCTTCTGGAGGATGAGCCAGCACTTGGTACTGGGGTCAAGAACCAGGAAGTAGAAGAAGGTGGCGCCGAACAGAGAATAAACTATAGGAAGCCCCAAGAAATAAAGGACAAACACCAGGATAATGGGAATGATATCAATGAATGTCAAAGTCATCAGTAATTCCCTCCTTCAACCTGGTAACCCTCATCTTCTTCGGGTTTTTTCTTCACTTTGATGATGTGGAAGCGCTCCGTCAGCAGGAAGTAAATGGAGTACAGAGTGGACACGCCGAAGCCAAGGGGCACGGCAATGCCGGTATAAGCCTTGGGGATACGCAGAACATCGGTAACCGCAGGTTTGAACACGCCGCGGACATAGATGAGGTTATAAACATACTGGGCGCTGATGATGGTGAGCATGATGAGAATCAGCAGCTCAACAATTGCCATTACATCCCGAACCACTGCTTTGGTCTTGCCATGCATCAAATTGACCACAATGTCCACACCCAGGTGGGAGTGCTTGCGGTAGGCATAAGCGCTGCCGATAAAGACAGTCCAGACAAAGAGGCTGGTAACCACTTCCTCGCTCCACTGCAGGGGGGCGTTGAGGATATAGCGCATGATCACGTTCAGGTTGACCAGGATCACACAGAGGGTAAGCGTGACCCCGGTAATAATGGCATCAAGATTTTGGAGTATGAGTTTGGGCGTTATTTTCTTTTTCATAGGCAAATCCTTAATGCACGTCCGGCTTATGAAAGGCCGAAGCTTCAGTATATACTCAACATGGACTGCCCTAAAAAGGGCAGTCCTGTTGATTCAGAACAGATTGGATGCTTGTGTAAAAAGCGGCAAATCAGCCGTTGTTGGCGCGGTACTCGGCGACCAGAGCGGTCAGCTCATCATAGGCCTCGTAGCTGGAGCCGTACTGCTCAACGATCCAGTCGATAACGGGCTCGCAGGCGGCGGAGAAGGCGTCCAGGTCAACATCGTTCCA
The DNA here is from genome assembly GCA_945873205.1 of uncultured bacterium. GTDB lineage: Bacteria > Bacillota > Clostridia > Oscillospirales > Oscillospiraceae > Limivicinus. The sequence continues at coordinate 9,476 of CAMCCC010000031.1, forward strand.
GGTGACGCCCTGGGTCTTCAGGAACTCGATCTGAGTGGCTTCGTCTTCCTCGCACATGGTCTGCTCCCACATGCCGCACTCGTAAGCGCACTCCTCAATGATCTGCTGATACTTCTCAGGGATGGTCTGCCAGCAGTCCTCGGAGATGAAGAGCCAACGGGTGGCGATCAGGTGGTTGGTGGAAGCAACGTTCTTCACCAGCTCATAGGGGTTGCCGGCGCCGGCCAGGGTGGAGACGGAGCCTTCAAAGCCCTCAACAACACCGGAGGAGATGGCGGACAGACACTCGGTGAAGCTCATGGGGCTGGGAGTAGCACCCAGGCACTCCAGGGTCTTGGCAAACAGAGCGGAGGAAGTGGCACGCAGCACATGGCCGTTCAGGTCCTCGGGCTTGGTGACATTCAGGTTGGTAACAACGGAGCGGAAGCCGAAGGAATAGTGGGTGTCCAGCACGTGGATGCCCTGGGCAGCCAGCTCGTCGATCAGGTTGGCGACAAAGTCGGAATCCATGACATAGTTGTACTCGGCATTGCTGCTGTACAGCATGGGAGCGATAACCATGGCGGCGTCGCCGGCATAGTCAGCAAACAGGGAGGGCTCTTCCAGGCCCATCCAGTTCTCGCCGTTGACGGCACGGGTGACAGAGTCGCCATAGCAGTCCAGCTCGTTCTGGCCGTAGTAGGTGACGCTGATGTGGCCCTCGGTCTTCTCGGTGATCATCTGGGCCAGCTTCTCGGAAGCCTTGTAGTTCCACTCGGTGGGCTGGAAGACGTTGGAGAACTTCAGTTCCAGATAGAAATCATCGGCGGGATCTGCTTCGGCAGCGGGAGCGTCAGCAGCGGGAGCCTCAGCAGCAGGCGCCTCAGCAGCGGGCTTGGAGCCGCAGGCGCAGAGGGACAGAACCATCATCAGCGCCAGCAGCATTGCAAGGAATTTTTTCATAGCGTTTCTCCTTTTGTGTAAAGATTTTGATATAAAGTCTGTCATCCGCCACGGAGCATTTAAGCCCAGCCCCTCCCCCGCTTCCGCAAGGAAAAAGCCAAGCCCAAACAACGCCAGACACGATATGACAGCTACTTCCAGTGAAAACCTCCGCACCCCACGGCCCCGGAGCGAAACGCCCGGAAAAAGGGGGAACAAGCCGAAAATGTGGATTCCGGCACCCGGTGCCAGAAGCAGAATAAAATGTTTCGTAATTGTGAAATCCTGCATGCACATAATAGCATAATCAACAATTTTGTCAACTGATATCCCTTCTGTTTCCCATATTTTAGTCAAGTCGCATAAGTCCCGGGAAAATTTTTGTTTATATTTATAGTTTAACATTCCTTCAAACGACAACTGCCGATAGTGTTTGCACTTTGCGCCGGACTGTGTTATATTGATTACAGGCTTAAATTACAATGGAGATATACAATGGCTGCATTTGATATTACAATGAAACACACAGAGGAGTCTTTGGAGGCACTGGCCCATATGCAGTACGACCTGTTCTGCGGCAGCAACCGGGTAGTCCGAACCATACTGAGCGCGGGAATGGTGCTGCTGGGCGTAATCATGCATGAGAAATGGTGGAGCATCCTGGCCATCGCCTACGGCTGCTATCTAACCACCAGCACCTACGCCTCGGCCAACCGCACAGCCCACAAGCTGACGGCGCAGATCAAGGCCGCAGGGACGGGCTTCCCGGGGTCCAGATTCCTTTTTGATAACGACGGGATGCACATCCGTCCCTTGCCGGAAAAAGAGGGCGAGGAAGAACTGCTGCCCTACTCCCAGTTTTATGGCCTTGGAGAAGATTTCCAATACTATTACATCTTCCGGAATCAGTACGGCGGCTATATGATTCCCAAGGAGAAGCTGGACGAGGACTGCCGCGCCTTCCGGGATTATGTGGAAAAAAAGAGCGGAAAATCCTTCATTCTCAAGCGCTCGCCCCTGGCTAAGCTGCGGGCCAGGATGCGGCAGAAGCAGAATGAGCCCTATCATCTTTAATGAAAAAAGCCTTGAGACGGACAATCGTTCCGGCTCAAGGCTTTTGCTTTATGGGGACTCAGTTCATGAACTTATCGATGGCCTCGTTCAGGGCGGCCAGCTGGTCGGCGTCATTGGCGGAGGCCTCGGTGATACAGTGCTCCAGATGGTCTTTCAGGATGACCTTGGCCGTGCTGTTGAGGGCGGAACGCACCGCAGCCAGCTGCACCAGGACCTCGGTACAGTCCCGGCCGTTCTCCACCATGCGCTTGACCGACTCCAGGTGGCCGATGGCTCTGGACAAGCGATTCAGCACCGCCTTGGTCTGGGTATGGCTGTGGCCGTGGTCATGGGGGGGGTCGTGGTCATGTTCATGGTCATGATCGTGGTCGTGGGTATGGGCGTGAAGCACGCCGTCACCATGGTCATGGTAATAGAGTTCGTCTTGGGAATGTTCCATTGCCGGCCTCCAAAAGATGGTTTGAACCCAATATACACTTTACCGTGATAAATTACAAGCCCCCCGGGGGGATGCAATTGAAGTAATAAGTTAGGGTGAAGAGTGAAGAAGTGTACGCAATCAAGTAAACGATGATTCAATCAGCAAGAGCAGATTGCGAGAAAATTTGTGTTCTGACGAAGGCACTTTTTTACAGGAATACTTTGTGTATTGCAAGAAAAAGTGACGAAATCAGGGCGCAAATTTTCCGCAAGATGCCGCAGGCGATTGATTCAGCGTTTACTCAGGAAAAGGACAGATCGACGGGGACGCGATCAGCGATGGTGAGGCTATGCTCCGTCACGTCGCAGTCCAGCGCCAGGACGTGCACACCGGCGGCAGCCGCCTCCTGCAGGGCCAGGCCGAATTCCCGGTGCTTCTCCCAGGCGGGCGCAAAGTATCGGACATGGCGCATCTGAATGACGAAAACAGCATAGGCCTCATAGCCCTCTGCCACGCAGCGGGCCAGGCCGTGGAGGTGCTTCACACCCCGCTCCGTGGGCGCGTCGGGAAAACGCACCACGCCGTCCTCCTCCAGGGTGACGCCCTTCACCTCCGCAAAGCAGCCCCTGCCCTCCCGTTCAAAATAGAAATCAAAGCGGGAGTCCCCGTGGGTGCACTCCGGCTTCACCAGGCTGGGTACAAAGCCCAGGCCCCCCTCTTTCAGCCACTGGGCAAAGACAGCGTTGGGGGCGGCGGCGTCCATGTTGATGAGCCGCTCCCCTTTCCAGACGGAGATCAGATCATAGGCGGTTTTACGGGCGGGGTTTTCTGCCCGCTGCAAAAGCACCCGGGCGCCGGGCGTCAGCAGTTCCCGGCAGCGGCCGGTGTTCTTCACATGGCAGACCACCGTCTCCCCATTCAGCTCCACATGGGCGATGAAACGGTTGGGCCGGTCAAGAAAGCGGCCCTCCACAATGCGGTCATAGGTCATAGGCCGGCATACTCTTTGGCCCAGGTCTCCGCAATGCGCCGGGCCACCGGGTCGCCGGGGGCCTTCACCTCCAGCACCACGGTATCGCTGTCCCTTGTCAGGACGGCATGGAGGTTGTCGGTGAGCATGGTGAACTTGTCCCCCAGGCCGAAGCGGTGCTTGATGTGCAGGGCGCTTTCCGGCCCTTTCAGCACGCCGATGATGGGCAGATCGCTGTTAAGCAGCTCCGCCAGGGCGTTGCGGAACTGGGGGATCAGCATTTCAAAGCCGCCAATCTCATCCAGGACCGCGAAGGGGTAATAGGCAGCCTCATTCAGCAGGCGGACGCCCTGGTTGCGGAACACCTCGTTATCCTTCTGAGGCTTCTCGCCGGAATAGTCCAGAATCTGCCAGCGCTCATACCCGCCGGTGGGCAGCAGGTCAAAGCCCAGCAGCTTGCCGCTGTCATCCGTCACCCGCTCGGTGAGAAAGCCGCCGGCATAGGCGATCTGCGGCCCCAGCGCTTCTTTGATGATGGTCGTCTTGCCTATCCCGGAGGGGCCGGTGAGAAACAAATGCTTTTTCATACAATCACCTGAATCATTGAAATAAACAGGAGCTGTGGGTTTCACAGCTCCTGTGAGTGTTTATACTTTTCCTTATTCCGGAAGCTTGCACACGTCGATCCACTCCAGGGCCTTGGAGTATTCAAACAGCTCGTCCAGGTTCAGCTCAATGGCGCTGCTGGCACTGCCCACGGCGGGGAACACGGTGGTGAAGCGCTTCATACTCTCATCCAGATACACAGGAATCCCCTCATTGATGCCGAAGGGGCACACGCCGCCCACCGGGTGGCCCACCAGCTCCAGCACCTCATCGGCAGAGAGCATCTTGGCCTTCATATGGAATTTGTCCTTAAACTTGCGATTGTCGATGCGGGCGTCGCCTGCCGCCAGGATGAGCATACAGCCATCCTCGGTCTTGAAGGACAGGGTCTTGGCGATCCGGGCGCCTTCTACGCCCAGGGCCTGAGCGGCCAGCTCCACCGTTGCGGAGGACACGGTGAACTCCTGCACACGATCCTCAATTCCCAGCGCCCGGAAGTAGGCGCGGCCTTTTTCAATAGACATGATCTCTTACCTCTTCTGTTTCTCTTGTATTTGCTTGGATTTTACGCGTTGAAATAGTCGGGGAACCAAGCGCCGGTGACATCAGCCCAGAAGCTGGTGGGGAACTTGTCATAGCTTTTCAGGAAGCTGCGGACCTTCTCGTTATAGCCGGCAGCACCCTGGGCAATGGTTGCGGAGCAGATCTCGATCTGGGCGGAATATGCGTCCATGGCGGCCTGGTGCCGCTCACTGAGGCCGGTGCTCTGCAGCTGGTTCTCCACAGTGCGGAGGGCCTTGAAATACGCCCCATAGCAGCTGCCGATATAATTCACATCATCAGCGCTGTACTGCATGGCCAGCTCCAGATCATCCAGCCGCTGGGACAGCTCCCCGGTATCGATGCCGTAGTTATTGGCGATGAGAATCACATCGTCCGTCAGGGCGCAAAGCTGCTTCATGGGCTCGGCCATGGCGGGATAGTCCACCCCGCTGATGCGGACGCCTTCATAAAAGATGTCGCTCACCGCGTCGCACTTGCTCTCCAGCTTCACATTGATGGAAACCAGCGTGGAACAGAGGACAATCAGTGCAGACAGCAGCACCGCCACAAAGGGTCTTTTAAAGAAATTCATTTTCTCTCCTCAATTTTGCGAAGCGGATCAGCCCTTCATCTCCAGCAGCTTGCTCTTCAGCTCGCCCTCGATGCGGCCCAGCTCCTCCTCGGCCTGGGCGCGGCGGGCACGGCCATCGTCCTGGATGCGGCGCACCTCGTCCAGGGTGGCGATCAGCTCCAGGTTGGTCTTTTTCAGGGTCTCCATGTCCACAATGCCCCGCTCCGCCTCCTGGGCCACGCTGACGCTGCCCTGGCGCAGGGTCTCAGCATTCTTCAGCAGCAGCTGGTTGGTCATATCCGTCACCTGCCGCTGGGCCTTCATGGCCTGGTCGGAATGGTAAAGGCTCATGGCCATGACCATCTGGTTCTTCCACAGGGGGATGGTGTTGACGATGGAGGAGCGGATCTTCTCCGCCATCAGCTGGTCATTGTTCTGCACCATGCGGATCTGGGGCGCCATCTGGACGGAGATGGTACGGGTCAGCTCCAGGTCGTGAATCTTCTTCTCGAAGCGGCCGATGAGATTGGCAAAGTCATTGGCGGCCTGGGCATCCTCGGGCAGGTTGGTCTCTTTGGCGTGGGCGATCATCTTGGGCAGCTCCACCTCGCGCAGCTCCTCGATCTTCAGCTTGCCGGCCAGAATGTACATGGTCAGTTCCTTCATGTACTCCTGGTTGCGCTGATACATCTTGTCCATGAGGCTGATGTCCTTCATCAGGGTGATCTCATGCTTCTCCAGAGATTCCACGATCTTATCCACGTTGACCTCGGCCTTGTCGAAGGAGGCCTTCATCTCGGCCACGGACTGGCCGGCCTTCTTGAACAGGCCAAGAAAACCCTTCTTCTCCTGGGTGTCAAAGTTCAGGCCCTGCAGCTCCACCACCAGGTCGCCCAGCATATCGCCCACTTCGCCCAGGTCCTTGGTGCGGACGGTGTTGAGGGCGGCATCGGAAAACTCGGAAATGTTCTTCTGGGCGCCGCTGCCATAGTTCATCACCTGCTCGGTGTTGGTAATATCGATCTGCTCCGAGAAGGAACGGACAGCCTGCTGCTCGGCAGGGCTGAGCATATCCAGGGCCAGCTTCTCGGCAGGGGCCTGGGCCTTCTCCTCCGCCGGGGCAGGGGCTTCCTCCACAGCGGCAGCGGCGGCAGGCTGGGGGTCCAGGGTCAGGGAGGGGATGTAGCTCTTCTCTTCGTTCATTTGAGTTCGTCCTTTCTTATACGTCCGTTTCGTTTACAGTTCAAAGTCCTTGCCGCCGGTAAGGCCCTCTCTGGCCAGCATCTGGTTCATGACCTCGATATCCGTTTCGATATCCAGGGCCTGGTTTTCAAACAGGGAGTCCAGCCGCTTCTTATAGGCCTCGATGGCCTGGTCCAGCATCTCGTTGATGCTCTTCATACTCTTGTCCAGATTCTCCCCCTCGATGCCCTGGGCGCTCATACGGTCATAGGCGTTGAGGAGCTTGATGGTGGTGGGCAGGTAGTAGTTCATGAACTTCTTGATCTGGGGAATATCGTCCGGGTCATGGATGGCGTCCTGGGTGATCTTGTCGGTAATGCGCATCAGCTCATTGATCTTCTTGCGCACCTCCACATCCTGCACGCTCATATAGATTCTGCCCATTTCGCCCAGGGCGCGGTTCCCCTCCTGCAGGATGGGGTCGATCTCCGGGCCGTAGCTTTTCTGGGGGGCGGGGGTCTTTACCGGCTCCTGTTGCTTTGCCTCCGCTTGGGCCGCCTCACGCTCTTTCTTCCCGGCGTGCTTGCCCACAAGGTAGGCGGAGAAACCGGCAAGGCCAAGGGTCAGCAGCAGCGCCCACAGCCGGTACAGCGGCAGAAAGCAGGCCGCCGCCAGCCACACACCGGCAAAGGTGTAGACAGGCGCAACTTTTTTCTTTTTTCTGTTATGCTTTGACAAGTCGATTCCTCCATGAAAAACGTCTTTTCATTCTGATATTTTATATCCATTTGTCGTTTCCGTCAAGTGGCTCAGACGCTTTCTCCTGTGTCCGTTTTGAATTGCATTGTGTCTGTTTTTCACATTTCCTTTCCTGAACGCCCAATGAAAAGGAACTATTGCAAAGGGAGAGAAGCTGTAGTATAATAAATTGAATATCCAGATTCTGCCTGTTGGAATACAAGTTTGGGTGACAAGGAGCGGAAAAACATGGTTAAAATTGCACCGTCTATCCTCTCGGCGGACTTTGCAAAGCTGGGTCAGGAAGCGGCCGAGGTCAAGGCAGCCGGGGCGGAATGGCTGCATATTGATGTGATGGACGGCAGCTTTGTACCCAACATCTCTCTTGGTATCCCGGTGCTGAAGTCCCTGCGGAAAGCCACGGACATGTTTCTGGACGTGCATCTGATGATTGACCGGCCCCTCCGCTACGCCCGGCAGTTTTGCGAGGCCGGGGCCGACCTGGTGAATTTCCATGTGGAGGCCGACACGGAGGAGAACATCAAGGCCGCCATCGCCCTGGCGAAGTCTCTGGGAAAAATGACCGGCGTGACGGTGAAGCCCAGGACCCCGGCGGAGGCCGTGCTGCCCTTTATAAAGGATATTGACCTGATACTGGTGATGACAGTGGAGCCCGGTTTCGGCGGGCAGAAATTCATGGCGGAGCAGCTGGATAAGCTCCGGGCACTGCGGCAGATGATCGACCGCGAGGGTCTCTGCTGCCAGCTTGAGGTGGACGGCGGCATTGACCCGGACACCGCGCCCCTGGCCATCGATGCCGGGGCCACGGTTCTGGTGGCCGGCAGCGCTGTTTTCGGCAAGGCGGACAGGGCAGCCGCCATCAACGCCCTGCGATAAGTTCTTACGATTAGGAGTCTGACCATGTCCTTTTTCCCCGCATCTTTGGAAAATCTGATTGATAAATTCGCTTCCCTGCCCGGTATCGGGCGCAAGAGCGCCCAGCGGCTGGCCTTCTATGTGCTGGGTCTGCCGGAAAGCGAGGCCAGGGACTTTGCCGCCGCCATTGTGGACGCCAAGAGCAGCGTCCACTGCTGCAAGGTCTGCCAGAACCTGACCGAGGGAGAGCTGTGCTCCATCTGTGCCAGCGACCGGCGGGACAAGGGCACCATCTGCGTGGTGTCAGAGCCCCGGGATGTGCTGAGCATCGAGCGGGGGCATGAATACAACGGCACCTATCACGTGCTGCACGGGGCCCTGTCTCCCATGAGCCATGTGGGGCCGGACGACATCAAGATCAAGGAGCTGCTGGTGCGGGCGGCGGAGGACGATGTGGAGGAGGTCATCATGGCCACCAACCCGGACACCGAGGGCGAAGCCACAGCCATGTACATTTCCCGGCTCTTGAAGCCCTTCAACATCAAGGTCACCCGCCTGGCCTACGGCATCCCGGTGGGTTCCAACCTGGAATTTGCCGACGACGCCACATTGAACCGGGCGCTGGAAGGGCGCACGGAAATGTAAGGCAGCACGGTATAATACGCCCCGGAAGCCGGTTATACTTCCAGGGTAATACATAAGCTGATATGACAACAAGATTGGAGAAAATATATGGTATCAAAACTGAAGATTATTCCCCTGGGCGGTCTGGGAGAAATCGGAAAAAATATGACCGCCTATGAATTCGGCGGCGACATTATCGTGGTGGACTGCGGCATGGGCTTCCCGGATGAGGACATGTACGGCGTGGATATCGTGCTGCCGGACGTGACCTATCTGAAGGCCAACGCGGAGAAGATCCGGGGCCTGATCCTGACCCACGGCCATGAGGACCACATCGGCGCGGTGCCCTATGTGCTCAAGGAGCTGGACATCCCCATCTACACCACCCCGCTGACGGCGGCTCTGGTGGAGCTGAAGCTGGAGGAGCACGAGCTGCTGTACAACACCCAGATCTTCACCAAGAAGCCGGGAGCCACGTTCCGGCTGGGCTGCTTCACGGTGGAGTTTATCCATGTGAACCACAGCATCCCCGACGCGGTGGCCCTGGCCATCAAGACGCCGCTGGGCACCGTGATCCACACCGGCGACTTCAAGATCGACCTGACCCCCATCGCCGGCGGCATGATCGACATTCCCCGGCTGGGCCAGCTGGGCAACGAGGGCGTGCTGGCCCTGCTCAGCGACTCCACCAATGTGGAAGTGCCGGGCCACTCCGCCTCCGAGAGCAAGGTGGGCGAGAGCTTTGACAAGCTGTTCAAGGGCTGCGACAAGCGGATCATCATCACCACCTTTGCCTCCAACGTGCACCGGCTGCAGACGGTGATCAACGTTGCCGCCAAGTACGGCCGCAAGGTGGGCATCACCGGGCGCAGCATGGAGAACGTACTGCATGTGGCCTCGGTGCTGGAATATATGAATATCCCCGACAATGTGCTGATGGACATTGAAAAGCTGAACAAGCTGCCCCGGAACCAGGTGGTCATCATCTCCACCGGCAGCCAGGGGGAGACCATGTCCGCCCTGTACCGCATGGCTTTTTCCGAGCACAGGCAGATCAAGGTGGACGCGGGCGACCGGGTCATTATCTCCGCCTCCGCCATCCCCGGCAACGAGAACACCATCAGCCGGGTCATCGACGAGCTGTTCCACAAGGGGGCCGAGGTGATTTACGACCGGCACACCGAGCTGCACGTCTCCGGCCATGCCTGCCAGGAGGAGCAGAAGATGATGCTGGGCCTGACCAAGCCCAAGTATTTCATCCCCGTCCACGGCGAGTACCGGATGCTGGTCAAGCACGCAGAGCTGGGCAAGCTGATGGGCGTGGCGCCGAAAAACGTGGTCATCGCGGAAAACGGCAGCGTCATCGAGATCACCAAGAAGGGCATCAAGCTGGGCGAAAATGTGCAGGCCGGGGCCGTCATGGTGGACGGCAGCGGCGTGGGCGAAGTGGGCAGCGTTGTCCTGCGGGACCGGCATAAGCTGGCTGAGGACGGCATGGTGGTTGTGGTGCTCCCCTACTCCAGCGACACCAAGGGGCTGATCTCCGAGCCGGAGATCGTCACCCGGGGCTTCATCTATGTGAAGGAGGCCGAGGGCATGATGGAGGAGCTGAAGCGGGTGGCCATCGAGTCCGTGCTGGCCTGCGAGGAGCAGAAGATCAGCGACTGGTCCGCCATCAAGAGCCGGGTAAAGAACAACATCTCCGGCTATCTGTACAAGACCACCCGGCGCAGCCCCATGATCCTGCCGGTGATCACCGAGGTGTAAGGCCGTGAATATCCAGATATTCGGCAAGGCCAAGTGCTTTGACACCAAAAAGGCCGAGCGCTATTTCAAGGAGCGGCGGATCAAATACCAGTTTGTGGATATTCTCCGCTTCGGCATGAGCCGGGGGGAGCTGAACGCCGTGAAGAACGCCGTGGGCCTGGAGGCCATGGTGGACACCGGGGATCAGGACTATCCCCTTTTCCAGCATCTGGCCGGCAACGAGGCCAAGCTGGACAAGCTGTATGAAGTGCCCTATCTGATCAAAACCCCCATTGTCCGCAATGGGAAGCAGGCCACCGTGGGCTACTGCCCGGAGGTCTGGAAAACCTGGGAATAAAAAATCAACGCCCCTGATCTGACAAGCGTCAGTTCAGGGGCGTTTGACGTTTTTAGTGGACGAGCGATGCTCGCTCCTACGGTTCTGATGGGGTACGGAGAACAACGAACCTCTCAGTCTTTTGCTGCGCAAAAGCCAGCTCCCCTTGGGAGGGGGAGCCAAGGGGGCGGAGAAACGATAGCGCACCCGTAGGGGCGGCCATTGGCCGTCCGCCTTTTTCATTTGACTGTATTTCGCGGACGAGCGATGCTCGCCGCGTCAGAAGAAACTCGCTGCATTCCTTTTCCCCGGTTTCCGTAAGAGCCGGGGAAACTGCATTCCGCTCCTTCCTTCTTCCTTTCCACTTTGAAGCATCCGCTTCAAAGTGGTGGGGTACGACCCTCTCCGCCCAGTGCGCACACTGGGCAGAGAGGGAGCCTATAAAAAGCCTCCCCTGTGTAAGGGGAGGTGGACAGGTTACAATCTGAAGTGCAACAGGAAAATAAAAAAGGGACAATATGCAAAC
>CAMCCC010000032.1 GCA_945873205.1 uncultured bacterium
TCGGTACCGGCAGCAGCATCGGCCGGGGCGCTGTTCTCTTCGGCGCTGAGGTTGCTGTCCTCGGTACCGGCAGCAGCATCGGCCGGGGCACTGTCCTCACCGGCGGGGACGGGGTTTCTAAGGGCGTAAGCAACCACATCGCCGGACTCTCCGAGAGCGGCTACCCCGTCAAAAGGAACAAGATCGGCTGACTGACTGCTCACTTCGGCGGTACCGCCGTTTTGATCGTCATAAACAGCAACGATCTGTACAGAGGTTTGCGCCGACAGGTAGACAACGCCGGTTACCGTTGCGTCGGTCCCATTTTCCTCCCGGGTAATTTCGTCATAACCACCGGCGCTATCGTCTGTCACGCGAACAAACGCATCCACAATGGAATAGCCTTTCATATTCATGACGGTGGAAATGGTGAACCTTGTTCTCAGATCGGACAAAAGTTCCTTCGCAAGAATATCAATTCCGTTGCCCTGGGGCAAATTGGACGACGGCGGAGCAGGCTCCTCCCTGGGAGGCTCCGGGTAGTAGTAAGGCGGCTGGGGCGCTTCCGTAGGCTTCGGTTCTTCCGTGGGCTTTGGCTTTTCCATGGGTGCAGGGGCAGAGGAAGTGCCTCCCTGCTGCATTGCCGGTCCTGTCATGCCCGGGCCCGGCAGTTTTTCATTGGAATCGGGGCCTTTGGTAGCGAATTCAAAGGCGTTCAGAAACCGCACGCCATCCGGATCGCTGTTGAAAAATACAATATAGTATCGTGTACCCGGTTCCAGTCCGTCTACCTGAAAGGCATCCGAGCCTGCCGACACGGCCCCGGAGGCTACCGCTTTATCCAAAACAAGCTTCGCCGTGTCCATCCCGGCATTCCCCCCGCGGAGCAGACCGCGGATTTCCGGATTTTGAGAAACGGCGTCATAGGGTACGACATAATAGTGAATTTGTGTGGAATCGTCCGCGTTGCAGACGGTTGTCTGGAAAGAAGCCGAGGAGGGGCTGACCGCGGTGGCGCTGCAGAAAAGCAGCAGCAGCGTAAGAGCCGCCGCAATGATGCCGGCAGAGGCAGTAAGCATGACGCCCACCGCACCGGCAGACTTCCTGTTGAAGTTCCTTTTGCCCTTTACCGGGTCGTTAATGGGGAAATATTCTTCTACATTGTTATGATATTCATCGTGTGCTGCGGCCATGGGACTCCCTCCTTTCGGATGAACTTTCAATGGGTCGGAATGGCGCTTATATCGGTTTTCCTTGCCCCGAGGGTGAAGGTGACGGTGCTGCCGTCGTGGGTCAGGGTATAGCTGTCGCCGGTGCTGCCCTGGGAGAGCAGGTCAGAGAGGGCGAAGGTGGAGGTTGCACCGTTTGTTACAAAGACGATGGTGTCCACCCCCTGGGCTTTCAGGGTCTGGATGCCGCCCAGCTTGCCGGTAAGGCTGGCAAAGTTCACATCCACGGTGATGGTCAGCACGCCGTCCTTCCGGGTATCCTGATGGAGGATATCCTTGCCGTCCTGATTGATAACCCGGTAGAGGGGCGCGGCATAAACCGCTTCCGCCGCGGACTCTTCCGCAGACTGGGCGGGCTGGTCAGGCTTTTCCTCGTCCACGGGGGGCTTTTCCTCGTCCTGGGGAGGAATATAGGTTCCGGTCACGGTCTTATAGGGGGACTCGGTTTCCATGTCTGCGCCGGGGGCGTAGTATTCGATCTTGCCGTTGGTGGTCAGAACATCGGTGTTGGGTTCCACATCATCGCCGGGGCCAGCTTCTGACCCGTTCTTGTATTTTCCTCCCTCGCCGATGGCAGCGCCTGCGCCGTAGTTAAACACATTGGACTGCACGAATTTTTCACCGCCCTGGGCTTTCACCTGGGCATCCCCGGAGACGGTGATGTTTTCGCTGCCGGTACTCTGGCGTCCACCGCCGATGCCGGAACCGCCTGTGCCGCCCTGGGCAGTCACTTCCGTGCTGCCCTGGATGGTGATGTCGCTGCCACTGCCAAAAACGCCGCCGCCGATGCCGGCACCGCCATCATCGCCGCCGGTGGCGGTGACTTCCGCGCTGCCGGTGATGGTGATGTCGCTGCCACTGCCAAAAAAGCCGCCGCCGACGCCGGAACCGCCTGCGCTGCCCTGGGCGGTGACTTCCGCGCTGTCGGTGATGGTGATGTTGCTGCCGCTGCCATAATTACCGCCGCCGATGCCGGCACCGTATTCGCCGCCGGTGGCGGTGACTTCCGCGCTGCCGGTGATGATGATGTTGCTGCCGCTGCCCCCCTCGCCGCCGCCGATGCCGGCACCGTATTCGCCGCCGGTGGCCTTCAGGCTGCCGGCGGTTCCGGTTTCGTCGGTGATGGTGAGTTTGCCCTTGCCGGTATCGTCGGTGGTGTTTTTCTCCACGCCGGCACGGTGATAGCCGCCCTGAAGGGTATTCTTCCCATCCAGCTCCAGGGTCACATCGCCGTTGCCCGTAATTTGGACGGCTACTTCACCGTCGACGACTTTGTTCGCAGCTTTATCTACGCCGCCGGTTCCGCCCACATCGATTTTCACGCCGTCCAGGGTGACATTGGCTTTTGCGCCGTCCGCCACATCGATGGTGACCGCCGCCTCGCCGCTGTGATCCTTGGGGGCACCGGCAGGGTCGCTGATGACAATGTTCACATCCTGTATAGTCACATTGGCGGTGGCGTTTTCCGTTGCCGTGATGGTGACGGTGTTGGTGGTAGGCGTTTCGCTGTTGGACTGGGTGATGACGGTGGGGGTGGTTTCCGTATGATTCTGGACACCATTCACTTGGGATACAGTCTGCCCACTTTCACTTGCATTGACCGTGACACTGCCCACACTCAGGTCATATTCCTCCGCAAAAGCGGACAGGGGCAGGCTGCAGATGAGCAGCAGGGCCAGAAGGGTGGATACAAAGCGTTTGGTTTTAATGGGGGCGTCTCCTTTCGCTGGGCCGGGTTTTCCCGGGGTGGGTGTTTTCTGGTTTTATCTATCTATACTATTTATTTTATTTGCTTTCCGTTTCTTTCAGCCGTCTCTGGCGCCGGGGCTTTGACTTGTTGGCTCATAAACCGTTTGCTTACATGTTTTATGTTACCAAAAACAGCCTCCATTGTCAAGTACTGTAAATTGGTAAAGCAAGTCCTATCCCGCCGTCCCCCGGGTGGGAGGAAAACGCTATGGGGGGGGTGATTTTTTTATGCAAAAAGTCCGTACCTCTGATGGGATACGGACTTTTTGGTACGGCTGACAAGATTCGAACTTGCGACCTTCAGAGTCGGAGAGTTCAGGCCGTAAAATGATAAGCCTGATTTTTCAATGCTTTCATCCATTCTGCACAGGTTTTCAGAAACAGTAGTCAAATCGTGGTCTGAACCTTGAGAAGCTGGTCTTGCAGCTCCTGAATCCATGCGGGGCGCTTGTCCCCCTTCAGCAGCAATTCGCCATTCAGATACTCGGCTACTTCCACAAATCCGTTGTCATTATCGAAAAACCGTGCTTCGTCACAGTATGGCAGCACCTTGGACACCGCTTCCCAACGACCGGCAAAACGGCGCTGCACATCTTCATCCCGGATGTCATGCCCGCCACGGCGCACCCGATTTTCTATCCGTGCAAGGCTCTCCTCCAAGGTATCAAGTCCAACATAGTACAAGCGCACATAATAGCCCTGTTCTTTCGCCTGGGCTGCCGTTTCTTCTGTTTTCCGTCCTGATAAGGTCGTTTCCTGGGTGAAGCTGATCTCCTTTTTGAGACAGTCCCTGATACGCTCCAAGGCAATTCTGCAACCCTGCATTGCACTTCCACCATTCCGGGCGGTGATATTATCCACATCAATGATGATGCCCAAGTCCGTTGTCAAGGTTTTGAGAACGCCGGTAAGGCTGCTCTTTCCTGTGCCGTTAACCCCGCCGATAATGGTATAGATTTTCATTCCGCTTCTTCCCCTTGCTTCTTTTCATCACCTTTTATGCGTTAACTATACCATAATCGCAAAAGGATAATCAATACAAGTTTGTGAATCTGGGATTCGCCGGCTTCAAACGGGAACCTCATCCGATCCAGTCCAGCACAGTATGAATTTCCTGGATGTAACCTTCGTCATCGTTTGGTGTTTCCAGAATGAAGGGGCGGCCGGAGAGGGCGGGATGCAGGGCAATCCGTCTCATGGCCTCCATGCCGATCTGGCCCTGGCCCAGCTTTTCATGCCGATCCTTATGAGAGCCGCAGGGGTTCTTGCTGTCGTTGAAATGAACCGCCAGCAGACGATCCAGGCCGATCACCTTGTCGAACGCCGTCAGCACGCCGTCCAGGTCGTTCACCAGATCATAGCCCCCGTCCCACACATGGCAGGTATCCAGGCAGACGCCCAGCTTGTCCTTTTGCTCCACCCGGTCGATGATCTCCCGCAGTTCTTCAAAGCGGCCACCCACCTCTGAGCCCTTGCCCGCCATAGTCTCCAGGAGCACGGTTGTCTGCATTTCCGGCCACAGGAAGCGGTTCAGCGCCTCCGCGATCAATGCAATTCCCTGCTCCATCCCCTGCCCGGTATGGGCGCCGGGGTGGAAATTGTAGAAGTTGCCGGGGAGCTGCTCCATGCGCAGCAGGTCTTTCTCCAGCATATCCAGACCGTTTTCACGGGTCTCATTCTTGGCGGCGCAGAGGTTCATCGTGTAACTGCCGTGAGCCACCAGAGGCCCGAAGTGCTCCCTATCCACCAGCGACCGCAGGGCCGCTGCGTCCTCGGGCAGAATGTCTTTCGACTTTCCGCCCCGCGGGTTTCTTGTGAAAAAGGCAAAGGTATTCCCGCCGAAGTCCAGCATGGTCTTGCCCATGGCCTCATAGCCGTTGGTCACCGACAGATGACAGCCAATATAGATTGTATTCATTCCATCACGCTCATTCTTTATGCGGTTGATTCAACAGGTCTGGCCTAAGTATATCCGAAAGTATAAGCTTTTTCGAGTGAGTTTTTATAAACAATCATCTTTTTCGAGCTGTATTTTAAGCGAAGTCTTACTTTTCCAAAAAGGTCCGGATACATATCAACTGGGAGGTAGTGCATTCCAATCCGTTATACTCGTAACCTATTATGGCACTGTGTAACCCGCGTCTCCGGCAAATTAAACGTGCTTCGCACCTGAAGGCCGCAAGTTTGATTCCCTGCAATCATGTCAAAAAGTCCGCATCCCTGACGGGATACGGACTTTTTGGTACGGCTGACAAGATTCGAACTTGCGACCTTCAGAGTCGGAGTCTGACACTCTATCCAGCTGAGCTACAGCCGCATATGGGATTGCTTATTTACATCAGGGGCAAAACATGGTATAATCCCTTGATGTAACAGCGGGGCTGGCAGAAACCAGGTTTCTCCACCGCGACGGATATTATAGCAAACTTTCCCGCTAAAGTAAATAGGCTATTTGAATTTTCTTTGATTATTCTTTTTCAAGGAGATGTTGCCATGAGAAAAATCAGGCTGGGCAAAACGGAACTGATGGTCACCAGCACTGCCATGGGCTGCCTGCCGGTGCAGCGCTGCGATGAAAATTATGCCGTCCGGCTGCTGCGGGCAGCCTACGAGGGTGGGATCAACTACTTCGACACCGCCAATGCCTACACCGACAGTGAGAAGAAAATCGGCCTGGCTCTCAGCGATGTGCGGGACAAGATCATCATCTCCACCAAAAGCGCCGCCAGGGACAAGGCGGGGGTGCTGGCCCACATTGAAAACAGCCTGCGGATGATGAAAACCGACTATATCGACCTGTTCCAGTTCCATCAGGTGACGGAAGTGCCCGACCCCAATGACCCCAACGGGGCCTACGCCGGGGCGCTGGAGGCCAAAGAACGGGGCTGGATCCGGCATATCGGCGTCACCTCCCACCGGGTGAACATCGCCGAGGACTGCATCGCCTCCGGGCTGTTTGAAACGCTGCAATTCCCCTTCAGCTACATATCCAGTGAGCGGGACCTGGCCCTGGCCCAGAAGTGCAAGGAAGCGGACATGGGCTACATTGCCATGAAGGGACTGGCCGGGGGCATGCTGAACAACGCCCGGGCCTGCCACGCGTTCATGAAGATCTATGATAACGTGGTGCCCATCTGGGGCATCCAGAAGCTGGAAGAGCTGGAGCAGTGGCTGGCCCTGGCAGAGGAGGACCCGGATCTGGATGAGGAGCTGAGCGCCTTCATCCGGCAGGAACGGCAGGAACTTTCCGGCTCCTTCTGCCGCAGCTGCGGCTACTGCATGCCCTGCCCGGCGGGGATCGAGATTTTCAACTGCGCCAGGATGAATATGCTGCTGCGCCGCTCCCCCTGGCAGCAGTACATGACCGACACCTGGCGGGAGAAGATGGAAAAAATCAACGACTGCATCGGCTGTCACAGCTGCAGCAGCCGCTGCCCCTATCAGCTGGACACCCCCAATCTGCTGAAATATATGTTAAAGGACTACAGAGAATTCTATGAAGCACATAAAGACCAGTTATAAATGTATCGCCGCCCTGCTGTGCCTGACGATGCTGCTGCCCCTGGCCGCCTGCGGCGAAACCAAGCAAAGCCAGCGGGAGATATTTGCCATGGACACCATCATGACCCTGACGGCCTACGGCAACCAGCGGGAGGCTGGGCTGGACGCGGCCCAGAGCATCATCCAGGCCATGGACGCGGCCCTGGACCCGGAGCTGGAGACCAGCACCACCTATGCCATCAACCATGCCAATGGCGCCAACGTGTCCATTTCCGGCCAGGTGGCCAAGATGCTCAGCTGCGCCTACGATGTGTATAAGAAGTCCAACGGCGCTTTGGACCTGAGCCTGTACCCGGTGATCAAGCGCTGGGGCTTTGTGGATGGGCACTACTATGTGCCTACCGATGAGGAGCTGGCCAGCGACCTGGCCCTGCGCTGCTTTGACAAGATGAGCCTGACCAGCTTCCCCAGCTCCGGCTCTTATGCGGTGTCCTTCCCCGCCACGGCCCAGATCAGTTTTGCCTCCGTGGCCAAGGGCTGCGCCGCGGAGAACGCCATCAGCGCCATGCGGCAGGCCGGCGTCACCAGCGGGATCATCTCCCTGGGCGGCAACGTGCAGACCCTGGGCCAGAAGCCCAACGGGGACGACTGGACCATTGCCATCCAGGACCCCAACAACACCAGCAGCTATCTGGGGGTCATCAATGTGGGGGAAACCGCAGTAGTCACCAGCGGCACCTATCAGCGCTATTTCACCAGCGGCACCAAGACCTATCACCACCTGATCAACCCCAAGAACGGTTACCCGGTCAGCAATTCCCTGCTGTCTGTCACCATCATCTGTGAGGACGGTACCATGGCCGACTGCCTTTCCACCGCCATGTTCATTCTGGGCGAGAACAACGCCCTGAACTACTGGCGCAACTACGGCGGCTTTGAGATGATCCTGGTGAACAATTCCAACCAGATCATCTGCACCAGCGGCCTGATCGAGGAGTTCACCCTGGCAAACAAGAGCTATTCCCTGCGGTTCACCGAGTGAGTTATGGCAGATTTACATACCGACGTTCGTTATATCAAGGGCATAGGAGAGAAAAAGGCGCAGGCGTTTCACAAGCTGGGCGTCTTTTCTCTCTATGACCTGATTTCTTTTTTCCCCAGAAAATACGAGGACCGCAGCCAGTTTAGGCCCATCGCCCTGACCATGGACGGGGAAAACGTGTGCATCCAGGCCCTGGTGGCGGACACCCCCAGGCTGTCCCACATCCGCCGGGGCATGGACATCGTGAAGCTGCGGGCTGTGGATGACAGCGGTTCGGTTGACATAACATTCTTCAATCAGCCCTACGCCAAGGACAATCTGCACCGGGGAGAGAGCTACAACTTCTTCGGCCGCATAGAGCTTCGCGGCGGACGGCGCACCATGGCAAACCCGGTGTATGAGCCGGAGGAACGGGCCGGGCAGGTCACCGGGCGGATCATCCCGGTGTACCGGCTGTGCGCCGGACTGAATCAGCGAAGCATTATGCAGGCAATCCGCCAGGGGCTGGACAGTTGTCTGGAGCTGCTGCCGGACATCCTGCCGGATTCGGTGCGGCAGGGCTGTCAATTGGCCCAGGCCCGCTACGCCTATGAGAATATCCACTTCCCTGCCGACTTTCAGGCTCTGGAGCTGGCCCGGCGGCGGCTGATTTTTGAGGAGCTGTTCGTCCTGTCCTGCGCCCTGGGGCGGATGCACCGGGAGCGGAGCCTGGACGATGGCATCAAGCTGAAAGAATTTGATATGGAAGAATTCTGGCGCAGTCTGCCCTTCGCCCCCACGGGGGCCCAGCGGCGGGCGGTGGCCCAGGCGGCGGCGGATATGGCTTCCGGCGCGGTGATGAGCCGGCTGATCCAGGGGGACGTGGGCAGCGGCAAGACCCTGGTGGCGGCGGCGCTGATCTGGCTCTGCGCAAAAAACGGCTACACCAGCGCCTTCATGGCCCCAACGGAGATTCTGGCGGAGCAGCACTACCACACACTGACAGAGATGCTGGCTCCCTTTGCTCTGCGGGTTGGGAAGCTGACCGGCTCCATGAGTGCAAAAGAAAAGCGGCAGGTCAAAACCCAACTGCAGCAGGGGCAGCTGGACCTGATCGTGGGCACCCACGCGCTGATCAGCCAGGACGTGGAATACGACCGGCTGGCCCTGGTGGTGACGGATGAGCAGCACCGCTTCGGCGTGAATCAGCGCTCCGCCCTGACTGGAAAAGGGGGCAAGCCCCATGTGCTGGTCATGTCCGCCACGCCCATTCCCCGCACCCTGGCCCTGATTATCTACGGCGACCTGGATTTGTCCATCATCGATGAGCTGCCCCCCGGGCGGCAGAAGGTGGACACCTTCACCGTGGACGAGAGCTATCGTGCAAGGCTCAACGGCTTTATCCGCAAGCAGGTGCAGGAGGGGCGGCAGGTGTTCGTGGTCTGCCCCATGGTGGAGGAGAACGAGGAGCTGCCGGTGAAGCTGAAATCCGCCCAGGAGCACGCGGCCCAGCTGGCGGCAGTGTTCCCGGAGCTGAAAATCGGCTGCGTCCACGGGAGGATGAAGGCCAGAGACAAGGAACAGACCATGGCCGCCTTTGTGGCCGGGGAGATTGATGTATTGGTGGCCACCACGGTGATCGAGGTGGGAGTGGACGTGCCCAACGCCTCGCTGATGGTGATTGAAAACGCGGAGCGCTTCGGCCTGAGCCAGCTGCACCAGCTGCGGGGCCGGGTGGGCCGGGGTAGCCACAAGAGCTACTGCGTGCTGGTTTCGGACAATGTCAGCCCGGAGGTGAAGGCCCGGCTGGGGATCATGAGCAAGACCAACGACGGCTTCAAGATTTCCGAGGAGGATCTGCGTCTGCGGGGGCCGGGGGACTTTTTCGGCGCCCGGCAGCACGGCCTGCCGGAGATGCATGTGGCCGACCTGGGGGCCGATGTGGACGTTTTGCAGCGGGCCCAGGAGGAGAGCCGCCGGATATTGCAGCTTGACCCGGAACTGCGTCTCCCGGAACACAAGGCCCTGCGGGAAAAGGTAGACCGGCTGTACGAAGCCAACAGTGGCGGATTTAACTAGTGTTATGTAAATTATATTATGTAAATAAAATAGTAAAAAGGGATGCGTTCCAACAGGAGCGCATCCCTTTTTATACCTTGTTCGATTTTCCCCTCAGCAGCAGAAGAAGTGCCAGCCGCAGGGGGTGCCGCAGCAGAGGTTCAGGGCACAGAGCGTCATGCACAGGTTGCCGGGGCTGATGCCGGTGGAATAGGTGGTGGTGTAGTTATCATAGAAGTCCCCGCCGCCCTGCAGCTGCTCCAGCAGCCGGCGGTACTCCGTGTTCTCCGGCTCGATCTCCACGGCCCGCTTGGCGTTTTCCAGGGCGGAGACCTTGTTGCCCATATACATATTGGCGGCGGCAGTGAGATAATACCATCTGCCGTCCCGCTCCGGAATGGGCACGCCGGACAGGGCGTTCAGCGCCTCCCGATACATGCCGTTGCGGATATAGTTGCGGGCGGCGGTGTACTCGCTGCGCTCGCTCTGGCGGGTCTGGGACTGGGCGCCGGCCCAGTTGGCCCAATCCGACCAGGGGCCGTAGGCAGTATAACCGCCGTAGCTCTGCTGATACTGGCCGGTCTGACCGTAGGCGCTCTGCTGGGCGCCGCCGTTCTTGATCTGGTCATAGGCGGCGTTGATCTCGTTCATCTTCTCCGCGGCGCTGGGGTCGTCGGGGTTCAGGTCGGGATGGTATTTCTTGATCAGCTCCCGGTAGGCTTTTTTCACTTCTTCATCGGAGGCCCCGGGGGAGACGCCCAGAACCTTATACGGATCCTGATACATTTAGGATTCCTTTCTCTCGTCAACTTTGAATTTGCGGTCAAACCGGGCCCAAAGGCCGGCGCAGAGGATGTTTTTCAGAAGTCCCGCATCCTGCACCAGGGGGAGCTTGTCAAAATAAAACACACATTCGCCCAGCTGCATTTTCAGGATATCCCGGAAGCGCTGCTCATTATCCGGGCGGCGGTAATACCGGCGGAAGGGATTGTAGCTGTTATGGAGGGTGTCACTGTCCAGGTCCATGCAGGCGTCCATCAGATAGAGGAAGCGGCCCAGGGCGTGGGCCATGTGCCGCAGGGTATCGGCCCAGCGGTCCTCCCGGTAGACAAACAGTTCCACCATCAGACGGCCGAAGCAGGCCGCAGCCGCATCCGGCGCCTCCAGGTTCTCCTTCTCGATGGCATGGAGGTCCTTCAGCGCCTGCTCCATGGCGGCGCACTGGCGGGGATAGGCCTTCTGCACAGTCTCATAGCCGGGGCGCAGAACCCGGGCCTGGGTCAGGGCCGGGAGGCTGCCCTCATCTTCCCAGTCATCCAGGCATTTCAGGTAGGCCAGGGCCAGATTCACATCGGCGGCATAATCGCAGATTTCGTTGTTCATCCAGGGCTGGGGCGTTTTCGGGTGCCGGATACAGGTGCCCTTCCCCGCCGTCTCCGCCGGTTCATAGAGGGAGCTGAGCAGCAGCACCAGAAAGGTCACATCATAGTTCAGGGTGAGGCGGGAAAGCTGGCCATGCCGTTTTTCCAGACTGCGGCACAGGCCGCAGTAGCAGGCCTGATAGCGTTTCAGCTGTTCTTCGGTGAGGGTGGCCGTATCCGCCGTGAGATAACCGAACATTTCAGCTCTTGCCGGTAAAGGAGTTGCCGCACTTGCGGCAGACGATCTTGATCTTGCCGTGGCCCCGGGGTACCCGCAGGGTGGTCTTGCAGGAGGGGCAGGTGAAGAACTTGTAATCCTTCCGCTGCACCCAGCGCTCCCAATGGATGCGCAGCTCCGCCATCAGTTTGTAGCGGAGGCGGAGGTATTTTCCGTTTTCCTCGCTGCGCTTATACAGGTTGCGGGAGAGCATACGGAAATAGGCATAGCCCAGCAGGAGGATGACCAGTGGATAGAGCACCTTGCCCAAGCTCTCGGCAAAGATGCCGGCCAGCAGAAGCAGGACAATATCCGCAATCAGGATAAAGAGATTCAATTGGTCGTTGCCGTTGCGCCCGGACATGAACCGCGCGAATTTTTCTCTCATGGGATTACCTCGGAAAAAGCTTTTTATTCAATATTGAATTTTACCACGCAGGCCGGGCAAAACATCAAGAATTTGTTAATAATTGTAACAAAAAGAATCAACGCTTGTTTTTCTCCGCCAGGGAGAGGCGGACGATCTTCTCGCACAGCTCCCCATAGCTGATGCCGGCCACAGCGGCGGCCTTGGGAATCAGGCTGTTGGGGGTCATGCCGGGGAGGGTGTTCACCTCCAGGCACCAGGCCCGGCCCTCTTTGTCCAGGATGAAGTCGGTGCGGGAATAGACGGACAGGCCCAGGGCACGGTGCAGCTTCAAAGCCGCCTCACCCAGCAGCTGCTTCTCCGCTTCCGTAATGGGTGCGGGGCAAAGCTCCCGGGCGGCCTCAGCGCCGCTCTGGTACTTGGCAACGTAGTCGAAGGTCATGCCCTCCGGGGGGACGATCTCGATGGGGCTGAGGTATCGGTCATCCAGCACGGGAACGGTCAGCTCCCGGCCGGCGATCTTCTCCTCCACCACCACACGGCTGCCATACTGAAGAATTTCCTCCAGGGCGGCCTTCAGTTCCTCCCGGGTGTCCGGCAGGGCCACGCCGATGGAGGAGCCGCCGCCCACCACCTTCACGGCGCAGGGCACAGGCAAGGTCTCCGTCAGGTGGGGAATGTCCTCCGCGGTATAGGTCAGCTCCTGCCCCTGCGGGGTCAGGACGCCGCAGCTGTTCATCACCATTTTGGCAACGGCCTTATCCATAGCCATGCCGCTGCTGAGAGGGCCGGAGCCGGTATAGGGCACGCCCAGCAGGTCCAGAGCGGCCTGAATCTTGCCGTCCTCCCCGTCGGCGCCGTGTAGGCCCAGGAAAACGCAGTCGGCCAGGGCGCAGACTTCCAGCACGTTTTTGCCCAAACGGCTGGGGCTTTTTAACTTCCGGGAAGCCTTCACCGCCTCCAGGTCCGGGGCGGTCTTTTCAATGGCAACATCGCCGCAGAAGCCGTCCGCCGCGTCAAAGGCGGCCTCCAGGGGGCCTTCAAAATTCTCCAGCCCCAGATACATATCCACAAATATGGCCTGATGGCCCCGCTGCCGCAGCGCCTTGCAGACGGAGGTGGCCGTGACCAGGGAGACATGGCGCTCGGTACTGAGGCCGCCGCCCAAAACAACGATTTTCATGGCAATAATCCTTTCAGGGGAACAAAATAAAATATAGGATAGGATACCACTATATGGCTGATTTTTCAATATTTTAAAGGAAAAATATCAAACGCCACGAAAGGAAAAACCGCGGAACTGCCCGCGGTTTTTCTCTTCGTATATGGCTTTTTGATTACTTGATGTTGGTCATGGGGGTGATGGCCAGGTAATCCTCCAGCGTGCCGTCGTTGAGGCAGGTCTCGATGATCTTGCGGCCCATGGGGTCCAGCTCATCGGTGAGGAATTCCTTGATCTGCTCCTTCATGAAGTCGGTGAGGATCTTGGCGCCGGCGTCATAGCCCTCGAAGCCCAGCTTGGACTGCAGCTCCGGCCGGAGGAAGGTCTGACGGACATACTGGCCGTCGATCTTCATCTCATCCAGGGAGTAGCCAAAGATGGGGCAACGGGCGGGCACCAGGTGCTTGAGGCGGACGGAGCCGCTGCGGCGGGCCAGGTACTCGCGGGTGATCCACTCGCCCATGAAGCCGATGTTGTAAGCGCCGATGTGCTGGTTGGGGATGAGGATGTTCAGGGTGTTGGGGGCATCCAGCATCTGGCGCAGCAGCAGGTTTGCCTGGGTGACCTTCATGCCGGTGGAGAAGGGCCAGTAGGAGCCCACGCCCTCGCTCTTCAGGCCGCTGCCGGCATTGGAATCGGCGATGGAGGGGTTCTTGAAACCGCGGGGGGACACCAGGCGCCACAGCCAGGCGATGGAAATGGGCACAAACTGCACCATGCCCATGACGCCGTAGTTGGGGGCCATGGCGGTAGAGGGCGGCATACGCACGCCAAAGGAGCGGACATTGACCTCCATGGGCTCATTGCCGGGGACGATGTTCTCGATCATCTCGCGGGGGATGATGACACGGGGGTTGGAGCAGGGCTTGCCGGTGGATTCCAGCACATGCTCCCAGATCAGGCAGGTAGCGCCGGGGGTACCGTCCATATTGAAGAACTCCAGCGGTTCGGAGGGGTGGATGCTGATGCGCTCATAGGTGGGGCTGTTGCCGTAGTAGTTGTCGCCGTCCATGCGCAGGAACCAGCCGTCCTCCGCGTCGGCGATCACCAAGTGGCCGGAGCCGTTCTGCATGTCCTTATGAGCAAGAACCATATCGTCGGCAATGGGGTGGATTTTACAGGTCTCGCCCAGGCTCAGGTAATATTTCTCACCGGTGACGGTATGGATGCCCATCAGCAGCTGGCCGTTTTCATCCCGGTGGATTTCCTCCAGCATCTCGCTCTTGCCGCCGCCGGAAGCGCCCTCGTGCATAAAGACCACTTCGTTTTCATAGGGGGACTCCAGCATGGCGGCGGAGGCGTGGTTGGTGATCCAGCCCTCGTGCTCGCCGATATCCAGCAGGATGGAGAACACGCCCTTCTTGGCGGAGGGGCCGGGATAGAGGTTATAGGCAAAGACCTCATGCAGGTCCTCGCTGCGGCTGTGGACAACCACCTGCTTGCCGTCAAAATGGGTGTGACGGAAAGGCGGAGCCACATAGATGATGGCCCGGGGCTTGTAGTTCTGCTGCACGTCAAAGATGCTGACGAAGCCCTGCATATTGGCCAGGGACAGAGCGAAGAAAGCAGCGTTCATGGGGCAGATCATCAGGCTGTCATAGCCGTAGTACTTCCCGCCGGCCTTGAAGGGCAGGATGATCAGCTGCTGGGTGGCCAGCCAGTCCATGGTCTCCTTCCGCAGCTTGGAGAACTTATAGCCGTATTTCTCCTTGAAAAGGGGCTTGTTGGTGGGCAGATCGTCACCGATGCGCATACAATCCGGGTCGCGGCGGCGCATATAGTCCTCCATGAAGTTGACCACGGTGCCGTTCTTGCAGCGGACCACCTCGGCCTCCTTCACAAGGCCACGGCCTTCGATGGGGTAGACCACGTCATAGCGGGAAGAATGGGTAGGCCCATAGCACATTTCCTCCAGCTGCTCTTTGGTTTCCGGGTAGCACAGGCAGCGGCTCTTTTTCAGGGTCTCGGTCAGGTCCTTGGGCAGGATGAATCTGTCAAAATAGGAGTCTGTATACATATTACCGGCCTCTTTCTTTGTAATATAATATAATTTGTTAAGATTTTACCATAAACCCGGGAATTCAGCAACAAAAAAAATTAACTGAATTTTCTTTGTTGCTGATGGTCCAAACTGGCTTTTCTATGTACATATTACACAATTTGCTTCGTTTTAATCCCCCGTTGTTCTATAATATGCAAGAACGGGCAGAGCGGTTTGCATCTGCCGCCTTGCATTTTGAAGGGGATTTTATTATGATATGGTAAAAGATGAGAGAAGCGTAAGAGGTGAAATCATGAGAAATTTCAGGCTTTGTCTCTGCTATGACGGCGGCCGCTACCGGGGCTGGCAGAAGCAGGGCAACACAGGCGGCACCATACAGGAGAAGATGGAGACCCTGCTGAGCCGTTTATTGGAGCAGCCGGTGGAGCTGGCCGCTTCCGGCCGCACCGACGCGGGGGTTCACGCCCGGCGGCAGACCTGCTCCTTCCGGGCGGACACCGCTCTGTCCTGTTCGGAGCTGCTGGCGCTGATCCGGCAGCATCTGCCGGAGGATATCGGGGCCCTCAGTCTTTCGGAAGCGGAGCCCCGGTTCCACGCCCGGCTCTCCTGCCGGGAAAAGAGCTATGTCTATTTCATATGGAACAGTCCGGCGCCCAACGTGTTTACCCGCAAGTACAGCTATACCTGGCCGGAAGCGCTGGACACCGCTGCCATGGAGCAGGCGGCGGCGCTGCTGCTGGGGCGGCATGATTTCCGCTCCTTCTGCTCAGTGACGAAGATGAAGAAGTCCACCGTCCGGGAGCTGCGGGATATTTCCATCACCCGGCAGGGGCCCATGCTTTGCCTCTGCTTCACCGGCAGCGGCTTTCTTTACAACATGGTGCGCATCCTGGTGGGGACGCTGCTGGAGGTGGGCAGCGGAAAGCGCGGCCCCGGGGATATGCCCCGGGTGCTGGAAGCCCGGGACCGGCAGGCCGCCGGCTTCACCGCCCCCGCCCAGGGTCTGTTCCTCTGGGAGCAAAAGTATTGACTTTTGTAAAAAAAGCTATTGACAGCGCAGTTGAATATTGTTAGAATGAGTCGTCTCAATTGGGTAGAGTCTATCCGAAGCAAGATAGCGACCGCTGCCTTTGGCAGCCAAGGCCACGCGGACAGCCGGGTCGAATGCCGATAAACCGCGGAATGCGGTGGCAACTTCTGTTGCCTTATTGATTGAGTTAGAAGCTCAAGTTTTATAAGTTGGTTACTATAAACCGATGCTAAAAAGCATACAAACTTGTGAAATGGTCAATAAGAGTAGTAAAAGGTATCTTTGCTATGAACCATCGGAGGACTGTGGGAAGCCTGGCTTCCGCCTGTTTGACGATGGTTGACTCTAAAACTCCATTTGGGCCGCCTGTGCCGGCTTTGCCGGCGCAACCATAGGGCTGTATCACGGTAAGCTATGCTTTACGCAGGGCTTACCTTTTATTTTTTGCCGGGGGGAAATCCAATGAAAAAGATTATCGAATTGAAAAATGTCACCAAGTCCTTTGACGGCGAGGTGGTGCTGGACAACATCAGTCTGGACATCTATGACAACGAGTTTCTCACCCTGCTTGGCCCCTCCGGCTGCGGCAAAACAACCACCCTGCGGCTCATCGGCGGGTTTGAGACTGCCGATGCGGGGGATATTATCTTCATGGGGGAGAACATCAACAATGTGCCGCCCCACAAGCGCAACGTGAACACCGTGTTCCAGCGCTATGCCCTGTTCCCCCATCTGAACGTGTTTGAGAACGTGGCCTTCCCCCTGCGGGAGAAGAAGGTGCCCAAAGCCGAAATTGAGCAGAAGGTGCGGGAGATGCTCTCCCTGGTGGCCCTCACCGGTTTTGAGCACCGCAGCGTCACCAGCCTTTCCGGCGGGCAGCAGCAGCGGGTGGCCATCGCCCGGGCTTTGGTGAGCCAGCCCAAGGTTCTGCTGCTGGACGAGCCTCTGGCCGCCCTGGACCTGAAGCTGCGCAAGGATATGCAGCAGGAGCTGAAGAAGATCCAGAAGGCTACCGGCATCACCTTCGTGTTCGTGACCCACGACCAGGAGGAGGCCCTTTCCATGTCGGACACGGTGGTGGTCATGTCCGAGGGCCGCATCCAGCAGATCGGAACCCCCATCGACATTTACAACGAGCCGGAGAACGCCTTCGTGGCGGACTTCATCGGCGAGAGCAACATTCTGGACGGCGTGATGCTGGAGGACCGGAAGGTGGCCTTTTCCGGCCATGTGTTCGACTGCGTGGACGCGGGCTTCGGCAAAAAGGAGCCGGTGGACGTGGTGGTGCGGCCGGAGGATGTGGATATTGTGGCTGAGGAAAAGGGCATGCTGAAGGGTGTGGTCACCTCCGTCACCTTCCTGGGCGTGCACTATGAGATCATTGTGGACATCAACGGCTTCAAGTGGATGATCCAGACCACCGACTTTGTGGATGTGGACGAGCACATCGGCCTGTACATCGAGCCGGACGCCATTCACATCATGTGCAAGAGCGAGTACTCCGGCATGTTCGGCGACTACTCCTCCTTCTCCAACGAGCTGGACGAGCTGAGCGACGCGGAAAGTGAGATGGACGAATGAAGAAAAACGCCCCCGGCCAGCGCGGGCTTCTGCAGAAGCTGATCCTGGCCCCTTACTCCGTGTGGGCGGCGCTGTTTATTGTGGTGCCGCTGGGCTTTGTGGCCTACTACGCTTTCACCGATTCCAACTTCAACTTTACCCTTGACAACATCACCCGCTTCTTCACTGCCACCTCCACGGTGACGGAGGGAGAAATCACCCGGGAGGTGCACACCTATCTGCTGATCTTCGCCCGCTCTTTGAAGCTGGCCGTGATCTCCACCTTTATCTGCCTGCTGATGGGCTACCCCATGGCCTACATCATGTCCCGCTCCAGCAGCCGTACCCAGAAGGTACTGGTGACGCTGATCATGATCCCCATGTGGATGAACTTCCTGATCCGCACCTACGCCTGGATGACTATTCTGCAGGACACCGGCATTTTCAACGGTCTGATTGGTCTGATCGGCCTGGGCCCGGTGCACATCATCGGCACCGAGGCGGCGGTGGTCATCGGCATGGTCTATGACTACTTCCCCTACATGATCCTGCCCATCTACTCCATTATGGCCAAGATGGATGTAAAGCTGATCGAAGCCGCCAAGGACCTGGGCTGCAACAGCCTGGGGGTGCTGCGCCGGGTGATCTGGCCTTTGAGCCTGCCTGGGGTGATCTCCGGGATTATC
Source organism: uncultured bacterium (assembly GCA_945873205.1). Taxonomy (GTDB): domain Bacteria; phylum Bacillota; class Clostridia; order Oscillospirales; family Oscillospiraceae; genus Limivicinus. Next base: position 18,043 of record CAMCCC010000032.1, read on the forward strand.
ATGGTTCTGATCCCTTCCATCAGCACCTTCTATATCTCCCAGAAGCTGGGCAACGGCAAGTTCTACCTGATTGGTGACGCCATCGAGGGCCAGTATGTGGCCAACAACCTGCACTTTGCCGCAGCCATTGCCTTCATCCTGATGGTGATCTTGCTGGTGTGCATGGCCTTCATGCAGCGCTACGCCAACAAAAAGGCCGTTGTCGCCTGAGCCAGAGAGGAGAGAAAACACAATGAAACCTGCCTCCAAGGTCTTTACGGCCCTGATTATGATTTTCCTTTTTGCTCCCATTGTCATCCTGCTGGTGTTCTCCTTCAACGAGGCCAAGAGCCTTTCCGTGTTCTCCGGCTTCTCCCTGTACTGGTACCGGGAACTGTTCCGGGATTCGGAGACGCTGAACGCCGTGAAGAACACCCTGGTGCTGGCGGTCTGCGCCGCCGCCATCTCCACCGTGATGGGCACCGCCGCCGCCGTGGGCATCAACAAACTGAGAAACCGCTATCTCCACGCCGTGATGGACACCGTCACCAACATCCCCATGATTAACCCCGAGATCATCACTGGCATTTCCCTGATGCTGATGTTCGTGTTCGTGGGCCGGCTTTTCGGCGCCGCCACCAGCCTCAGCTTCTGGACGCTGCTGATCGCCCATGTGACCTTCTGCCTGCCCTATGTGATTTTGCAGGTGCTGCCCAAGCTGCAGCAGATGGACAAATCCCTGCCGGAGGCGGCAATGGACCTGGGCTGTACCCCCCTGCGGGCCTTCCTGAAGGTGGAGATCCCGGAGATTTTACCCGGCATCGTCACCGGCATGATCATGGCCTTCACCCTGTCCCTGGACGATTTCGTCATCAGCTATTTCACCACCGGCAACGGCTTCCAGACCCTGCCCATCCGCATCTACAACATGACCAAAAAGACGGTCACGCCCAAAATGTACGCCCTTGCCACCATCATTTTCTTTGTGATCCTGGCCCTGCTGCTCTTTTCCAATCTGTCCGATTCTGACAGCAGCCAGACCATACAAGCCGCAAGGCAAAAACGCAAAAAAGCAAAAGCCCAAGACCACCCATGATTTCAGGAGGTAACACAAAATGAAAAAGACCCTTTCCCTGCTGCTTGCCGCCCTCATCTTCGCCCTGCTGCTCAGCGGCTGCGGTTCTTCCGACAAGCTGACGCTGAACGTCTATAACTGGGGCGAATATATCTCCGACGGCTCCGAGGATTCCTTTGACACCATACGGGAGTTTGAAAAATGGTACGAAGCCACCTACGGGCAGGCACTGAAGGTGAACTACGACACCTATGCCAGCAACGAGGATATGTACAACAAGATCTCCAGCGGCGCCGTCAGCTATGACGTGATTATTCCTTCCGACTATATGATCGCCCGCATGAAGGACGAGGGTATGCTGCTGCCCCTGGATTTTGCCAACATCCCCAACTACCAGTATATTGACGAGAGCTTCCGCGGCCTGTACTACGACCCGGATAACCAGTACACCGTGCCCTACACCTACGGCGTGGTGGGCATCATCTACAACGCCAACATTGTGGACGAGGCCGACGCCCAGGGCTGGGACCTGATGTGGAACAGCAAGTACGCCGGCAACATCCTCCAGTTCAACAACTCCCGCGACGCCTTTGCCACCTCCCAGTACAAGCTGGGCCTGGATGTGAACGATACCGACCGGGCCAAGTGGGACGCCGCTCTGGCCGAGCTGAAAACCCAGGCCCCCCTGGTGAAGAGCTATGTGATGGACGAGGTATTCAACATGATGGAGTCCGGCGAGGCCGCTGTGGCCCCCTACTACGCCGGGGACTATTTCACCATGCAGGAGGCCCAGGCGGACAACGTTGACCTGCGCTTCTACTACCCCGATCCCACCAACTACTTTGTGGACGCCATGTGCATCCCCTCCTGCTGCCAGAACAAGGAGCTGGCGGAGATTTTCATCAACTACATGCTCTCCGCGGAGCCGGCCATCGCCAACGCCGAATATATCTCCTACGCCTCCCCCAATTCCCTGGTCTACGAGGATGAGGGCTATCTGGAGGACATCGGCGAGGAGGCCGCAGCCATCCTCTACCCCGATGTGGAGGACTTCGCGGAGCGCTACAACCGCTACGCTTTCCGGAATCTGGACGGTGAGACACTGGATTATGTTAACACGCTGTGGGAGAATCTGAAGATCAGCTAAAGAGAAATTTTTCTTGTAAATCAGCACTTTTTTGCAATGGAAATAATCAAACGACTTCGGACAGATGTTCGAGGTCGTTTTTTATGTTAACCATTAAGTTTGAGGGCAACAACACCCCCGGCTCCCACAAGCTGAACTCCGCCATTGCCCAGGCCTACTACGCCAAGCAGCAGGGGCTGAAGGGCGTCACCACGGAGACCGGCGCCGGCCAGTGGGGCACGGCCCTGTCCATGGCCTGCGCCTATCTGG
>CAMCCC010000033.1 GCA_945873205.1 uncultured bacterium
CCTGCAAAATGCAACCCAGTTGCTTTAAGCAGTGGTTTTTCGACAAGCTGAGGCGCGGCCTGGATCAGGCCGCGCCTTTTGCTGTCAGAACAATCAAGCCGGGTTCTCCCGGCGGACCGGATGGTCGGTCCCACCGCCATTCCTTACACCGGCAGGGTCACGAAAATGGACAGGAATCGTTCCCGGGGGCAGTCGGCCCGGATCTTTCCCCTGTGGGCGGCAACGATACTGCGGGCAATGGCCAGCCCCAATCCATAGCCGCCGGTGGCGGAGCTGCGGGACTGGTCCGCGCGGTAAAACCGGCCGAAGAGGCGGCTCAGCTCTTCCTTTTCTACCGGCTGAGCCGTGGTATTGGAAACGGTCAGCTTCACGGCGCGCCTCTCCTTTTCCAGTTCGACAGAGATCGTCCCGCCCTCCGGCGAATACTTCATGGCGTTGTCCAGCAGAATGGACACCAGCTGCCGGATGGCCTTTTCATCCCCGGTGAAGGACAGCATGGGCGGGATCTTCATGGTCAGTTCCTTCTTCTGCGCCCTGGCGGGTCCCTGGAAGGACTGGACGATCTCCTCCGTCACGTCGGACAGCGGGAACTCGATGCACGGAAGCTGGGGCTGCTCCTCATCCATCCGGGAGAGATAGATGAGGTCGTTGGTAAGGCGTGTCAGCCGCTTTGTCTGGCGTTTGATATCCGTCAGCCATTCACTCTCTCCCCACTCCGCCTCTATCAGGTCCGCGTCGGCGCCGATGATGGTGAGGGGCGTCTTGATCTCATGGCCCGCGTCGGTGATAAACCGCTTCTGCTTTTCATAGCTCTCCGCCACAGGCTTCACGATCCTGTTGGAAAAGGCCATCAGCAGCGCCAGTACGGCGGAAAGCCCCAGCAAAGACACGGCGGCGCTGGCCAGCAGCATCGCGCGAACACTGGAAAGGCCCCGTCCGCAATCCAGAAAGATCACCCGGACGCCGCCCTCCTCCTTGCCGCGGACAAAGCGGTAATCCTCCCAGAAGCCGCTGTCCCGCCCGGATTGCCAGACCTCCAGCGCGTACGCCTCCGCGGTAGCCCGGTCCACGGCGGCGATCATTCCGGTATCGGCACTGATCACCCGCCCCGCTTCATCCATCAGGACAGAGAAAAAGCGGGATTCATAAGGCGTCTCCGCGGAAAAGCCACGCTTTCGGAGCATCCCGTCATCAAACGGCGCATTCCCCGGCAGCGCTTTCCGGGGAGTCCCGTCGTTCTCCGGGAGCATTCTCTGGGGGAACATGCCTTGGTTGGCCGCCAGGACGGATAAGATAGCGTCTGCATCGGACACGGTCTTCCGATAGCTCATCCAGTTGATACCGCCCAGGATCACCAGCAGCACCAGCGTCAGGGACAGCATGGAGGCGGCGATGAATTTGAGGCGCAGCTTTTTGATCATTTCCCTTCCTCCAGAGAATAGCCCGTGTTCCGGGTGGCCTTGATCTGGATATTCGCGTGGAGCGCGGACAGCTTTTTCCGCAAATAAGAGATATACACCCAGACCACATTCAGCTCCACATCACTGTCGTAGCCCCAGATCTTCTCCAGGAACCGCTCTGTGGGGATCAGCTGTCCGGGGTTGCGCAGCAGCAGCTCTATCATTTGGTACTCCTTGTTGGCCAGCCGGAAGCTGCCGCCGGGAGAGGACAGTTCGAAGGTGGTCTGATCCAGGGTGATGTTTCCAAAGGTGAGCCGGCTGCAGGTCTGGGTGGTCTGGCTCCGGGTCATGGCCCGGATGCGGGCCAGCAGTTCCGCCGTGGCAAAGGGCTTGGTCAGGTAGTCGTTGGCCCCGGTGTCCAGCCCCAGCACCTTGTCCTCCACCTCGGACCTGGCGGTGAGCAGCAGCACCGGGATATGGCTGCCTCCCTCCCGCAGTTTTCGCAGCACTGTCAAGCCATCCATCTTCGGCATCATGATGTCCAGGATCACGGCGTCGTAGTTTTCGGCGGCGAGGTACGCCAGCGCCTCCTCACCGTCATAAACGGCGTCGGCGGAATAATTGTTTTTCTCCAGCAGGGCGATCACCGCCCGGGACAGGGACCTTTCATCTTCTGCCAGTAAAATGCGCATGGACGCGCCTCCCTTGATCATTGGTTGGATAGCAGTATACAGGCGATACCTTAATTACCATTAAAAGAGTACCACAAACCCGGCTTGATGTCAGCGTAAAATCCGCGTAAACTTTTTCGTCTTCTTTAAGGTCCAGTTATAGTTTGGACTTTACACTGGCTTTACAATCCGGGAATGAAAGGAGCGCATCACCATGGGAGACCAGATGGTCTTCAAGCGATACGAGATCAAATACCTGATGAACCGCCGCCAGCGGGATGTGGTTTTACGGGCGATGGAGCCCTATCTGTCCATAGACGAATACGGGCGCAGCTCCATCCGCAGCATCTATTATGATACATCGGATTTCCGCCTGATCCGGGAGAGCCTGGAAAAGCCGGTATACAAGGAGAAGCTCCGGGTCCGCGGCTGCGGTCCCGCCAAAGCCGGAGAGCCGGTGTTTGTGGAGTTGAAGAAGAAATACAAGGATGTGGTCTACAAGCGGCGGATCTCCCTGCCTCATGCTCAGGCGGAAGCCTGTCTGGCCGGGGAAGCCCGGCTGCCGGACAGCCAGATCGGCCGGGAAATCGCCTACGCGCTGGACTTCTATCAGGCGTTGGCGCCGGCAGTGTTCCTCTCCTACGAGCGGGAGGCGTTTTTTGCGCGGGACGGCGGGGACTTTCGGGTGACCTTTGACGAGAACATCCGCTACCGCCAGGTGGAGCTGACGCTGGATTCCGACGCCTGGGGAACGCCCATCCTGAAGCCAGACCAGGTGCTGATGGAGCTGAAGACCTCCGGCGGACTGCCGCTGTGGCTGGTTCGCGTCCTCTCCCGGCAGAAGATCTTCAAGACCTCATTTTCCAAATACGGCACCGCCTATCAGGACATTCTTCTCACAGAGCGAAAAGGAGTACGTCAATATGCTTGATTCATTGTTCCGGGGTGTGTTTGACACCGAACTCACCTACCTCATCGCCCCCGCCGACTCTCTGCTGTGCGTGGGGATCTCCCTCCTCATCGGCCTGCTGCTGTGCGCCATGACCATGTGGCGGGCAAAAAGCAGCGGAAGCTTCGCCGTGACCCTGGCCCTGCTGCCCGCCGTTGTCTGCGTGGTCATCATGATGGTCAACGGCAATGTGGGAGCCGGCGTGGCGGTGGCGGGCGCCTTCAGCCTGGTGCGGTTCCGCTCCGCCCCCGGCTCCGCCCGGGAGATCGGGGCCATCTTCATCGCCATGGGGGCGGGGCTCATCGCCGGAATGGGGTATCTGGGATATGCGGCGCTGTTTTCCCTGATCCTGGGCGGCGTCACCATGCTCTACACCGCTCTGCGCCTGGGGGAGGGCGGCCGGCACAAGATCCTCCACATCACCATCCCCGAGGACCTGGATTACACCGGCGTTTTTGAGCCGGTGCTGCAAGAATACGCCGCCGATTATGCCCTGAAGCAGGTGAAGACCACCAATATGGGCAGTCTCTTCAAGTTGACCTACGACCTGACCCTGCGGGATCCCGCAAAAGGAAAAGCCTTCATCGACGAACTGCGCTGCCGGAACGGGAATCTGGAGATCTCTCTATCCCATCAGGAGACGGCGGCAGAGAGCCTGTAAGACAGAGGAGTGAAACAGAAATGATTGCATTGATAAAACGGGCCGTTCTGCTGGCGGTCCTCTGCGGGGCCCTGCTGCTGTCAGGCTGCCAGAGCAAGGGCGCATCTGCCGCCGGAGACGCCTCTTCGGCAGCCGCGATCTCCGGCATCGTGAACAGCGCCATCGATACCAGCACGTTGTTCAGCGACCGGGATCTGGACCCCGGCTGAGACGAAACCGCCGCTGTGACCGTCCTTCTCAGCGGCGATACCGCCGCCTGTTTCTCTGACGCCGTGACCATCAACGGCGGCAGGATCGTCATCCGGGAGGCGGGCAGCTACATTTTTTCCGGCACGCTCACCGACGGTCAGGTGATCGTAAATGCCGGCGACACCGATAAGGTGCAGATCGTTCTCGCCGGTGTGGACATGACCAGCGCCGCCTCTGCCGCGATCTATTCTCTGGCGGCCGATAAGGTGTTCGTCACGCTGGCGGACGGTACGGAGAACGCCTTGGCCAACGGCGGCTCCTTTGCCGCCATGGATGATAACAAAATCGACGCGGTGATCTTCTCCAAGACTGACCTGACCCTCAACGGTACCGGCAGCCTGACCGTGACCAGTCCCGCGGGCCACGGCGTCGTCTCCAAGGATGAGCTGACCATCACCGGCGGCGCCTATACGGTCACCGCCGCCAGCCACGGCTTTGCCGGCAAGGACAGCGTGGCCATTGCCGGCGGCAGCTTTGCCATCACCTCCGGCAAGGATGGCATCCACGCTGAACATGATGACGATGCCGCTCTGGGCTTCCTCTATATCGCGGGCGGCAGCTTCACCATCGACGCTCAGGGCGACGCCATCAGCGCCTCCGGGGCTTTGCAGATCGACGATGGCAGCTGCGCCCTGACCACGGGCGGCGGCAGCGCCGGCGCGGCGATGAAAAGCGGCGATATGATGGGGCATTTTGATCCCAAAAGCGCCGCGGCCGCCGAGGACTCGGCTTCTACGGACACCACAGTGAGCTGCAAGGGCATCAAAGCCGGCGGCGCGCTGGCGGTCAACGGCGGTACGTTTACACTGGATACGGCGGACGACGCCGTTCACGCCGGCGGGGATGTGATCATCGCCGGCGGTATGTGGACCATCCGCACAGGCGATGACGGCATCCACTCGGACGCCGCCGCAGTGATCCGGGCGGGCACCTTCTCCATCCCCTACTGCTACGAGGGCGTGGAGGGTCAATCTGTCACCATTGAAGGCGGCACGCTGGACATCACCGCCTATGATGACGGCATCAACGCCGCCGGCGGCGCGGACGGCTCCGGCAAAGACTTCGGCTTTGGGCGGCCGGACCAGTTCGCCGCCGATGAAAATTGCTTCATCATCATCAACGGCGGAAGCATCACCATCGTGTCCGACGGCGACAGCATCGACTCCAACGGTGACCTGACCATCAACGGCGGCACGCTGGATCTCACCTGCAACGGCAACGGCAACACCGCCATCGATACCAACGGAAGCTACACCAACAACGGCGGCGACCTCACCACCAACGACGGTTCAGAGGCCGGCACGGTTGGCATGGGCGGCGGTCACGGCGGCATGAACGGTGAAAAGCCCTTCGGAGGCGGAAAACGGGGAGAGCCCGAAACACAGCCCAAATGAGCACAAACGGAACCGTGGGGAACGGGTGGGCCATCTGTACAGCGGCATCATAAGCAGCATTCGAAAAATGGGGCTGAGGACTGCCATTTTAAAGACAACGCGGCAGGCGGGTTTGCAAGGACCAGCCTGTCGCGTTTCCTGGGTCTGTATGTTCCGATTGTGTCCACATCTTCGAAAGATGAAAGCAGCCAGGCGGCCCCATCTCCCCGGGCAGCGTCCCGCATATGCTCCGCCGGGTGCCGGGTCAGATTATTTCAGAGTGGGATTTATTCCAGCGGTGCAGGGACAGCAGATCGCCCTGCGCCGCGCATTCTCACCAGATGATGTGGGTGCCGCTGAAGTCTCCGCTAAGCCGGAGATTCAGGCTGCTTGCAAGGTCATCGCGGTGCGCCTGTACGAATCCCGGCACAATGGATACTTATACTGGAATTTCAAAGGAACTGCGGTATAATAAAGGGAAAGGGCAGGCAGCTGCCCCTCTCATATCTGGAACCACCGAATTGACATCAAATAAACGGCAAAAACAAGGAGTTTATGTATTCCATGATGCGGGAAAAGCGTTTTTACAAGACCTTTTTGTATTGGCACTGTCTCTGGCACTGCAAAATTTGCTGACATACAGTGTCAATATGATGGATACCGTCATGCTTGGGCGATACAGCCAGAACGCTATGAGCGGAGTCAGCCTGTGTAATCAGGTGCAATTTATGCTCCAGATGCTGGTGGAAGGCGCCGGCGAGGGCGCCGTGGTGTTGGGGGCCCAATATTGGGGAAAAAACAAGCTGGAACCGATTCCCCATATTATCGGTTCCGCACTGCGTTTCGGCGGCGGAATGGCAGTTTTGATGTTCTTGATCGTGCTGCTTGCCCCGGAACAGCTGCTGGGGCTTTTGTCCAACGAACCGCTGGTCATCGCGGAAGGCGTCCGTTATTTCCAGATCATCAGTTTATCTTACATCATTTTTACCGTGACCCACATTTTGGTGGCGTCTCTGCGGTCCATCGGCATTGTAAAGCTGGGATACATCATTTCCTTTTCCACGCTGTGTATCAATATTTCTCTGAATTATCTGCTGATTTACGGTAATTTCGGATTTCCCGAACTGGGTGTCCGCGGCGCGGCCATCGCCACGCTGGTCTCCCGCTGTGTGGAGCTGCTGATCGTCATCTATTATTTGAAGTTCCGGGAGAAACGGCTGCGCCTCGCGCTGAAGAAGCTGATCTTCATCGACACCAGTTATATTCGGGACTATATGCAGGTTTCTTTTCCCGTCCTGCTCAATCAGGCGCAGTGGGGCGCGGCGCAAATGGTGCAGACGGGTATTCTGGGGCACTTGGGCGGCGACGTAACAGCGGCAAACGCAATCGCCGTGCAGGCCTATCAGGTGCTCTCCGTGGTTGCGTATGGCGCTTCGTCGGCATCCGGCATTGTGGTTGGCAAGACCATTGGCGCCGGAAAGCAATCGGAGCTGAAAAAGCTGGTACATACGCTGGAGGTGCTGTTCTCAGTCATCGGCATTTTGACAGGCCTTGCCATCTTCCTGCTGCGTGAACCGATTTTGACGGTGTTTGGCGGTTCCCTGACAGAGCGGGCCTATCTCCTTTCCATGCAGTTTATGGCAGTGATCGCCGTCACCACCGTGGGAACATCCTATCAGGTAGCCTGCGACAACGGCATCATCCGCGGCGGCGGCGACACCGCCTTCAGCGCCAAGATGAATCTCATCAGCATGTGGCTCATCATTGTACCGCTGTCCGCCCTGGCGGCCTTCCGCTGGGAGCTGGCGCCGGTGGCGGTATTCTTCCTGCTGAAGTGGGATCAGCTCTATAAGATCATCCCCGTGGCGATCCGGCTCCACAGCTGGAAATGGGTGCGGGTCGTCACTCGCGGCAACAGCGAAGTCTGAGTTACATTCAGACTTCGCTGTTGTTTTTCACGGTGTTTAGTTGAGATAGCGCAGACGCCTGAGAAACTCCTGGTTCTCTGTCTTTTCACAAATGGCGTCAATTCCGGAAGAGATCACCCATATGGCCATTCCTCTTGCCGCGCAGGTCACCAGCATATCGATGATCATTTCGTGATGCGCTGTCTCCTGGCCGGCAAACGGGAAAAAGCAGATCAGCAGCTTCGGATTCAGGAGATACCATTTGTAATAAGAAAAACGTAAACGCTGCGGCAGCGGCCATGTTCGCAGGGGCTTTCGCAGATCCTCTCTGGCGAACCACCGGGATGCCTCGTCCAGAATATTTTCCGTGACCCGCCTGGTGGCGATCCATTTTCCCGCTTTTGGAAGCAGGCAGGTACTTAGATTGTCCAGCGCAGTCAAATTGTCAAACAGCACCCCGTTGGAGCGATCCGGCCTTTCGATCTGAATCCCGATCTCCGTTCCGATCAATTTGGCCAGCTCTCCATGGGCATACACGGTTCCGTCCAGGCAGAACGTACCGTCCAGCCAGCGCTGTCCGTCCAGGAAACAGTTCCGCAGCCGCACCGCCGCGCTGTAATTCTCATCCCTCAAAAACGCGATCTCTCCGCCGCAAATCTGAAAATTCAGGGGCGGCATTCCAGGAAATACCAGGTCAGACACGCGCAGCACAACACTGGTTCCGTTATACTGCCCGGCCTGCTTGATCCCGCTGTTGCGGCATTTCCAGCCAAGGATCTCATATAATCTCTCTCCGTATTCTTCCGGATACAACCGATAGCAGGTCTTTCGGTTTTTGATGACATCGATCCGGTCAGAGTAGCGGCACATAAATGTCTCGTCCAAATCAAAAAGGAGGACCGCCGTTCCGTGTTCCAGCAGCAGCCGGACGCACTGCATCAGCTTTTCCAGATCCCTTTGGCGCAGAACCTCCGTAAGCCGATCCAGGACCAGCAGTTCACTTTTCCAGAGCCACGCCCGGAAGACACAAAGCCGATAATAATCCAACAGGGAGACTTCTGCCAGACCCAGATCCATGGAGAGATGCAGCTCCATCTGCCGCATCATGACCGCGGCCTCCGGACTCCTCAGCCTCTGTTCAACGTTCCTCCTCTGGTCCCGGCCCACAGGTTTCCCCAGTGCCACCACGAAATCCCATACCGTCAATTCCCTGGATTCGAACCGATACTTGTCCACGATCATGCTGTTTTGCAGGATCCAGCGTTCCAATGTCTGTCCTCCCACCCGGCGGCCGCAGGAAAAGGCTTTGCCGCCCTTCATGTGAGAGCAGCCCTTAAAAATGTCCAGATATGCTGTGCCGGAGGTCAGATGGTCGTCCACATAGATGCCGATACATTCTCCCCTGGAAACAGAGATCTCAAAGCGATACGCACAATCCTCGTTCTGAAAGCAGCCGTGTTCGACGCGGACCAATTCTTCTTTCATGGGCGGTTACTCCTCCCGGAAAAGCAGGGGCAGCGTTACACAGCACTCCGTGCCGATTCCCACCGCACTGAAAATGCGCAGGCCGTAATCCTCACCAAACATCAGCCGAATCCGGCTGTTGACATTGCGCAGGGCAATTCCGCCCTTTTGCCGGCTGGTGGGGGCCCCGCTGCCCTCCGCGAATTGTTTGTTCAGCTGCTCCACTCGTTCCTCGGGCATGCCGATGCCGTCATCCCGAACCCGCAGAAACAGCGTTCGGTCGCTGTTCTCCACCGCGATATGGACTGTGCCGGGGCTCAGCTTGCCCTCCAGGCCGTGAGATACCGCGTTTTCCACCAGAGGCTGCAAAATCAGCTTCGGCATCCGCGCTTCCAACAGCTTTTCATTTTCCAGTTCCAGCTCCATGGAGATTTTGTCCCCAAAGCGGCATCGCTGGATCGTGAAATAGTTTTCCGCATTATCCAATTCATCCGAGAATGTCACATATTCCTTCACATTGGATATGGTATAGCGGAAAAAAGTGGCCAGCGCTTCCGTGGTCTCGGCAATATCTTCGCAGTCCGCCAGCAGGGCATCCGTCCGGATCGCCTCCAGCGCGTTATAGAGGAAATGGGGATTGATCTGGTTTTGCAGCGCCAGATATTCTGCCTGCTTCTGCCGCAGCTTGGTGATCTCCTCGCCATGCAGGCGTTCTTCTATATCGGAGAAAAAAATGTTCAGCGTCTGGTCTCTTCCCCAGTCCGTCTGCAAAACCGCTTCCAGATCCCGGTCATTCCGATAACGCCGAAGTGCTTTTTTCAACTTCCATTCGGTCCACAGCCACATCGTATCACCTACTTGTACAGCTTTTTATAGTCCGACGGGCTGACGCCGGTGGCCTTTTTGAACAACCTGGAGAAGTATTTCAGGTCGCTGTAGCCCACCATCTCCGCCACATCCTGGACAGACAGCGTTTCGCCGCACAGAAGTTCCTTGGCCTTGCTGATCCGCAGTTCCGTCAGGTAATCCATAAAGTTCTGCCCGGTCTCTTTTTTAAACAGGGTGGAGAAATAGGTGGCGTTAAATCCCACAGCGCTGCTGACATCCTCCAGCCGCAGCGCTTCCCGATAGTGCTGCTGCATATATCGCTTGGCCTCCGTGATGGGGCGCATCTCCCGCAGGGATCTTTCATCCCGCAATCGCCGCAGTTCCCGGCCGATCTCCTGCCGCAGCAGTTGAAACACACTCTGCGCATCTGGGCAAAGCCAGAACTTCTCCTCCATGTTCTCCTCGAATCGTTCCTCTGCCTGGCCGTTTTGCTGCATCCCGTACAGGCAGGCCTCCAGCACCTGGTAAAACCAGTCCTCAAGCATTTGCCCGCTCAAATCTTCCAGGGAGAGTACCGCACGGAAACACGTATCCAATTCCTGCTCAAAGCGTTCCTCGTCCAGACACTCCGCCGCCACCTGAAATCTCTTTTTCTGGGCTGTCCCCATGCAATACCGCTGGTCAAAGGCCAGCTGTTCCGTCTCCGCGTCCCGCCAGGACTGCGCCCGGCACAGCCGGTCACGGCAGCACCAGAGCGCCTCCCGCATGGAGCTGCTTGCCTGTTCGAGGCGAAATTTTCGGCCGCCCAGACAAATCGTGCAGCGGATATACAAAAACATATCCCTCTGCTGTTCAATCTCCTTGCGGATCTTCGTGAAGCACTGCGTTACTTCCACCGTCTGATATTCTCTCATGTGCAGAAGCACCGCAATGCCCTCTTTGCGGGCAGAAACGGCATAGATATCTGTCAGCGATCGGAGCTCCCGCCGGACGATCTCCAGCGCATGCCGGATCATGATCTGATAGCTGTCCTGATACTGCGCGGCATTGGAGACATCCACTTTTATCAGTGCGGCAAAGCAGACACCCTCTGTAAATCGGAAACCGTAGCCCACGTACGCCTGGGCCGTGTCCAGGAAGGGCTGCTGCCGTTCCGCCGCATTCTGCAGCACATCCATCAGCAGCTCCTGCTGCCGTTCTCCGCTTTTTTTCAGCTGGAACTCCAACGCGGCTTCTTTTCCCAGCTTGTCGCTCAGCCGCAGCAAAATGCCGGTGAGTTCCTCCTGCTTGAGCGGCTTCAGCAAATAATCCTCCACGCCATATTTCAGCGCATTCTGTGCATACTCAAATTTTCGATACCCGCTGATGATGATAAAATGCAGGTCCGGCTGCAGCTCCTTGGCCCGCTGGATCAGCTCAATTCCGCTGCATCCCGGCATCCGAACGTCCGTGATCAACAGGTGCGGCTGCTTTTCCCGCACCAGCTCCAGTGCCCGCAGGCCATCGTTGGCCGTGCCGACGATCTCATAGCCCAGCCGTTTCCAGTCGATCAGCTTTTGCAGCAGCAGCAGAATCTTGTTTTCATCATCCGCCAGAACAACCCTCAGCATGGCCTATTCCTCCGGTTTTTGTATAAAGAAAGGGAAAACGAAACCGTTTTCCCTTTCTTTGCATTATAATCCTTTTGTCTGGGTTTGCCAAGAGGTATTTCGCGCGAATGGCTTATACGATTCACCAATTAAAACCAGAGATCATTTTAATTCCGCCAGCGCAGCTGGCGGGACACCGTTTAAAAAGCGGTGTCGGTGAAGCCGTTCAATACGAATCATGTCAAAATCTGAATGGATTTTGAGATCCACGGTAACAGCCGTGGAATTAACATGCAATCAGTTGCATGTTAATGGGAGATTCGTATTACTCGTAGTCCGCAACGTTGGAAGCGTCGATCCAAACGCTGTCGGTGATAAGGAGGTTGCTCTCCAGAGAGCCGCCGTCCAGCAGAGTGACCGCAGCCTCCACAGCGGTGGCAGCCATGGCGCCGCCGTCCTGAGCAACGGTACCGGTGATACGGCCGTCCTTGATGGCCTCGTAGCCGTCGGGGGTGCCGTCCAGGCCGGTGATGACGATGCCGCTGTCAGCGCCGGCAGCGTTGCCGGCACCGACGGCCATGCCGTCGTTCTGGCACACGATGGCGTCCAGATCATAAGCGGACAGCCAGCTCTCCACGGTAGCCTGGGCCTTGGCGGTATCCCACTGGCAGTCAGCGGGAGCGACCACCTGGACCATGTCGGGATAGTTGGCCAGGATGTTCTCATAGCCGGTCAGACGGTCCAGTGCGTCGGTAACGGCGGAGGGACCGGTCAGGATAGCAACATTGCCCTTGCCGCCCAGCAGGTCGGCCACGTGCTGCATCTCGTTCTCACCGGCCTTGATGTTGTTGCCGCAGGAAACGGCGGCGATGCCGGCGTTCTCCCAATCGGTGCAGAAGGAAACGACGTTGATCACAACCACGCCCGCGTCAGCAGCGGCCTTGGCAGCATCGCGCAGGCCATCGGGATCGACGGGCTCGAACAGAATGGCGTCAAAGCCCTCGGACACGCACTGCTCGATCTGGCTGATCTGGGTGGCGGCATCCTGGTCGGCGCTCAGGATGGTCAGCTCCACGCCCAGCTCGGCGGCCTTGGCCTGAGCGCCCTCAGTGACGGCGATCTGGAAGGCGTTGGTCTGATGCTGCTGGATCAGAGCGATCTTGTAGGCAGCATCTTCGGCGTCGTTGCCCTCAGTGGGAGCGGTGGGAGCGGTGGTCTCCTTGCTGCCGCAGCCTGCCAGGACAGACAGTGCCATAGCGGCGGTCAGAAGCATTGCCAGAAACTTTTTCTTGTTCATGATCTTTCCTCCAAAATGTAAATTATGTAAGAGCGGAACCGCGGTGTGGCGCCCTGCTCTTGACACCAAATCAGCTCTTCTTGCTCTTTCCCTTAATGTCGATCAGCACCGCCAGAACGATGATGGCGCCCTTGACGATCCTCTGCCAGTGGGAAGACACGCCCATAATGTCCAGGCCGTTGGCAATGACTGTGATCAGCAGGCAGCCGACCACAACGCCCCAGGGCTTGCCCACGCCGCCGGACATGGATACACCGCCCACCACGCAGGCAGTGATGGCGTCCATCTCATAACTCTCCGCCGCGGTAGGCTGACCGATGGTCACGCGGGAAGTCATCAGGAAGCCACTCAGGCCGGCCAGCAGACCGGCAATGGCAAATGTTGAAATGCGGATCTTCGTGGTGTTGATACCGGATACCCGCGCTGCCTGCAGATTGCCGCCGCAGGCATAGACCCGGCGTCCGTAGACGGTTTTTGACAGGACAAAGGAACAAATCACAATAATGATCGCCAGGTAGATCGCCAGCATCGGGATCCCGAAAAGCGAGGAAGCGGCGACAGCTTTGTATTCCGCGCTGATGCCGATGACAGGCTTGCCCTTGGAGACCACCAGCGCCAGACCACGGACGGCAGTCATCGTGCCCAGGGTCATGATAAAGGGCGGCAGATTCCCCACGGCAACGCCGACACCGTTCACCACGCCAACAGCCAAGCCGGCCAGCATGGCAACAATCAGGGGCACGATCAGCGGATAGTTTCCCTGGCCCAGCATGGCGGCCAAAATACCGGCAAATGCCACCGTGGAACCCACAGACATATCAAATCCGCCGGCAACGATGACGAACATCATGCCAAATGCCAAAATGCCGTTGATAGACGCCTGCTTGAGGATATTGACCAAGTTGCTGGGCGTGATGAAGCTGGGCTTCAAACAGGTCAAAACAATCACCAGCGCGATAAAAATCACGAAAATGAAATATTCGCTGATGAGAGCATTTATACGTTTCGTCTCTTTCATGCTTTCCCCTTCCTTTATACCGTGATGGCGGAAGCCAATTTCATAATGTGCTCCTGGGAGAATTCTTCGCGCTTGACCTCACCGGAATAATTGCCCTCGCACATGACAACGATCCGGTCGCAAATTCCCATGAGTTCCGGGATCTCCGAGGAGATCATGATAACCGCCTTGCCCTGCTGCACCAGATTTCCCAACAGCAGGTAGATATCCCGCTTGGCACCCACATCGATTCCTCGCGTAGGTTCGTCCAAAATAATGATATCCGGTTCGTTCAGCAGCCATTTGGCAATTACGATCTTCTGTTGATTGCCGCCGGACAGATTGCCGACGATCTGGTTGACGGAAGGGGTTTTGATGTTCAGCTTTTCGATGTACTCTTGAGATGCCTTGTAGGCCTTGGTTTTGTTATAAAGGCCGTTTGTCAGCAGCTTTTTGATGGCCACCATGGCGATGTTATCGTTGACCGTTCCGCTCAGATTCAGGCCTGTGATCTTTCGATCTTCGGTAATGAGCGCTACGCCTTCCTTGATAATATCCTGCGGCGAAGACACCTTCACCTTTTTGCCCTTCACGCAGATCTCGCCGCTGGAGAGCGGGTGCATTCCGAAAATTCCCTCCACCAGCTCGCTGCGGCCGGCGCCTACCAGGCCGCCGATTCCTAAGATCTCACCTCTGTGGACGGCCAGGCTGACACCTTTTACCTTGTTGTCCGCGCGAACAATGTTCTTCGCTTCAAAAATCACTTCGCCGATATCCGCATTCAGCTTCGGATACACATCCGTGATCTCCCGGCCCACCATCATCTTGATCAGCTGGGCCTCACTCAGGTTCGCCGTGTCGTCTGTGCCGATATACTGTCCGTCACGGTAAACGCTGACCCGGTCGCAGATAGAGAAGATCTCCGCCATGCGGTGGGAAATATAAATGATGGCAACGCCTTTTTCCTTGAGCCTGCGGATATGCTCGAACAGCAATTCCACTTCGCGCTCGGTAATGGCAGCGGTGGGCTCGTCCATGACGATGACCTTGGCGTTGACGGAAATCGCCTTGATGATCTCGATGAGCTGGCACTGCGCCACTGTGAGATTTCGCAGCGTCTCCTTGGGCGATACGTGCAGGCCGCACTCCTCAATCAGCTTTTGCGCCTCTTCGATCTCGGATTTTTTGTCCACCAGGCCATTTTTGCGCAGCTCCCGTCCCACAAAGATATTCTCATACACGGTCATGTCCAGGATCGGGTTTAATTCCTGGTGGATCATTGCCACACCCATGTCCATGGCTTCTTTGGGATTGGATGCGTGATAGGGTTTTCCGCCGAAGAGGATCTCCCCGCCGGGATCTTTCGTATAAATGCCCATCAGAATCTTCATCAGGGTGGATTTTCCGGCTCCATTTTCCCCCATCAATGCATGGACTTCTCCCGGTCTTACCTGCAGCTGCACATGGTCGAGCGCAACAACACCCGGAAAAGTTTTGCTGATATTTTTCATTTCCAGCACATATTCCACGCAGTCTCCCCCCTTCATGCATTATTTTGTTATATTTTATCGAACTCATCGTAATTTCGAAACATTTGTTTTTCACATGACGGGGGATAATTTTTGGAATTTTATAGCCGCGATCCCTTCGTAGTTCCCGCAGCACGCTGAAATGAGGTATCGATTTAAAAAAAGCGGCCAATACCATGGGAAACGTCCAATCCTGTGTCATGGATCAGTAACCAGACCTGTCCCTGTATGGGTCAGCGTCAGGGTCATGGCGCTGACCTGGATTTTTCATCTGTTTTTTTCAATGCAAACACAAAGAAAACGTCCTGAAATCTTGCGATTTCAGGACGTTTATGGTTGCGGAGACAGGACTTGAACCTGCGACCTCCGGGTTATGAGCTGCGATCCGAGCTGCTGTCGGCTGCTTTTGAGACCTTTCCGGGCCTATTGGGTCAAAATTGTATGCTGTCTGCTCCGTTGGTTCCATTGTTTCCTGTCTGCTCCAATCCCAGTCTGGGTCACGGTTTGGGTCAAGCCGACAGAATAGCCTCGCAGGCGGATTTCAAGGCGGGAATGTCATGGTTCAGTGTATCCCACACAGATGGAATGTCGATGGCGCCGTAGGCGTGGACATAGAAATTTCGGGTGTCCTTTATGACACGCCAAGGAATGGCGGGGTTTTGCCGCTTGACCTCATCGGAGAGCTGAGAAACCAGTTCCCCGATTTGAACAACGCACATACAGCAGGCGTCCTGAAAGAGATAGTCGCTCTCAAAAGCTGTGAAATTATGGTGATACCGCTCCAGATTGTTGGCAATCCGTTGGCAGTACACAATGATTTTCTGGAGGATGACTCGATCACGCGTTTCGATAAAGCAGCACCTCGTCTTTCTTGATCATATCCAGAAAGGCATGGTCGGAGGATTCGCTGGTGACCAGATCCACAGGCAGTTTCAGGGCATCCTCCACAGCCAGCCGGAAACCGCACAACTGGAATAGAGAGTGGAGCTGACCCTTTTCAATTTTCAGATCCACGTCACTGTCGGCAGATGCAGTCCCTCTGGAATAGGAACCAAACAGCGATACGCTTTCCACGCCATGCTGCTGGGCAATGGGAGAAATGATACGCCGAAGTTCCTCAATACTGTATGGAGCCATAAAACCACCTTCTTTCTCGATTTCAGTATACCATAAAGATGGCGGAAATAAAAGGGGGTTCTGCGCCGCGCTCTCCCCAACAAGGTTATTCTATATTCTCAGCAATTCGAATCATGGTGGCCTGATCCAGAACACTCTGGAGCCGGAAGTTGACACCATTCTCTGTCCATACCAGAGTATTCACGTCTTTTGAGTGGACGCCGGGTACAGTCCCACTGATGACACTGGCTCCACCCGCGCTGGCGGAATGACCCTCCACAGGCTTTCCGTTGACGGTCATGGCTCCCTCGTCCTCATACGGCTCTGATGCCGCCCAGAATTGGGCTTTGGTACCGCCCACGGTAACAGCCTCCGGCGTGCCGTCCGGCACTGCCACGGGGCTGGCGCTGTACAGCCATGTCATCCCCGCGCCGTCCTTCAGCCACGTCTCGTACCCAGTATCGGCAATGGAATAGTGATCCAGCCGGGTATAGCCCTTCGGAAGCCACCCCATGGTGTAATCGTCCACGTCCGCTGTGCAGAGCTTCATTCCTTCCGCCATCTCTGTCAGCAGTTCCCGAGAAACATCGGTCCCGCGCATGAAAAAGAGGACGCCGTCCGAGTCCTCCCACACAAGGAGACTTTGTTCCCCATCCTGATAATAGTCCGCCCCATAGCCCTGGACCGTCAGCTTTTGGCAGTTTTTCACAGCGTCCTCGCTGTTCATCTGTCTGGCAAGGCCTGCCGTGGAAGGATAGGCGCAATTGAAGGAGATCTTACCCTCCGGCCCCTCGTAATCCCATCTGGCCGTATCGTTTCGTGTATCATGTCTGATCTGAGCAAGGCTCCATCCCTCCGGCAGCATGCCGGGCCGCCAGGAGGGCGGCGCGTCGTAGCTGTGGCCCTCCTCGCCGCAGTAATACATCACCTTCCTGCCCTCCACTTCCCGCTGCCACCTGCTTCCTTGTGCCGTCTGTGCTGTCGGCTGCTGGCCCAGGTATACGGTCTTTGTAGCAGAGTCGTAGCCGATCTCCACACCCAGCAAGTCGCTGACGGCACGGATGGGGAGATAGTTGGTTTTGCCGCCTGCCGCGTCGGTGTACAAGATGGAGCCGGGGACCTGCTGACCGTTGGCGGCGGTGATGGTGCTGCCGGCGGTGATTTTGGCCTCTCCGTTGAGTGCAATGTTCACAAAGTTGAAACTCACTTGGCCGGAGGCCGCCAGGGCTGTGGTGGTCATGGTCAGGACCAGCACCGCAGTCAGGACGCCAGCCCAAAAGGATGGGATTCGTTTTTTCATAGGGATACTTCCTTTCTGTTTTTTTCGAGGAAAGGGACTGCCCTCCCGCTCGTTCTATGAATGGAACGAAGCAGAAGGGCATAGTATCCCACTATTTTTGAAATTTTCGCATGAGCATCAATTTGATATTTATTCCCCGGCTGTGCCTTCTGTGATTTTCATGTTGTGAGAAGGTTCTCTGGGCTGAGGCTCCGCCGCTCTGACGCTCTCCGCCATGCGCAGCAGGTCCTCCCGGCTCAGGGCACCCTCCAACAGGAAGGCGGTATTGGAGTCTGGGTCCGTCCACAGCAGGGTAGCGGTTTCATCCTTGTCCGAAGAGCCGCTGACCATGATAGTGAATCCGTTCCCCTCATAGGTGGAGCCGTAGCTCACGACTTCGCCGTTGGCGATGATTCCGCTGCCGGTACTGTCCTTTGGAGGCTGCTCTGCGGCCCAGAACTGGCCCTTTGCACCGTTCACCGTTACCTCCTCCGGTGTGCCGTCGGGCGTCTTGAAGGGACAGATGGGATCGGTGACGTACTGCCAGAGCAGGTCCTTTTGGTTGTATGTCCACGCTTCCTGTGCCGCGCCAATCAGCTCGTCCCGATACATTGGCTCGTATTCCGTCGGGACCCAGCCCATCTCATAGGCTGTGCCCGGCCCCTCGTAGAACGTGATGCTCTCAGCGATTTTCAAGAAGTCCTCCTCATTCATGCGATTACCCCGCAGCATGAGCAGGTATCCCGCTTCGTTTTCCCATACCAGCACCCGGCGGCGGTCCGTCACATAATAGTCGGCGGTTCGGCCCTGAATCTGGATGGCTTTTCGGACCTCCTCCGGGTCGTCGGCGTTGGAGACATTGGTGGTGAGCTGGCTGTCACCGGGAGAAAAGCAGGTAAATTGCAGCGAACCTTTTCCATCTGCCTCCCGATACTTCCAGCCAAAATCCGATGCATCCTGAAGTCCCCAGCCTTCCGGCAGCCAGGTGATCCGCCAGTTGGAAGGCAATGTTTCTTTCTCTGTCTGGCCGGATGTGAAATAGACGATGACGTTTCCGCTGATTTCCCGCAGCCAGTTCAGCACCGCCGCCCGGACCGTGGGGCTGGCTGCCATCAGCGTTCCCAGCGCCAGTGAGCAGGCCAGCAGAATACACGCCGCAGTCCGTAAAGCTTTGGCCCACAGAGGGCGCAGCCGTTTCTTTGCCCAGGCAAATGGGTCTGCCAGCAGACGTGTTCGCCAGCGAAGATAGTCTGAGGAAAAGGAAGAAGTGTCTGCGCACTCCCAGACGGAAGCGTACTCTCGCCAGTTGGCCTCCATCAATGCATCCCGCAGCAGCGAGTCAAAAGGCCTCTCAGCCATAGCAGTATCCCTCCTGTTCCATGGCATTCAACAGCAGCTTTCGCCCGCGCCGGATCTTCGTGGAGACAGTGGATTCCTTAAGACCCAGCTTCCGGGCAATCTCCTTATTGGACTCCTCCTCCACAAATTTTAGCTCCAATACCCGGCGATAGCTATCCGGCAGAGACAAAATCAGAGCCACCAGCCGTTGGTACTCTTCCTGGTCATTCTCCGGGGCAGGCGGGTCCCAGTCCTCTGGCATAGAGGTGTTCCACCGTTCTTTTTTCAGGATATCCAAAGCCGCGTTTTTGGCGGCTACCGCCAGATACTTGGCTGCCGTATCCCAGTCCAGGGTGTTGACCCGGTCCCAGTTCCGCAGCACTTGGAGCCAGGCTTGCTGCGCGGCATCTTCCGCCTGGGTGGGATTTCCCAAAATTTTCAGTGCCACCGCATAGAGCCGTTTTTCATGGGCCTCATAGAGCAGCGTGAACCGTTCCCGGTCTTCCTCACTGCCCAACATGGAAAGGTATATTGTAAGCAACTTGACCGCCTCCTGCTTATGTGATGATTCATAGTTCTGCTATTATAACGAACAGAATCCACTCGGTGTCTCACTCATTACGAGGAAAATCGAAATTTACAATGGTGTGGTTCCACAATACCATGGGCGCTACAAAAAGAAAACTGGAAACAGCGGTTGTTTTTCATCCGTGGGCGGGGTAAATGTACCACTGGCTATACGCCAGACGCATTCGGGGCACCTCCCAGACCTCCCCTGCCCCTAAGAGGGGAGAAAAGCAGGGAAAAAGGCAGAGGCCCCTTCAAAAATTGATACGCTGTAACAAAGAAATAGCGCACGCACCAGGAAAGGACGCAACGCACGGCAATTCGCTCCTTGTTTGGCGCTGTGTGCCGCTATGTGCCCTCGGAGGGGGATGGGTGGCGTCCGTACACCTTCAAGCCACTTCCGAAGCGGCGTGGGTGGTTTGTGGGAGAAGCGCTGTTGTCGCTGAAAAGTACCTCAGAGCCATGACTCGCCCACAATAGATGGAGTACCCCCTCTTCACCAGATAGCGGGGAATATATCAACAAGACGAAGGATAACAAGGAAAAGCCTGAAGATTGATCGGCGCCCCACTTGACTCTGGGAGCTGCTGTGTGCGGCTTTGCCGGGGAACGTCGGAAACGGTACCAATCAGGAATGGGGATGGATTTGGGCCGGTTTCCAACGACCTGCGGGGGACGAAAGGTAAAGCGGGATAAAGAACAGGCGTCAAATGTGACGCTCTGTTCGGTCACTTCTGCCCGCAGTGCGGGCAGTTACGGGGGTTTTCAGGGCGTTCCAAAGCGGGTCAAAATTGAAGGGGTGATATCACTTCTGCGGTCGGTATCTCTGAAAGCCTACTCCCACAAGAAAAAAGTAGGGGTCATGCCCGATATAGACGCGGATTTCGCGGGAAAAGGGGAATTTATCAGCCACCTGGCATCGATCCGCCCTCCAGACCATCCAGTCCCTATCAGCAGTGAGATCCGAATTCATACCCGATGGAGGTATTCAAAAATTGCGTCGCAGTAGACAACGAACAGGAACTTTTCTACCTCCAGCATTTGCACCACCCTCCCTGCAACAGATGGGGAGGAAATATATGAACAAAACGAAGGCAACAAGTATAGTCTCGCTCACCAATGAAACTCTTAACAATCTGGTAACTCTCCGCTTTTGGGCTGGCTATTGTCGCTCCTTTCGGGTATGGTGTGTTGCTGAATAGGA
>CAMCCC010000034.1 GCA_945873205.1 uncultured bacterium
TGGAACATTCCCTGGTCTCAAGGCCGTCCTCGGTGCAGGTGGCGGCTTTGGTCTCCGTCCATGCGCCCCAGGTGTGGCCGGCCTTTATCGTCCGCTGCTCAGTCGCCGGGCACTTGGTACAAGTTCTGACCTCAAGGCCATCCTCGGTGCAGGTGGCGGCTTTGGTCACTTTCCACTCGCCCCAGGTGTGCTCACCGGGAGCCTTTATCGTCCGCTGCTCAGTCGCCGGGCACTTGGAACATTCCCTGGTCTCAAGGCCGTCCTCGGTGCAGGTGGCGGCTTTGGTCTCCGTCCATGCGCCCCAGGTGTGCTCACCGGGAGCGGAATACACGATTCTCGTATCATAACCGCAGCCGGCGCTGCAATACACGCCAGCACTGTGTCCGTCTTCCAGGCAGGTTGCGGGCTTCTCAGAGTCAATTACTCTGCTGTGCAATTCAGTCCACTTCAGTCCGCAATCCGAGCATTGAACAGTATGCGATGCATCTATGAAGCTGCCGCTTACCACGTTAGTTGCGGATGGATTATGCGCAAGGAGATTTTTGGGAATCGAATAAGTATCGGTTGCCCCGCAAGTTTTGCATACCCAATGCCCTGAACCTTCTTTTGAGCAGGTAGAAGCTTCATCCACTACATATTCCCTGCTTATATGGTGGCAAGGTATTTTGGGTTCTACATACGGTGAAGGTGTTTCCGGGTCAGGTACTTCCGGCGCAGGTGTGGACGTCGGTTCAGGTACTTCCGGCGCCGGTGTGGGCGTCGGTTCCACTGCTTCAGGCTCCGGCTCCGTTCCCTCAGCAAAGGCAGCGGGCAAGCCGAGAGAAAACACCAGAGCCAGCATCAGACAGAGGCACAAAACTCTTGTAAATTTTCGCATTCTCTTTCCCTCCAAAAGACTTTTTTACCTGTTCTTCCCATTTTATTCGGGAAGCCGGGCCAATATTACGGTTGAAGAATTCTTCCTGTCATTGCAGCAGAATTCCTCCGCGCAGTATCGTGTTGATATTATACTATATGCATCGGGCTACAGCAAGCCCTTTCCTGAAAAACTTTTCAGCCTTCAATTATTGCTTCTGAAAAAAGCTGCCGCCTGAAATCAGGCGGCAGCTTTGCTATGGTTTGATGCAGTTTTGGGGGATTAGAGCGCGTTGGTCTTGCTGACCAGAGCGGACAGGTCAACGTACTCCTCGGGTGCTTCGGGCATGGTCTCGTCGGTTTTCTCCTCAAAGTCCCGGTACATGGTCAGGCCGGTACCGGCGGGGATCAGCTTACCGATGATGACGTTCTCCTTCAGGCCCACCAGGTGGTCCACCTTGCCCTTGATGGCGGCGTCGGTAAGGACCTTGGTGGTCTCCTGGAAGGAGGCGGCGGAGAGGAAGCTCTCCGTGGCCAGAGAGGCCTTGGTGATGCCCATGAGCAGCTGGGTATAGGTGGCGTGGCTCAGGCCTTCCTCGCCGGCGGCGATGCGCTGGTCGATCTGGTGGTTGGCGTCCTTGACAGCGGAGATATCCACGGTGGCGCCGGAGAGCAGGTCGGTACTGCCGGCTTCCTCCACGCGGACCTTGCGCATCATCTGGCGGACGATGACTTCGATGTGCTTATCGTTGATGTCAACGCCCTGCTGACGGTACACCTTCTGAACCTCGCTGGTGATATAGCTGCGAACGCCCTGGCGGCCGAACTCATCGTCGTTTACGCCGCGGATGCGCAGCACATCATGGGGATTGAGGGCGCCGGCGGTCAGCTCCTGACCCTTATCCACATGGTCGCCGTTGTGGACCAGGATACCGGCGGAGTGGGGAACGGTGTAGACCACGGTCTCGCCCTGGGCCTCGTTGGTGACGGTGAGGGAGTACATAACGCCCTTCTTGGCCTCGTCGATGGTGACGGTGCCGGAGATCTCCGACAGGACAGCCATCTTCTTGGGCTTACGGGCCTCAAACAGCTCTTCAACACGGGGCAGACCCTGGGTGATGTCGTCGCCTGCGACGCCGCCGGTGTGGAAGGTACGCATGGTCAGCTGCGTACCGGGCTCACCGATGGACTGGGCAGCGATGACGCCCACGGCCTCGCCGGCGTTGACGGGACGGCCAATGGCCAGGTTGATGCCGTAGCACTTGGCGCAGACGCCGGAGCGGGCCTCACAGGTGAGGACGCTGCGGATATAGACCTTGTGGATGCCGTGGGCTTCCAGCACCTCGGCGTCCTCGGGCATGAGCATGTGGTCGGTACCGAACAGCAGCTCGCCGGTGGCAGGGTCGGTGATGGGAGCGGCGGGGAAACGGCCGTGGATGCTGGTGCCGAAAGACTCAACCAGCTGGCCCCGATCGTACACGGCGCCGGCCCAGACGCCCTCGGTGGTGCCGCAGTCCTGCTCACGGATGATGACTTCCTGGCAGACGTCAACCATACGGCGGGTCAGGTAACCGGAGTCGGCGGTACGCAGAGCGGTATCGGCCATACCCTTACGGGCGCCTCTGGTGGAGATGAAATACTCCAGAACGGACAGGCCTTCACGGAAGTTGGACTTGATGGGAATTTCGATGGTCTTACCGGCGGTGTTTGCCATCAGGCCACGCATACCGGCCAGCTGACGGATCTGGTTCATGGAGCCACGGGCGCCGGAGTTTGCCATCATGTAGATGGGGTTGTACTCATCCAGGCAGTTCTGCAGGGCGTCGGTCACGTCCTTGGTGGTCTTTTCCCACTCGGAAACCACCAGGCGGTAGCGCTCGTCATCGGTGATGAAGCCGCGCTTGTACTGGCGCTCAATGTTCACGACCTCCTGCTCGGTGGCCTTGATCAGCTCATACTTGGCGTCGGGCACGGTCATATCCGCAACGGAGATGGTGATGGCGCCCTTGGTGGAGTACTTGTAGCCCAGGGCCTTGATGCTGTCCAGCACCTCGGCGGAAATGGTGAAGCCGTACTTCTGGATGCAGCGGTCGATGATATCGCCCAGCTGCTTCTTGCCCACCTGGAAGCTGATCTCATGGTCAAAGGCGTGCT
Source organism: uncultured bacterium (assembly GCA_945873205.1). Taxonomy (GTDB): domain Bacteria; phylum Bacillota; class Clostridia; order Oscillospirales; family Oscillospiraceae; genus Limivicinus. The sequence goes on from CAMCCC010000034.1 coordinate 3,010, forward strand.
CGGGGTCGGTGCGGTCCACATAGCCCAGATCCTGGGGAATGGGCTCGTTGAAGATGATGCGGCCCACAGTGGTGGTGATGATCTTCTTGGTCTCCACGCCGTCAATGGTCTTGGTGACCCGCAGGCGGATGGGGGCGTGCAGGCCCACATCGCCCTCGTTATAGGCCATGATGGCCTCGTTGGAGTCGCGGTACATGAGGGTGGGCTTGTAGGTGCAGGGCTTGGTGCCCTCCTGCTTGGCCTTCAGGTTGGCCTCATAGATGGCGTCGCCGTCCTGGATGGTGCCGGCCTCAAAGCCGGTATCGCCGGGATCGTCGATCACCAGCCGCTCCGCGCCCTTCTCGGCAGAGCCGATGCGCATCATGGTCAGGTAGTAGGAGCCCAGAATCATGTCCTGGGTAGGAACGGTGACCGGGTGGCCGTCCTGGGGGCGCAGCAGGTTGTTGGCAGAGAGCATCAGGATACGGGCCTCGGCCTGGGCCTCGGCGGACAGGGGCACATGAATTGCCATCTGGTCGCCGTCAAAGTCGGCGTTGTATGCGGTGCAGACCAGGGGGTGCAGGCGCAGGGCGCGGCCTTCCACCAGGATGGGCTCAAAGGCCTGGATGCCCAGACGGTGCAGGGTGGGGGCGCGGTTGAGCAGCACGGGGTGCTCCTTGATCACGTCCTCCAGGGCGTCCCAGACCTCGGTGCGCTGCTTATCCACCATCTTCTTGGCGGACTTGATGTTGTTGGCAACGCCGTCCTCCACCAGCTTTTTCATGACGAAGGGACGGAACAGCTCAATGGCCATTTCCTTGGGCACGCCGCACTGATAAATCTTCAGGTCGGGGCCGACCACGATAACGCTTCGGCCGGAGTAGTCCACGCGCTTGCCCAGCAGGTTCTGACGGAAGCGGCCCTGCTTGCCCTTGAGCATATCACTGAGGGACTTGAGGGCGCGGGAGTTGGCGCCGGTGACGGCACGGCCCCGGCGGCCATTGTCGATCAGAGCGTCCACGGCCTCCTGCAGCATACGCTTCTCGTTGCGCACGATGATGTCAGGGGCGTTCAGCTGCTGCAGTCTCTTGAGGCGGTTGTTGCGGTTGATGACCCGGCGGTACAGGTCGTTCAGGTCGGAGGTGGCGAAACGGCCGCCGTCCAGCTGAACCATGGGGCGGATTTCGGGGGGAATAACGGGCAGGATGTCAATGATCATCCACTCGGGGCGGTTGCCGCTCTGGCGGAAGGCCTCAACAACCTCCAGGCGCTTGACGATCTTGGCCTTCTTCTGGCCGCTGGCGGTTTTCAGTTCCTCCCGCAGCTCCAGCGCCAGCTTCTCGCAGTCGATCTGCTGCAGCAGCTCCTTGATGGCCTCGGCGCCGATGCCGGCCTTGAAATCGTCCTCATACTTCTCCCGCATATCCCGATACTCACGCTCGGTGAGGATCTGGCACTTTTCCAGAGGGGTAAAGCCGGGATCAATGACGATATAGTTGGCAAAGTACAGCACCTTCTCCAACATTCTGGGGGTAAGGTCCAGCATCAGACCCATGCGGCTGGGGATGCCCTTGAAGTACCAGATGTGGGACACGGGGGCGGCCAGCTCGATATGGCCCATGCGCTCGCGGCGCACCTTGCTCTTGGTGACTTCCACGCCGCAGCGGTCGCAGATCTTGCCCTTGTAGCGGATCTTCTTATACTTGCCGCAGTGGCACTCCCAGTCCTTGGTGGGCCCGAAAATGCGCTCGCAGAACAGGCCGTCCCGCTCGGGCTTGAGGGTGCGGTAGTTGATGGTCTCCGGCTTTTTCACTTCGCCGTAGGACCAGCTTTTAATCATTTCAGGGGAGGCAATGCCTATCTGAATAGCATCAAACGGTGTGTAGCTCATCACATATCCTCCTCGTCATCACTGTAATCATTATCGCTGAAGCCCACGTCCAGCTCATCCTCGGGGATGTCCTCGATGGTGAAGCCCTCGGCTTCAATCTCGCTGTCATCGGACTGGTAGAACTCGTCCTTCATATCGGGGATGAAATCATCCTCGTCGTCATCCTTCAGCTCGATCTCCTGGCCGTTTTCATCCAGCACGCGGATATCCAGGCACAGGGACTGCAGCTCCTTCACCAGAACCTTGAAGGATTCCGGCACGCCAGGCTGCGGAATGTTGTTGCCCTTGACGATGGCCTCATAGGTCTTGACACGACCGGTCACGTCGTCGGACTTGACGGTCAGGATCTCCTGCAGGGTATAGGCAGCGCCGTAAGCCTCCAGGGCCCAGACCTCCATCTCTCCGAAGCGCTGGCCGCCGAACTGGGCCTTGCCGCCCAGGGGCTGCTGGGTGACCAGGCTGTAGGGGCCGGTGGAACGGGCATGAATCTTATCGTCAACCAGATGGTGGAGCTTCAGGAAGTAGACCCAGCCAACGGTGACGTCGTTATCGAATTTCTCGCCGGTGCGGCCGTCGTACATGACGCTCTTGCCGTCCTCCCGCAGGCCGGCCTGGCGCAGGGTCTCGCGGATGGTGGACTCGTTGGCGCCGTTAAACACGGGGGTGGCAACCTTCCAGCCCAGAGCCTCGGCAGCATAGCCAAGGTGAACCTCCAGTACCTGACCGATGTTCATACGGGAAGGCACGCCCAGGGGGTTCAGCACGATGTCCAGCGGGGTGCCGTCAGGCAGATAGGGCATATCCTCACGGGGCAGAACACGGGAGACAACGCCCTTGTTGCCGTGGCGGCCGGCCATCTTGTCGCCCACGGAGATCTTGCGCTTCTGGGCAATGTAGACACGGACAACCTGGTTCACACCGGGGTTCATCTCGTCGCCGTTCTCGCGGGTAAAGACCTTCACGTCCACAATGATGCCGCTTTCGCCGTGAGGCACCTTCAGCGAGGTGTCACGGACTTCCCTGGCCTTCTCGCCGAAGATGGCCCGCAGCAGGCGCTCCTCAGCGGTCAGGTCGGTCTCGCCCTTGGGGGTGACCTTGCCCACCAGGATGTCGCCGGCGGTGACTTCCGCGCCCACCATGATGATGCCGCGCTCGTCCAGATATTTCAGGGCGTCGTCGCCAACGCCGGGGATGTCACGGGTGATCTCCTCAGGCCCAAGCTTGGTGTCACGGGCGTCGCACTCGTACTCCTCCACATGCAGGGAGGTGAACACGTCCTCCATAACCAGCCGCTCGTTGAGCAGGATGGCGTCCTCGTAGTTGTAGCCTTCCCAGTTCATGTAGCCCACCAGGATGTTCTTGCCCAGGGCGATCTCACCGTTGGAGGTGCTGGGGCCGTCGGCCAGAACATCACCCTCGCAGACCCGGTCGCCGGCATTGACGATGGGGCGCTGGTTGATGCAGGTGCCCTGGTTGGAGCGGGCAAACTTGATGAGCTTGTAATCCTTGGTCTCACCGGCGTCATAGCGGACGGTGATGTACTGGGCGTCAACCCGGGTGACCACGCCGTCGCCTTCAGCCAGCACGCAAACGCCGGAGTCAACGGCGCACTTGTGCTCGATGCCAGTGGCAACGATGGGGGCCTGGGTGGTCATCAGGGGAACGGCCTGACGCTGCATGTTGGCGCCCATCAGGGCACGGTTGGCGTCGTCGTTCTCCAGGAAGGGGATCATGGCGGTTGCGATGGAGACCATCATCTTGGGGCTGACGTCCACATAGTCAACATCTTCCCGGTTGACTTCAATGGTATCGTTGCGGTGACGGCAGGTGATACGCTTGTTGATAAACACGCCGTTTTCATCCACAGGCTCGGAGGCCTGGGCCACCACATACTGATCCTCCATGTCGGCGGTCATGTAATCCACCTGGTCGGTGACCCGGCAGGTGCCCTTTTCCACCTTGCGGTAGGGGGCCACCAGGAAGCCGTACTCATTGGCACGGGCGTAGGAGGCCAGGTAGTTGATCAGGCCGATGTTGGGGCCTTCGGGCGTCTCAATGGGGCAGAGACGGCCGTAATGGCTGTAGTGCACGTCACGGACGTCAAAGCTGGCCCGCTCTCTGCTCAGACCGCCGGGGCCCAGAGCGGACATACGGCGCTTATGGGTCAGCTCTGCCAGGGGGTTGGTCTGGTCCATGAACTGGCTCAGGGGGGAGGAGCCGAAGAACTCCTTGATGGCGGCGGTGACGGGGCGGATGTTGATCAGGCTCTGGGGGGTGACGATGTCCAGATCCTGAATGGTCATGCGCTCGCGGATCACGCGCTCCATGCGGCTGAAGCCGATGCGGAACTGGTTCTGCAGCAGCTCGCCCACGCAGCGGACGCGGCGGTTGCCCAGATGGTCAATGTCGTCCGGCTCACCGATGCCGTGGGCCAGGCAGTTGAGGTAGTTGACGGAGGAGAAGATATCGTCCACCACGATGTGCTTGGGGATCAGCACGTCGATATTGTCGCGGATGGCGTCCTTCAAAGCCTCGCCCTGATACTGCTCGCACAGCTGCTTCATGACGATGCCGCGGACCTTTTCCTTGATGCCCAGCTCTGCCGGGTCAAAGTCCACATAGCGTGAGATATCCACCATGCCGTTGGAGAACACGCGGACGGTCTTGCCGTCGGCCTTCAGCAGCACGTCGATCACGCCGGCGTCGGCGATCTCTCTGGCCTTGTCGCGGGAGATGATCTCGCCGGCATCAGCCAGTAGCTCGCCGGTGAAGGGGTCGGCCACGGGAGCGGCCAGTTCAAACCCGGCAATGCGGGGGAACAGGGACAGCTTCTTGTTGAACTTGTAGCGGCCCACGTTGGAGATCTCATAGCGGCGGCGGTCAAAGAACAGCCCGTCCAGCAGGGTCTCGGCGGATTCCACCGTGGGGGGATCGCCGGGGCGCAGCTTGCGGTAGATTTCCAGCAGGCACTCATCCCGGCTGGTGGTGGTGTCCCTGTCGATGGTGGCCACCATCCGCTCGTCCTCGCCGAAGATTTCCATGATGCGCTCATTGGTGGTGGCGCCCACAAAGGGGTCGGCCACGCAGCTGAGCCAGGTGGCGGGGCGGTTCTCGTCGTAGGCGCCCATGGCTTTCAGGAACCAGGTAATGGGCAGCTTGCGGTTCTTATCGATACGGACGGAGAAGATGTCGTTGGCGTCGGTCTCATACTCCAGCCAGGCGCCGTGGTAAGGGATGATGGTGGAGGCGTAGCTGGTAATCATGGCCTTGTCGGTGGTCCTGTCAAAGTACACACCGGGGGAACGGACGATCTGGGAGACGATAACACGCTCTGCGCCGTTGATGACGAAGGTGCCGCCGGGGGTCATCAGGGGGAAGTCGCCCATGAAGATTTCCTGCTCCTTGATCTCCTCGGTCTCCTTGTTGCGCAGACGCACACGGACCTTGAGGGGAGCGGCGTATGTGGCGTCTCTGGCCTTGCACTCTTCCTCGGTATACTTGGGCTTTTCATTCATAGAATAATCTATGAAGCTCAGCTCCAGATTGCCAGAATAGTCGGTAACGGAGTCAACATCACGGAAAACCTCACGCAGGCCGGTCTCCAAAAACCACTTGTAGGAGCTCTTCTGGATCTCCAAGAGATTGGGCATCTCCATAATCTCCTGGGTGCGGGCAAAGCTTTTTCTCAAAGTCTTGCCGTAGAGGACATCTTTTGGCATTGGCGCACTCTCCTTAAAAGTAATTGCAAACACCCGGCCATGTTGTCACACTCTTTACAGCCGGTGTTGATTTTACGGGTGTCAGGTGCTATACTGTGCACAGATGAAAGTGGGGGTATGCTCCCCTTCCCCTGGGCACATAGCGATCTATTTTACCATTGCATGCGTGGATAAGTCAAGGACTTTTTTGTAAAATCATGATTTTTTTGGCTGGAGGTTTGCTCCGGCCTGTTTTTTTATCACAACCGAGGTATGACCATGGACTACATTGTTGCCATTCTTGTCTGTCTGGAGGCGCTGCTGGCCTGGTGGCTGCTGTACCGCAGCGGCGTTCTGCGCTCCACCCTTTCGGTGGTTTTTTCTGCCCTGCTGCTGGGGGCGGCCTTTGGGCTGCGGGTCTGGTGTCTGGATTATGAGACGCTGGATTATCAGAATTTTCTGACGGTCTGGGTGGATTTTTTCCGCCAGAACGGGGGCTTTGCCGCCCTGCGCTATCCCATCGGCAACTATAACATTCCCTATCTCTATTTCCTGGCCCTGTTCTCCTATCTGCCGGTAAAGGACCTGTATCTCATCAAGCTGCTGAGCATCCTTTTTGACGTGCTGCTGGCCTGGGCCGCCATGGGCATTGTCCGGAAGCTGGGCGGCAACGAAAAGGCCCGGCTGGGCTGCTTCTTTGCAGTGCTATTTTTGCCCACGGTTGTGCTCAACGGCTCCCTCTGGGGTCAGTGTGACAGCATCTATGTGGCGCTGGCGCTGATGAGCATCTACTGGGCATTGGAGGACCGGCCGGTGCTGTCCATGCTGGCCATCACCCTGTCCTTTGGCTTCAAGCTGCAGGCGGTGTTCGTCATGCCGGTGCTGGCGGTGCTGTGGATGCAGAAGCGCTATAAGCTGTGGCACTTTGCCCTGTTCCCCCTGTTCTATGTGCTGCTGGTGCTGCCGGCGGTGCTGCTGGGCCGGCCCTTTGCGGAAACCCTGACCCTTTACTTCAACCAGACCGGCAGCATCGGCTCCGGCCTGAACTACAACTCCCCTTCCATCTTCGGCATCTTCTGGCATGTGGAGAACGAGGCCCTGGCCGCCAAGCTGGCGGTGGCCGCCGCCTTCGCCTTTATGGCGCTGGTGTTGATCGTTTGTTATGTAAACCGAAAGAGGCTTTCCAACAAGGCCATGCTGGCCGCCGCGGTACTGCTGGCGGTGGGTATCCCCTTTTTGCTGCCCCATATGCATGACCGGTATTTCTTTGCGGCGGATATTCTTACGGTGGTGCTGGCCTTCTCGGTGTGGCAGCTTTCCCCTGCCGCCGTGCTGTGCCAGTTTGCCTCTCTGCTGGGCTACCACGCCTATCTGAAGATGCGCTACCTGCTGCCCATGCGCTATGGCTCCTGGGCGCTGATCGTGGTGCTGGTGATGACGGCGGCTTTTCTGCTTAGGGAACTGAGGGGGAAAAATTTCGGGAATTTGAAAATCGTCCTTGACAAATCCTGATTATCTGCTATAATTCCTTATGCCTTAAATGTGGCAGGCCGGAGTGCGTACATAGCTTTCAATGCAGCTTGTGCGCCGGCGAATATGCGAGAGTGCTGGAACAGGTAGACAGGCACGTTTGAGGGGCGTGTGTCAACCGACGTGGGAGTTCAAGTCTCCTCTCTCGCACCAAAAATACCAGACAGCTTTTTGGGCTGTCTGGTATTTTTATTGTTTGAGAGGGAGACTTGAATCAAAATCGAAAGCGCCTGCGGCGCTTTCGTCAGCCAGTGCAGACACTGGCTGACACTTCTATTTTTCGCAAAGCGAAAAATGCAAACAAGTATTCCTCTCGAGCACCATCAAATCCAATCATCGCAAACCCGCCCTCTTGCCCAGGCTTGTTTTTTATGCTAGAATATGAGAAAAACACCGGAGGTCATACCATGCGTATCATTCTTGGCTTGCTCGCTCTTGTCTGTTTCCTGCTTCTCGCCGTCAAGTATCCCCTGCGCAAGCTGGGGCTGCACAAGCTCAACGGCGCTCTTATGAAGCTGCACGAACCGGCCAGCGCCGGGCTGCTGCTGGCGGGGCTTATTCACCTCATCCTCTGCTTCCGCTTTTTCAGGCTGGGAAACCTGCTTCTTCCCCTCAGCGGGTTGGCGGTCTTTATCATGTGCTTTGTGATCATCGCCGCCTGCCACATGATGAAGGAGCCGAAGCAGAAAATGCGCTGGCACCGAATTCTTTCCCTGATCACCGCCATTCTCATCGCAATACATATGGCCGCTTACTGGATGTAAGCGGCCATTTTTCTTTTTTTCAGGGCAGCAGGCTTTCATAGTCCGGCAGGATATTGTCCGTATCTTCCAGCAGTTCATTGGCAAGAACCCGGTAGCTGCCGTCCGCCGCAAGCTGGATGGTGACAATGTGGGTAAAGGCCCGGTCCGTCGCCCGGGAAACCAGCAGGGCATCCACTGTGAGGCGCAGGCTTCCGTCCTCATTGCGCTGTACGTCCACCACTTCCGGCACGGGAATTTTCGCCAGGCCGTCATGGGGCCCCTCAATGCACACCGGGTAGCTGTCTGTCTCCCGGTCATACCTGGCCCAGGCCCGGATGCGCTCCCGGTCAAGGCAGGTGTACTTCATCAGCAGGGTTTCAAATTCTTCCCTGGGCACATGGGAAATCCCTGTATCATCCTCGGTGGGATAGGGATTGTTGAAGTAGGAGATGAAGGCCCCCTGCTCCGCCTTGTATAAGGACAGGTACAGGTCGTTGAGGCAGACGGCCTCCATATCTGCCCCCGTCCATGTGGTGGTGAACAGATTATGATAGTTATAGCCGATGGGCTCCAGATACAACGCCCCGCAGCGGCGGCAGTCCTCCGCCAGCGGCGTCAGGCGAACCATGGTGGTGGGTTCGATATAGCCGTCGTGAGAGCTGGCGGCGGTATTATCCGGGATGTCGCAGGTGAAAATCAGGTAATCCTTTTCCGTAACCCGCAGTTCCAGCAGCGGATATTGCAGGGAATAGCTCACCACCGCCGCCCCATTCTCCCAGGCGACCCTGACCAGTTGGCAGTACCAGTCGTTTTCTTCTTTGAAAAAGCCAGTGTACACCAGCCCACCGTCCAGACAAACCCGAAGGAAATCCAGGCTCTGGGCTGTCCCTCCCTGCCTGTCTGCAGAAAAGGTTCTCACCATCTCCGGGTTCACAAAAGCATAGTCGCCGGCCATATCCACTGCCGGATAGCCCGCAATTTCCAGCCGCTTCAGAATCAGCGCCATGTCCGGCTTCTGATCTTCCCACACCAGATCTTCATAGGTTTCCGCGGCGGCGCAGGCTGCCTGTTCCACGCTCTCGCCCTGGCTGATTTCATCCTCACCGCGGCCGCAGCTCTGCCAAAGTATCGTCAGCAGCAGGATCAGCAGCATCGCCCCTCCGGAAACACTATTTCCATTTCTGCGCATACCCTTTCCTCCTTTATGCTGCTTTCATGCTCTTGACGTTCCACTTCTTTCCTTTGTTCCTTTTGGGAGAAAAGGCAGCACAGGCAGGCCTCCTCAGGCTTTCATTCCCCGCTCTGCCAATGGGTGTAGTCCAGCCCCAGCTCCTCCCGGAAGGTGGCGAAGTAGGCCCCCATCCGGGTACCGCTGTCATCCCACAGCTGCCGCAGGCTGCCGTCCGGGTCGGCGTTGGCGGCTTCCCGCAGGTCGCCGGAGAAATAGGCCCGGTTTACAAGGCAGGCATAGTCCAGCATGGCCTCCTTCTGTTCTTCACTGCAACCGGCAAAATCCGTCTGCTGGCCGATCTTGCTTATCGTGCATTGGTCGAAGTAGTCCCTGGCATAGTCCGCGAAATGCAGCAGCGTCTCGTCCGTCAGGCCCTGACCTTTGGTCCATGCCGCCACATCCACAGGCTGGGTCTCATAGCGGTACACGCCCTTCTTCAGGCGCAGTAGCCCATACTGGCAGGGCGTCACCGCCAGGGAAGAGCCGGCAACCTCGGTCAGACCGTCGATGGTCATAATATGCTGGGTATGCAGGTGGCCGCTGAGAAACACTTCCGCACCGGCTTCACGCAGCAGAGCCGCCAGCGCCTCTCCCTGCCCGATCACATACCAGAAATTGAAAACAGTTTGCTGGTACAGATTCTGGTGCCCGGCGGCAATCACCCGCTGGCCGGCAGCCTGGGCAGCCGCCAGCTGCTGCTCCACCCAGGCCAGCGTGCCCTTTGACAGGCCGCAGGGTTTCTCCAGAGTGTTGGTATCCAGCATCAGCAGCCGGGTTTCCTCATCCAGCTGGGCCACATAACTGATGGAATCCCCGTCCCGGGCGATGGCCTCGTCATAGCCGAAGCCGGCATAGATCTCCGCGAAAACCTCAGCGGTAGCCGGCTCCACCAGCTCATAGCCGTCCCCCTGAAAGCGGGCCGCATAATGGTTATACACATCGTGGTTCCCCGGCAGCACATAGACCGGCACCCCCGCCGCCTCCACGGCGGCCAGCTTTTCCGCCAGGGCCTTGTGGCTCTCCACCGCGCCGTTGAAGCTCAGGTCCCCGGTGAGGATCAGGGCATCCGGCTTCTGCGCCTTCACCTCCGCCAGGAAGGCCTCCACCAGCTCCTCACAGTAATAGGTGACCTTGCCGTCGGCCGCCGCCAGCATCTGAGTGTAAAATTCCCCCTTATCCGTCAGGGACGGGGCCAGATAGTGCAGGTCCGTGGCGGTGATCAGTTCCAGCTCTCCCCCGCGCTTCCCCGCCCCGGCGCAGCCGCTGAGCAGCAGCACCAGTGCCAGACACAGGACCATCATCCGTTTTGCCATGAAATCGCCCCAATCGTTAAATAATCTACATTTACTATATCCGCTCCATTTACCGCTGTCAATGGCTTCTTGCTTTTTGACAGGCGAGACAAATCCGGGCACTCTCATATGAGCGCCCGGATTTATTTACATAATTTGATTAACGTAACCTTATTTACATAACATTATTTTCATGATCCAGTTTATAATAATTATTCATTTTCCCGCAGGCCCACCACAGCGGAGATGGGCAGGGAGAAGCAGATGGCCCCCGCCCTGGTGCCGGGACCGGCCTTCTCGTTGATGGAGCGCATGATGGCGGCCTTCTCCTCCGCTTTGGCAACGATATAGACCATGTCCTTTTCCTCGGCGATGGAGACGCTGAGGAACTTGCCGGTCTCCCGGCTGCCGGTACCCTTGGCGTGGAGCACAGTGCCGCCGGTGGCCCCTGCCTCCCGGGCGGCGTTCATCACGCTGTCGGACTGGCCCTCGTTGAGGATGGCAATGATCAGCTCATGCTTGAATTCCATTTTCGGTTTCCCTCCTATGTCTTTTCCCCCGCTGAGTTGGTTCAGAGTCCTCCCCCCGGCCACGCTTTTGATGGGGATGGCCAGCATCACCCCGTTGCCGGGAATGTCCATATACAGTTGCTCCTTGGCCGCCCGGATCAGGCCGGCGGTGTCCTCATCATTGGCCACGGTGCTGACCACGGCTTTCTCCGTGGAGTCCAGGCCATAGAGGGCCAGATGCTCGCTGCGGGCAGTGCCATTGCCCAGGTTGGTGAGGATGGGCCGCAGCCCCGCCTTATCAAACAGGGCGGCCATGGGCCGGTGCTTCGCCCGGTCGGTGACAGCAATGATATAATGCAGGGCCACTCAGCACACCTCCCAAAGTTCAATAATCTCGTTATCCCCAAATTCCGGCACAACGGGAGCCGTCCTGCGGGCCTTGAGGGTATAGATTCCGCCCATGACCTGGACGGAGATCAGCGGCATCATGGCCACCAGGGCCACCAGCCCGAAGGCATCGGTCATCACGTTGCCCCCCAGTGCCTGGCAGGCGCCCATGGCAAAGGGCAGCATGAAGGTGGCCGTCAGTGGGCCGGAGGCCACACCGCCGGAGTCAAAGGCGATGGCGGTGAAGCTGCGGGGCACGAAGAAGCTGAGCCCCAGGGCCAGCAGGTAACCGGGCGCCAGAAACACCATGATGGGCAGCCCGGTGATGACCCGGATCATGGCGATGCCGTTGGCGGCGGCCACAGCGATGGAAAGGCACAGGCCCATGGCCCGTTGGGAGATGGCCCCGGCGCTGAGCTCCTCTACCTGCTTGTTCAGGATATGTACCGCCGGCTCGGCGTTGATGATGTACCAGCCCATGACCATGGCCAGAGGCGGCAGCAGCCAGACCAGATTCCCCCGGCTCAGCTTTTCCCCCAGCACATAGCCCAGGGGCGAGAAGCCCACGTTGACCCCCGTCATGAACAGCACCAGGCCCAGGTAAGTATAGGCGATGCCGATCAGGATGCGCAGCAGGCTCCGGCGCTGAAGCTTCAGGGAAAAGACCTGGAACAGCAGGAAGAAGCCAACGATGGGTAGCAGGGCCAGGGCCACCTCCCCCATCTGGTGGGGGATGGCCCGGAGATAGTCCCTGCCGATCTCCACCGTGGTGGCCACGCTGCCCAGGTTGGCAGCGGCGGCCTCCCCTTCCCCGGCGCTGTAGAGAAAGCTGAGAATCATCACCGCCAGGATGGGGCCGATGGAGCAGAGCGCCACCAGGCCGAAGCTGTCGGCCTTGGCGTTCTCATCGCTTCTTATGGAGGCAACGCCCACGCCCAGGGCCATGATGAAAGGCACGGTCATGGGCCCGGTGGTGACGCCGCCGGAATCAAAAGCAATGGATAAAAGCCCGGTGTCCATAAAACAGGCCAGGGCAAAGACCAGGGCGTAAAAGAGAATCAGCAGCAGCCGCAGGGACACGGAAAGCAGGATCCGCAGCATACACAGGGCCAGGAAAGCCCCCACCCCAAGGGACACAGCGGCGATGAGCACCGTCTTGTTGATCCCCGGCACATTGGCGGCCAGCACCTGCAGATCCGGCTCCGCCACGGTGACCGCCGCGCCCAGCAGGAAGCTCAAAAACAGGATCAGGCCCAGCTTCCGGGATTTCGTCATGCCGGCTCCAATCAGGTTGCCGATGCGGCTCATGGACATTTCGGCCCCCAGGGTGAACAGGCCCATGCCCAGCACCAGCAGGACGGCCCCCAGCAGGAAAGACAGCATCAGCCCGCTTTCCATGGGCACCAGCGCAAAGCACAGCACCGCCACAATGGCAGTGATGGGCAGCACCGAGGCCATGGCCTCCCGGGTTTTTTCCTTAATGACACTTCGGTTATACAATGCAATACCCCTTCTGATTTTTCTTATTTATATTATACATGATACCGGCCTTTGGGTAAATACGGCAGGCCGTTAAGATTTCGTGAACGATAAATATAATAAAATGTAAGAAAGGGTATTGACTTTTACACCAAAAAGCGCTAAAGTGTTCTCAACAATCAGGGAGGCGCAATATGTCTAACTTCGCTTTTGCAGCCAGATATTATTTTAACTATTACTTTTTTATGTTTAAAGGTAATGGTCGTTTGTGCTGCCGGTAGAAGTTCCCCATTTTGTGGTTAATTTCAAAGCTGCACAGATGGCAGTCTGTGCAGCTTGTTTTGTCTCTGGTTAGATTAAACGAAGGAGAAAATGAAAATGAAAAAGCTTCTTTCCCTGCTGTGTGTTGCAGCAATGATCTTTGCCCTGGCCGCCTGCGGCGGTTCTCAGGCCCCTGCCGCTACCCAGGCCCCCGCTGCCGAGGCTCCCGCTGCGGAAGCCCCCGCCGAGGAGGCCCAGGTTTTCAACATTGGCATCTGCCAGCTGGTTCAGCACCCCGCCCTTGATGCCGCTACCCAGGGCTTCAAGGATGCCCTCACCGAGAAGCTGGGCGACAGCGTCAGCTTCAATGATCAGAAGGCTTCCGGCGACTCCGCCACCTGCTCTGTTATCTGCAACCAGTTTGTCAGCGACGAGGTTGACCTGATCATGGCCAACGCCACCGCTTCCCTCCAGGCTGCCGCTTCCGCCACCAATGTGATCCCCATCCTGGGCACCTCCATCACCGACTACGGCACCGCCCTGGGCATTGAGGGCTTTACCGGCGTCTCCGGCACCAACATTTCCGGTACCTCTGACCTGGCTCCTCTGGACGGTCAGGCCCAGATGCTCTCCGAGCTGTTCCCCGATGCCAAGACCGTTGGCATTGTCTACTGCTCCGGCGAGCCCAACTCCAAGTTCCAGGCTGAGACCATCGCTCCCATGCTGACCGAGCTGGGCTACACCGTCACCGAGTACACCTTCGCTGACTCCAACGATGTTGCCAATGTCACCGCTTCCGCCTGTGCCGAGTGCGACGTGCTCTACATCCCCACCGATAACACCGCCGCCTCCTGCACCGAAGCCATC
>CAMCCC010000035.1 GCA_945873205.1 uncultured bacterium
CTTACGAACACTCTGCGTTTTGCTGGTCCGAGTGACTAGATTCGAACTAGCGGCCGCCAGCGGCGCTTACGCCGCTTTGGCCGCTTGCGGCCATTATTATATTGCAAGAGGCCACTAGTTCTCTGCTCAGAAAACAGAAACGCAGGGTGCTCTTACGAACACTCTGCGTTTTGCTGGTCCGAGTGACTAGATTCGAACTAGCGGCCTCTTGAACCCCATTCAAGCGCGCTACCATCTGCGCTACACCCGGATCTCTGTTGCCAAATTATATTAGCACAATTCGTCCACAATTGCAAGCCCTAATTTTCAAAAATCCGCATTATTTTTTGGTATTTTCATCGGGCTTTGCGGCGCAGTCAAATGGTAATCGATCACCATCACCCAAACGGCTTGACCATTTTGCCCAAGTGGGATAAAATAAGTCTGGACGCGGTGCGTCCCGGTTTATGATCACGACAGGAGTTGAGGCATAGATGATGACGGATATTCACAGCCAGGCCCAAGCGCTGCTGCCCCGCTGCATTGCGGACAGGCGCTGGTTCCACCAACACGCGGAGCTTTCCTTCCAGGAGTTTGAGACGGCTGCCTACATTGAAAAGGCGCTGGCAGAGATTCCCGGCCTTGCCTTGAGCCGCCCCACGGCCACCAGCGTGATGGCGGTGCTGAAAACCGGCCGGCCCGGGCGCTGCCTGGCCATCCGGGCGGATATTGACGCCCTGCCCATAAACGAGGCAAACGAGCTGCCCTACCGCTCCTGCAACCAAGGTGCTATGCACGCCTGCGGTCATGACGGCCATGCCGCTATCCTGCTTAACGCAGTGCGGCTGCTGGCGGCATGGCGGGAGGACTTGGCGGGCGAACTTCGCTTTATCTTCCAGCACGCGGAGGAGACCCCTCCCGGCGGCGCGGTGGAGGTCATTCGGGCCGGGGTTCTGGAGGGCGTGGACGAGGTGTTTGGCCTGCATCTGACCAGCACCCTGCCCACAGGGAAATTCGGCGTTTGCAGCGGCGTGCTCACCTCCGCCACGGACCGGTTTGAAATTGAGATTACCGGCAAGGGCGGCCACTCCAGCATGCCCCAGGAGTGCGTGGACCCCATTGTGGTGGGCGCCCAGATCATCATGGGGCTGCAGACGGTGCTGTCCCGCTCCATCAAGCCCAGCGATATGGCGGTGCTCTCCGTATGTCATGCCAACGCCGGCTCGGCCTACAACATCATCCCCGGTGCCATGCACCTGACCGGCTCGGTACGCAGCTATGATGAGGCGGTGCGCCAGACGGCAGAACAGCGCATCCGGGCCATCAGCCAGGGAATTGCCCAGGCCGCCGGCGCTGCGGCAGAGGTGGACTATATCCGGGGTTACGACTCCATATACAATGACCCGGCGCTGACCCAGTGGGCCAGGGAACTGATCGCCGGGCAGTTCGGCCCGGAGGCGGTGCAGGAGCTGGCGCCCATTGCCCCTGGTGACGACTTTTGCTATTACGATCAGGTCTGTCCCGGCTTCTTCCTGGAGCTGGGCGCCGCCAACCCGGCCAAGGGCAGCGACGCGCCCCATCACAACGCCCGCTATCGGTTGGACGAGGACGCCCTGGCTTACGGTCTGGAATACACGGCCGCCCTGCTGGCCCAGCGTTGCCGCATAGACTGAATAAAAAATCTCCCTCTTTCAAAAAGAGGGAGATTTTTTCTATGCTTTTCATTCTCTGGTCCGCAGGGAAGAGCGGAAGAGGACAAGGCCCACCACGAAGAACAGAGCGATGGCGCCCACGCCCAGGCTGGTGCTGCCGCTGAGCTGGGAGACCAGGCTGACGGTGAAGGTGCCCAGCATGGAGGCGCCCTTGCCGCAGATATCCAGCAGGCCAAAATATTCGCCGGATTTTTCCGGGGGGATGATCTTGGCAAAGTGGGACCGGGACAGGGCCTGCACGCCGCCCTGGAACATGCCCACCACCACGGCCAGTATCCAGAAATGGGCCTGGGTGCTCATGAGCATGGCAAAGATGGCAATGCCGCAATAGGCCAGCACGCAGACGCTGATAATGAGGAAGGCCAGGGTCATTGCGGTGGACATGGCAAGGCCCAGGGCGCCGGAACCCAGAACCAGGCCCAGGCAGAGCAGGAAGGGAACGCAGCTGCCGATATAGCCCCAGGCGTAGCCCTGGGAGGAGACATTGTCCATGCGCGCCGGTTCCGTCACGTCGGACAGCATGGAGTCATAGAAAATCTGGCTGAGGGAATAGCCCAGCTTGGCCAGAACGAACATACACAGGAAGCTGAGCCAGCCGCCCATGAAGCCCAGCAGCACACAGCCGAGGATGCCCAGCAGTGCTGCGCACAGGAACATGGGCTTTTTCCTGCCCCGCCAGTCGGACACGGCGCCCAGAACCGGGCCGCTGAGCGCCACCAGCAGGGTGGCGGCAGAGGCGGCATAGCCCCAATAGGCCAGATACTGTACCGCGTCCAGACCGCCGTTTTTGGCCAGGGAGTTGAAGTAAATGGGGATGATGGTGGTGACCAGGAGGATGAAGGCGGAGTTGCCCACGTCATAGAGCACCCATTTCTTTTCCTGGGCTGTGAGCTTGCTTTTCATGGCGTCACTTCCTTTGCGCGTCATGATTATACTGATACAGAGGGTCGTAGTCCTGAAGGCCCTGGGCGCTGGCCTGGAAGGCTTCAATCAGCCGCAGGGCCGTGTCCTGAGCCTGGGCAAAGCAGACCGCCAGCTGACGGCTGCTTTCCGCACAGCGGGGGTCCGGCTGGGAATGGAGCATCATGGGGCCCAGCTTTTCATAGCAGCCGAAAAGCTTCAGGGCCGCCGTCACCAGGCCGCGGACAAGGGGGCGCTGGCTGCTGAGAAGGCGCTGGTTCAGGCCCATGGTGACCGCAGCCATGTGGAGCTGCCGGGCGGAAACGCCGGGGAACAGGACACAGATCAGCCGGGCATTTTTTCGGGAGAGTTTAATGTGACCGGCGGTGCTGGCCGGGGCAATGGGCAGGCCGGCTTCCGTCAGCAGGGCACGGTCAAAGTCCGCCTCCATTGCCAGGTGG
Organism: uncultured bacterium; assembly: GCA_945873205.1. Lineage (GTDB taxonomy): Bacteria > Bacillota > Clostridia > Oscillospirales > Oscillospiraceae > Limivicinus. The sequence goes on from CAMCCC010000035.1 coordinate 3,053, forward strand.
CCCGGTCCACCCGCCGCCTCGGCGGCGTCTATATAGGGGTGACAGTGGAAATCCAGGGCGAAGTGGCAGACGAAGCCCCAGAGATAGGCCAGCAGGGCGTCGCTGTCCCGGCTGCGGTCCAACTGCTCCCCTGCCGGACCGAAGAAGGCTTCTGCCGGGGCTTCATGCATCCGGGAGCCGGTTCCCTTCAGCGGGTCATGGCTCAAGGGGCGGTAATGAAACAGCAGGTCCGGCCCCTGAAGTCCCATGTCATAGAGGGCGCGGTGGACCTGAATTATTTTCTGTTTTTCTGCCGGCAGGCGGGAAAGCACAAGCTGACCAAAGCGGTAATGGGCATAGGCGGCAGGCATAGCCACCCTCCTTTCCGGCGGTTTTCTCTGATTGCGTGTCGGCGGGACAAGGGCCCCTTTTACAGCAGGGGCGCAACGGTTTTCAGCAGAAAGCCCATGAGCTTGATGCTCAGTTTCTCGTGTTCCATGAAATCCTTCCCCACAAGGGCGGAACGGGCCATGGTGGCCTCCACATCGGCGCGGATATCGGGAATACAGGGGGTATCATACAGAAAAGCGGCACACTCAAAATGGTGGTAAAGGCTGCGATAATCCAGATTGATGGTGCCCACCACCGCCTCCTTATCATCCGCCACAAAGACCTTGGCATGTACAAAGCCGGGGCTGTACTCATAAATCTTTACGCCGGAAGCAAGCAGTGAGCTGTAGTGGGTCTTGGCCAGGGCCCAGGGCGCCTTTTTATCCGGGATGCCCGGCAGCACCAGGCGCACATCCACGCCCCGCTCGGCAGCGAATTTCAATGCGGTCTCCATCTCGCCATCCAGAATCAGGTAAGGAGACATGATATAGACATAGTGCTCCGCCCGGTTGAGAATGTCCATATACACCCGCTCGCCCACCTTGTCGTCGTCCAGGGGGCAATCCCCATAGGGCAGGACATAGCCCCTGGCCTCTGCCGGCGCCTGGGTAGGATAGGCCAGGAAGCGGTCGATCTCCAGCTCTTTCTCGTCCACACCCCACATTTGCAGGAACATCAAAGTAAAGCTGGGCACCGCCTCGCCCCGGAGGCGGATGGCAGTATCCTTCCAATGGCCGAAGCGGGGGCGGCGGTTGATGTACTCATCGGCCAGGTTCACCCCGCCGGTGAAAGCGGTATGGCCGTCAATGACGGCGATCTTCCGATGGTCCCGGTAGTTATAGTGAGTGGAGACAAAGGGCGTCATGGGGGCAAACATCTTGCATTTGATGCCCAGAGCCTGGAGTCGTTTTGGATAATCATGGGGCAGGGTGGAAAATTCGCAGGTGCCGTCATACATCACCCGCACATCCACGCCCTCTTTGGCTTTCCGGGCAAGAATTTCCAGGACGCGGCCCCACATCAGGCCCTCATCGATAATGAAATACTCCAGAAAGATGAAATGCTCCGCCTGTTCCAGCGCCTGGAGCAGGTCGGCCCACTTGTCCTCCCCCTGGGGATAATACTTCACCTCTGTGTGGTCATACACCGGGTAGCAGCCGGTGCGGTGCATATAATGGGCCAGGGCCGCAGCGCCGGGGCTTTCCTCCCGCAGCGATTCCAGCACCGCCTCGTTCTGGGGGATGCTGTTCTCCGTGGTCTCCACCAGGTAGTTCAGCCGCTTTTTCAGGATGCGCATCCCCAGATTGCTGCGGGTATAGCAATAGAGGGGCGCACCCACGGCCGGCATCAGCAGGATCACCAGCAGCCAGGTGATCTTGGCGCTGGGGTCCATGTCCGTATTCAGCAGGTACAGGCCCATAAAGGCGGTGAACACTGTGGTAAAGATCACGAAATGGGGCAGGTAGGCATTGAGCCAATAGAAAACGGCAAAAACCAGAAACAGCTGGAACAGCAGCAAAAGCACAATGATGCCCACGCGGCTGAACACCATATGAGCAAGTCCCTGCTGGCCCTTCTCCAGGAGAGCAAGGCCGGGGCTGTCCTCATTCAGAAAGCTGTTGGTCTTTTCCTCGTTCTTCATTTCTGCTTCGCAGTCTCCTTTTTTACATATTCCAGAAGCTGTTCAAAACTTCCCTGGGGGTAAGCCGAAATATCTCTTCCGTCTTTGTTAATCAGGCAGTCCGTCAGCAGAAAGACCTGCATCCCCACCTGGGCTGCGGCTGTGTCCTCCAGGGCGTCGTTGCCTACCATGAGGCAGCTTTCCGGCGCCAGATGCAGGCTTTCGGCAACGTCACGGAAATAGGCGGGATTCGGCTTGCAGTGGGTGCTGTTTTCATAGGTGGTATACAGTTCGAAATCCTCTGGTTTCAAACCCGCCCAACGGATGCGGCTCTCTGTTGCCACCGAGGGAAAGATGGGGTTGGTCGCCAGCGCCACCCGGTATCCCATCGAACGGATTGCCGCCACGGTCTCCGCCGCCCGGGGATTAAAACCGCAGGCGGTCCGGGCGTTCTGAAACTCGTTGGCATAAAATTCTTCAAAAACCGGCTTATCCGCCTGAACCTTCGGGCCATAAATCTGCGTGAAACGCTGCCAGAAAGCTTCCTCGTTGCTGCACTGTCCATCGTTTTTCACCATGGCGGCTGTGCCGGCCCAGATCGCGTCAACCAGCGCCTTTGGTTCATATCCCCGGGGGGCCAGTTTCTTTGCCAACTGGTGGAAATAGGCCTTTGTAAATTCCTCCTGATCCATGGGCAACAAGGTTCCGTCCAGGTCAAACAGTACGCAGCGCAGCTTCATTCGTTTTCCTTTCCTCTTCCGGTCGGTTGACTTTCCCTCGCCGGGAAGATATAATATAGTCGTAGCGTTTTTATTTTACGCTACTTTTATCAATTGTAGTTCAATTATAATTGCAGCCTGGGGCAAAGTCAAGGCGATCGGGACCCGGTTTCCGCCTCGGCCTTCCCGGCTTGATGAGGGTGATGGGTAGGCTATGCCGGTGAAATTAATCGCTTTTGACCTGGATGGGACCCTGCTGGATGGGCGGAAAAATATCCCGGAGGCCAATTTGCAGGCCCTGAGGGCTGCCGCGGAAGCCGGGGTGCTCCTTGTACCCGCAACCGGGCGGATTTACACCGGGATTCCTGAGCAGATTCGCTCGCTGCCGGGGGCCAGATACTTCATCACCATTAACGGCGCCTACGCCTACGACGCGGTGGAGGACAGGAATCTGTACTCCTCTGAGCTTTCCGTAGAACTATGTCTGCGGCTGATCCGATACATGGATGAGTTGCCGATCATTTATGACTGTTATCAGGACAACTGGGGCTATATTACCCGCAGTATGTTTCAGCGGGCGGGGGATTTTATTCCTGACCCCGGCATCATGAAAATGATGCGGGAGCTGCGCACACCGGTGGACAATCTGGCGGAAACGCTGCGGCAAAAGGGACGGCCGGTACAGAAGATGCAGATGCATTTTCAGGATCTGGCAGAGCGTGACCGGCAGCTGAAGCTGGTGGCAGAGCTGTTCCCGGAGACGGCGGTATCCTCTTCCCTGCCCTGGAACATCGAGATCAACAGCGCCGGAGCCACCAAGGGTCAGGCTTTAAAGGCGCTCTGCCAGGCCCTGGGCATTGACCTTCGCGACACCCTTGCTTTTGGGGACGGCACCAATGACCTGGATATGATCCGCACCGCCGGCATCGGCGTCTCTATGGGCAACGGCGCGGAAGAAGTGAAAGCGGCGGCAGACTGGATCGCGCCGAACAATGATGATGCCGGTGTGGCGGCAGGAATATATCGATTTATGGGTTTAGATAGGAGTTAACATGGATTACACAATTCTTTTTGAAGTGCTGCTGTGCCTTGCGCTTGGCTATTTTATCGGCGGGATAAGCCCCTCCTTTATGATCGGCAAAATGAAGGGCTTTGATATCCGGGAGGAGGGCTCTCACAACGCCGGGGCCACCAACACCATGCTGATGGCCGGCAAGGCCGCCGGTGTGTTTGTGGCGCTGATGGACATTCTGAAGGCTGCCTGCTCCTGGTGGCTTTGCTGCTGGCTGTTCCCGGAGCTGGAGCTGGCCGGAATTCTGGGCGGTGTGGCCTGCATCATTGGGCATATGTACCCGGTTTTTCTTGGTTTTCACGGCGGCAAGGGACTGGCCTGCATGGGCGGGGTTGTTCTGGCCTACAGCTTCAAGTCCTTCCTGCTGATGCTCAGCCTTGCCATTGTGATCGGGCTGATCACCAATTATGTCTGCATTGTCACCAGCTCCATGGCCGCCATCTGGCCTGTTTATTATGGCATCAGGTCCGGGAACTGGCTGGGTGCAGCCATCTTGCTGGTTCCGCTGCTGCCCATTGTTTTGAAGCATGCAGAGAACTTCCGGCGGATTCCCGAGGGGAAGGAGCTGCGGCTCAGCTATCTGTGGAACAAGGAGGCGGAGCTGCTGCGTACCGGGTATGAAGAAGTGGATAGACGGTGAATATTTATCCACTTTAAAAGCTGTTTTACTTGCTTTTGCGGCAGCTTTTCAGCCGCTTATAAACAAAAAAAATCCTGATGCAGATGCATCAGGATTTTTTTGTTATGAAAATCAGACCAGTTCGATAACTGCAATCTCGGCTGCATCGCCGCGGCGGGTGCCGATGCGGGTGATGCGGGTGTAGCCGCCGTTGCGGTCGGCATACTTGGGAGCCAGCTCATCGAAAACCTTCTTGGCCACGTCCTCACGGGTGATGAAGGACAGAGCCTGACGGTAGGCGTTCAGGTCCTTTGCCTTGCCAAGGGTGATCATCTTCTCGGCCATGGGAGCAATCTCCTTGGCGCGGGTGACAGTGGTCTCCATGCGGCCCTTGTCCAGAAGGTCAGTGACCTGCTGACGGAGCATTGCCATGCGCTGGGCGGTAGTCTTGCCGAGCTTTCTAGTTCCGGGCATAATTGCGTTTCCTCCTTCTTGAGAGCTTACTGATTATCCTCGCTTGCCAGAGACAAGCCCATCATCGTCAGCTTGTGGACGACTTCCTCCAGGGACTTGCGGCCGAGGTTACGGACCTTGATCATTTCTTCCTCAGTCTTGTTGACCAGATCCTCTACGGTGTTGATGTTAGCGCGCTTGAGGCAGTTGAAGCTTCTTACGGACAGGTCCAGCTCTTCGATGGTCATCTTGAGCATGGTATCCGGCTCCTTCTCCACCTTTTCAACCACGGTGGAGTTGCTGCCGATGGTATCGGACAGGTCCGTAAAGAGCGTGAAGTGATCGCAGAGTATCTTCGCGCCCAGGGAGAGCGCGTCACGGGCAGTCATGGTCTTGTCGGTCCATACCTCGATGGTCAGCTTGTCAAAGTCCGTCTGGTTGCCCACACGGGTATTCTCGACAGTGTAGTTGACCTTGAGGACCGGGGTATATATGGAGTCCACAGGAATGGTGCCAATGGGCATCTGGGGATTTTTGTTCTTCTCAGCGGAGACATAGCCTCTGCCATGGTCCAGAACCAGCTCCATATTCAGGGCGCCGTCCGGGCCAAGGGTGGCGATGGGCTGCTCAGGATTGAGGATCTCCACCTCGGTGTCCGCCTTGATGTCGCCGGCGGTGACCAGGCCCTCGCCGGAGGCTTCGATATAGACGGTCTTGGGTCCCTCGCTGTGAAGGCGGGCGATGATGCTCTTGACGTTCAGAACGATCTCGGTCACGTCTTCCTTCACACCGGGGATGGTGGAAAACTCATGCTGGACGCCGGCGATCTTGATGCTGGTGCAGGCAGTGCCGGGGAGAGAAGAGAGAAGTACCCTGCGAAGAGAGTTACCAAGTGTTGTGCCGTAGCCACGCTCCAACGGCTCTATGATGTACTTACCATAAGAGCTGTCGGCAGGAGTTTCGATGCACTCGATGCGCGGCTTCTTAATTTCGATCATATAGTTATATAACCCTCCTTATAAGTGTTGCGCTTTGTAATCGCTTGCGGTGATTCAGCTTACCAATTTGAGGGTGTCTTTATTACTTGGAGTACAACTCGACGATGAGACGTTCCTCGATGGGCAGATCGATGTCTTCTCTTGCAGGAACTGCAACAACCTTTGCAACCATGTTGTTTGCATCGTACTCAAGCCACTTGGGGGCGGGACGGAAGGCGTTCGCCTCGATGTTGGCCTTGATCTTCTCGATGCCGCGGCTGCTCTCCTTCAGGGAAACTACCATGCCGGGCTTGACCTGGTAGCTGGGGATGTTGACCTTGCGGCCGTTGACGGTGATGTGACCGTGGCTGACCATCTGACGTGCCTCGGCACGGCTCATGGCAAAGCCCAGACGGTACACAACGTTGTCCAGACGGCACTCCAGGATGGAGAGGAGGTTCTCGCCGGTCTGGCCGGGACGGCGCTCAGCCATCTCGAAGTAGCCGCGGAACTGGCTCTCCAGAACGCCATAGAAACGCTTGGCTTTCTGCTTCTCACGGAGCTGCTGGCCGTACTCGGAGCTCTTGCTGCGGCCCTGGCCGTGCTGGCCGGGAGCGAAAGCTCTGCTGTTCATTGCGCACTTGTCGGTGTAGCAGCGGTCGCCCTTCAGGAAGAGCTTCTGACCCTCTCTGCGGCACTGACGGCATACGGCTTCAGTATATCTTGCCATTTCAGTTTACCTCCTTCAATTAGACACGACGACGCTTCGGAGGACGGCAGCCATTGTGAGGAATGGGGGTCACGTCCTTGATCATCGTTACTTCGAGACCGGCGGTCTGGAGCGCGCGAATGGCGGCTTCACGGCCGGAACCGGGTCCCTTGACGAACACTTCGACGGTCTTCAGACCATGCTCCATGGCTGCCTTGGCGGCAGTCTCAGCGGCGGTCTGCGCGGCGAAGGGGGTAGACTTCTTGCTTCCGCGGAAGCCCAGGCCACCGGCAGAGGCCCAGGAAAGAGCATTACCCTGGGTATCGGTGATGGTGACCATGGTGTTATTGAAGGAAGAGCTGATATGAACCTGGCCCTTTTCAATGTTCTTACGCTCTCTTCTGCGAGTTCTGACTTTCTTCTTAGCGTTTGCTGCTGCCATAATTCATATCCCTCCTTACTTCTTCTTATTTGCGATGGTCCGCTTCGGGCCCTTGCGGGTACGAGCGTTGGTCTTGGACCGCTGGCCGCGCACGGGCAGGCCACGGCGATGCCGCAGGCCGCGGTAGCAGCCGATCTCGGTCAGGCGCTTGATGTCAAGCGCGGTCTGACGGCGCAGGTCACCTTCCACAATGTAGCCGTGGTCGATGCACTCACGCAGCTTGGCTTCTTCCTCATCGGTGAGGTCTTTTACTCTGGTGTCGGGGTTGATCCCGGTTGCCTCCAGGATCTTCTTTGCGCTGGTTCTGCCGATACCATAGACATAGGTGAGACCGATCTCGATTCTCTTGTCCTTGGGCAGGTCAACGCCGGCTATACGTGCCATACTTTTCAATCATCCTTTCGATAATTTTTCCGCATTTTATGAACGGGGACTTATTCCCGCCGGAGGGAGTCCCTCGCCCATGCGGGAGTTTTTATAAGGACAGGCGTTTGCCTAGTCTCTACTGTTTGTTGGGGCATTCTCACCCCGGTCTGCTTAACCCTGGCGCTGCTTGTGCTTGGGGTTCTCGCAGATAACCATGACTTTACCCTTGCGCTTGATGATCTTGCACTTCTCGCACATGGGCTTCACGGAAGGTCTTACTTTCATTTGTTTTACCTCCTACTTGCTTCTCCAGGTGATGCGGCCGCGGGTGACGTCATAGGGGGACATCTGCACCGTGACCTTGTCGCCGGGAAGGATCCTGATAAAGTTCATCCGGAGTTTGCCGGAAATATGCGCCAGAATGATGTGGCCATTGCCGATATCCACCTGGAACATGGTGTTGGGCAGGGATTCAACTACCGTGCCCTCGAGTTCGATTACGTCGTCTTTTGCCAATGTAACATTCCTCCAAAGTCGGTGTGGGTGACTTGCGTCACAGGTCCTCTGCCATAGTGAGTATCTCCGGCTCACCATCGGTGATGAGGATGGTGTTTTCATAGTGGGCGGAAAGGGAGCCGTCGGCTGTGACAACGGTCCAGCCGTTATCCAGCACCCTGACGGCATAGCCGCCTGCATTGACCATGGGTTCTACCGCGATGGTCATGCCCTTTACAAGGCGGGGGTTGGCACGCCGCCCAAGGCCGCGGTCTACCCGATAGTTGGGAACCTCGGGAGCTTCGTGCATCTGATGGCCTACGCCATGACCCACATACTCCCGGACTACGGAATAGTCGTGGCTCTCCACATAGTCCTGAATGGCCCCGCCGATATCGGAGATGCGGTAGCCCTCCCGGGCATAGTGCAAACCTTCAAAGAAGCTCTGCCGGGTGACGGCGATGAGGTTTTTGGCCTCCTCGCTGATCTCACCGCAGGGGAAGGTACCGGCACAGTCGCCCACCATGCCCTTAAAGGTGGCGCCCACATCCAGGGAGACGATATCGCCATCCCGGATGACCCGCTTGCCGGGGATACCGTGTATGACTTCGTCGTTGACCGAGACACAGGCACTTGCGGGGAAGCCCGCATACCCCAAAAAGGTGGCCTTGGCCCCGGATTTCACAATGAACTCATGCACATATTTGTCTATCTGCTTGGTGGTCACACCGGCGGCCACCGCCTGACGCGCAATGCTGCGGGCACCGGCGGTGATCCGTCCGGCCTGACGCATGATCTCGATCTCTGACTTGGATTTGATATAGATCGTATCGGACATATCAGATCCCCAGAGCTTTCCTGATCTCTGCCGTTGTGGCTTCAATGCTGCTTTGATTATCCACCGTCTTGAGCTTGCCCCGCTGGGCATAGAACTGCTTCAGCGGTTCGGTATCCCGGTGGTAGACCTCCAGGCGGGCCTTCACGGTCTCGGGAGCATCGTCCTTCCGGATGGTCAGCTCGCCGCCGCAGAAGTCGCAGACGTCTTCGGTCTTAGGGGGATTGTTGACGACGTGGAAGGTCTGGCTGCAATCCTTGCAGGTACGGCGGCCGGCCATACGCTCCACAATGACCTGATCCTCCACCTCAATGGAGAGAGCACAGTCAATCTGGACGCCCATGGCCTCCATGGTCTCGGCCTGAGGAATGGTCCGGGGCACGCCGTCAAGGATGTAGCCTTCCTTGCAGTCTTCCTGGGCCAGCCGCTCCTGGATGATGCCGATAATGACATCATCCGGAACCAGCTTGCCTGCTTCCACATAGCTCTTGGCCTGAATGCCCACAGGGGTGCCTGCCTTCATGGCGGCTCTCAGGATGTTGCCGGTGGATATGGTGGGGATACCGAGCTCGCGGCTTAGGATCTCTGCCTGAGTACCTTTGCCTGCGCCGGGTGCGCCCAAAAGTATAAGCCTCATAAGCTCATCTCCTCATTTAATCAAGGAAGCCCTTGTAGTTGCGCATGAGCATCTGAGCCTCAAGGGCACGGACCGTCTCAAGTGCAACGCCCACAACGATGATGATGGAGGTGCCGCCCAGAGAGATGCCGGTGAGGGCAGCGCTCTTGCTGAAGTGTGCAACCAGAATGGGAACCACAGCGATGATGCCAAGGTAGATGGCGCCGAAGAGGGTGATCTTATTGAGCACCTTCTGGATGAACTCGCTGGTGGGCTTGCCCGGACGGAAACCGGGGATGTAGCCGCCGTTCTTCTTCAGGTTGTTGGCAACCTCGATGGGATTGAACTGGATGGTGGAGTAGAAGTAAGCGAAGAAGATGATCAGCAGGAAGTAGATGATGGCGTAGGGAATGGAGTTGTTGCCGAACCAGGTAGCCACCCAACCGTCGGTCTTGCCGGTGAAGGCCGCGATGGTCGCGGGGACAGAGGCAATGGACTGGGCGAAGATGATGGGCATAACGCCGGACATGTTCACCTTCATGGGCAGGTGGGTGCTCTGGCCGCCGTACATCTTGCGGCCCACAACCCGCTTCGCGTACTGAACGGGGATGCGGCGCTCAGCGTCGTTGACAAAGACGATGAGCACGATGATGGCCAGGGCGCCCAGAATCATCAGAAGCAGGACCCACCACTGGAGGGAGCCGATGATGATGTTGCGGATGCTCTGGACAATGCTGACAGGCAGACGGGCAATGATGCTGGCAAACAGGATCATGGAGATGCCGTTGCCGATACCATGCTCGGTGATCTGCTCACCCAGCCACATGATCAGTGCGGAGCCGGAGGTGAAGGTCAGGACAATGACGATCGCCGCCCAGACACTGCTCTGTGCCTCGGGGGTCAGGATGCCGTTGTTCTTGATCAGCATGTAGAAGCCGAAGCCCTGCAGCAGACCGATGGCAACGGTGACGTAACGGGTGATGGCCGCGATCTTCTTCCGGCCTTCCTCGCCCTCTTCCTTGCTCATACGCTCCAGTGCGGGGATGGCAATGCACAGCAGCTGAATGATAATGGAAGCGTTAATGTAGGGCTGGATGGACAGGGCGAAGATGGTTGCCTGGGAGAAGGCGCCGCCGGACATCACGTCCAGCAGGCCCAGAACGGTGTTCTGGAGCATTGCAAAGTAGCTCTGCAGTGCTGCCACATTGACGTAAGGAACAGGGATGGCGTTGCCAAGACGATAAAGCAGAATGATGAGAAGGGTGAAGAGGATCTTTCTGCGGATCTCTTCAATTCTCCATGCATTGCGTAATGTCTGGAGCACTTATACCACCTCTGCCTTTCCGCCGGCCGCCTCGATCTTCTCTTTTGCGGTTGCGGAGAAGGCAGCAGCTTTGACGGTCAGCTTCTTGGTAACTTCACCGTTGCCAAGGAATTTGACGCCGTATTTGCAGTCGGACAGAACGCCGGCATCCAGGAGAGCCTGCTTGTCCACAACAGCGCCGTCCTCAAACTTGTTGAGAACAGAGACATTCAGTGCATCCAGGGGCTTGGCAAAAATGTTGTTGAAGCCTCTCTTGGGGATGCGGCGTGCCAGAGGCATCTGGCCGCCTTCGAAGCCGATGCGGGTGCCGCCGCCGCTACGGGCCTTCTGGCCCTTGTGGCCGCGGCCGGCAGTCTTGCCGTTGCCGGTGGCATGGCCTCTGCCCTTGCGCTTATCCACATGGGTGGAGCCGGGTACGGGAGAAAGTTCATGGATATACATTCTCTAGCCCTCCTTATTCTTCGGTGACCTTCAGCAGATAGCCGATCTTGGCGATCTTGCCGCGGGTCTGGGGATTGTCGGGCTGTACGGTCTCGTTACCGATCTTGTGCAGGCCGAGAGAGTTGGCAGTTGCGATATGGCTATCGAGTCTGCCGTTGAGGCTCTTAACGAGCTTAATCTTAAGATTTGCCATGTTTCGCCCTCCTTAACCCTGGATCTCTTCAGGGGTCTTGCCTCTGACGGCAGCAACCTGAGCGGCGTTGCGCAGAGACTTCAGGCCTTCCATGGTGGCGGCAACAACGTTTGCGGGGTTGTTGGTGCGCAGGCACTTGGTACGGATGTTCTTGATGCCGGCTGCCTCAACCACGGCACGAACGGCGCCGCCGGCGATCACGCCGGTGCCTTCGGGAGCGGGCTTGAGCAGGACACGGCCTGCGCCGAACTCACCGATAACCTCGTGGGGAATGGTGGTACCCTGGAGAGTGATGGTGCAGATGTTCTTCTTCGCGTCCTCCAGGCCCTTGCGGATGGCCTCGGACACTTCGTTGGCCTTGCCCATGCCGAAGCCGACGCGGCCCTTGCCGTCGCCCACTACGCACAGGGCGGAGAACTTGGCCACACGGCCGCCCTTAACGGTCTTGCTGACGCGGTTGAGGGAAACGACCTTCTCGACGAATTCGGAAGGAGCCTCGTCCTTACGACGATCTCTTCTGTCATTATTGTATGCCATTTCGTTATCCCCCTTCCTCAGAACTTCAGACCGCCCTCACGGGCGCCCTCGGCCAGTGCCTTCACACGGCCGTGATAGATATAGCCGCCGCGGTCAAACACCACGTCCTCGATGCCCTTCTTCAGAGCACGCTCGGCCACGGTGGCGCCGACCTTCTTGGCTGCTTCGACGTTGCCGCCGTTGCCTTCAAAGCCCTTCTCAACGGTGGAGGCGGAGACCAGGGTCACGCCGGCCACGTCGTCAATGATCTGGGCATAGATGTTGTTTTCGCTGCGGAACACGCTCAGGCGGGGTCTCTCGGCAGTGCCGGAGATCTTGCCGCGCACGCGGTTGTGGCGCTTGATGCGCTGCACTCTGGTATCGGGTCTTTTAATCATTCAGGCACACCTCCGTTTACTTAGCACCGGTCTTGCCTTCTTTGCGGCGGATGACTTCGTA
>CAMCCC010000036.1 GCA_945873205.1 uncultured bacterium
CTACATTTATGCAGGCGAAGCCTTGCTCTCCTCTGTTTAGTTTTCAGGGTACAGTCCTGAATAGTTGGTGTTTTTAACGGTGAGGGTCCACCTGTTCCCATTCCGAACACAGAAGTTAAGCTCACCAGTGCCGACAATACTTGTCTGGAGACGGACCGGGAAGATAGGTCAATGCCAACATAGAGCCGCTGATTTTCAGCGGCTCTAAATTTTTTTACATTTTTTGCTTGATTTTGAGTAAAAAAATGGGTATTCTAATCAAGGTAAGATCAATTACCAGAGAGGAGCATACAAATATGGCTAACAAATATGAAGGCACCAAAACCGAGAAAAATCTGTGGGAGGCCTTTGCGGGCGAGTCCCAGGCAAGAAACAAGTACACCTACTTTGCTTCCGTGGCAAAGAAGGCCGGCTTTGAGCAGATTGCTGAGCTGTTCCTGAAGACTGCAGAGAACGAGAAAGAGCATGCCAAGCTCTGGTTCAAGGAGCTGGGCCAGCTGGGCGACACCGCCGAGAACCTGCTCCACGCCGCCGAGGGCGAGAACTTTGAGTGGACCGATATGTATGACCGCATGGCCAAGGAGGCCGAGGAAGAGGGCTTTGTGGCTCTTGCTGCCAAGTTCAGGGGCGTTGCTGCCATTGAGAAGTCCCATGAGGAGCGTTACCGCGCCCTGCTGAACAACGTGGAGACCAAGAAGGTCTTTGAGAAGTGCGAGGTTCAGGTTTGGGAGTGCCGCAACTGCGGTCACATCGTGGTTGGCACTGCTGCTCCCGAAATCTGCCCCGTCTGCGCTCATCCCCAGGCCTATTTTGAGGTCCGCAAGGAGAACTACTAATCGTTTATTGTCAAGAATACAGGCCCCGATTTTCGGGGCCTGTATTCTTTTAGTGTTTTGGGAAACATTTTCAGTACCTTAGCGTCATAATAGATGAGGTGGTTATAATGAAGAAAGCAGTATTGACCTTTATCTGTTCTATGATCCTTATGGGCGCAATTGGCGCTGCCACATTTCCGGAAAATGCTGAACCAGCTATGGAGCAGACAAGCTATGTGCATCTGAGCAATTATGACAGTGATAGCATGCCCAAGCTGTTCTATGTTGTTTAAGAGGGAACAATGATGATTGAAGAAAGAAAATAGCCTGAGACCGGGGGTTTGCGGTCTCAGGCTGAACTTTTATTTATGTTTTCTGGCGTAGCGGAACATCCACACCACGATGATCACCAGGGCGATGATGACCACCAGACCCAGGATGGCGTTGAAAGCACCGGTGATGATGCTGGCCGCGCCGGCAATCAGCTTCGCAACTAAAACAACAGCGAGGATAGCCAGCAGTCCAAACAGCAACACAGGCAAGATCTTGCCCAATTTCATAAGTATTCTCCTTTAATTTTAAATCTCGGGTCCAAGTCTGGACAGCACCTCAGTGAAGTAGGCCGGCAGCGCTGTCTCAAGACACATTTGCTCCCCGGTGCGGGGATGTACAAAGCGCAGCCGCCGGGCGTGGAGGCACTGCCCCTCCAGACCTTTCTCCGGCGAAGGCGCGCCGTAAGTAAAATCTCCCAACAGGGGATGGCCGATGCTGGCCATGTGTACCCGGATCTGATGAGTGCGGCCGGTCTCCAGGCGGCAGAGGATGTGGGAGTAGCCCCGGTAGGAGGCCAGCAGCTGCCAGTGGGTCACGGCGGGCTTGGAATTCTTATCCGTGACGGCCATGCGCTTGCGGTCGATGGGGTGGCGGCCGATGGGCTTATCGATGGTACCGCTGTCCTGCTTAAAATTGCCCCGGACAAGGGCTTCGTACTCCCGGCAAAGGCTGTGATCCGCCAGCTGGGCCGACAGACCCTGATGGGCAAAGTCGTTCTTTGCCACGATCAGCAGCCCGGAGGTGTCCTTATCAATACGGTGGACAATGCCGGGCCGCCGCTGGCCGCCGATGCCAGAAAGACTGTCTCCACAGTGATACAAAAGGGCATTGACCAAAGTCCCATCCGGGTGGCCGGGGGCAGGATGCACCACCAGACCACGGGGTTTGTTGATTACAATCAGATCGCCATCCTCGTAAACCACATCCAGGGGGATGTCCTGGGGAATCAGGGGCAGCTCATCCGGCTCCGGCAGGAGGAGCTCATAAGATTCGCCGGCAGAGCAGCGGAAGTTCTTTTTCAGCTCCCGCCCGTTCAGGGTGACCATACCCTGCTCCAGCAACTTTTGAACCTGACTGCGGCTCAGAGAGGGCAGAGTGCGCGCGAGGAGAGCGTCGATCCGCTCGCCGCTCTCCTCCGCTGTGATACAGATATAATTTTCGTCCATCCCTGCTGCTTACTTGAACTCATTCAGGATGTCGTCCAGATCAAACTCCGTGCTGGCGGGAGCCGCAGGCTTGGGCTGCGGGGCGCTGGGCCGGACTGCCGGCTCAACAGGCGCAGGAGTCTGGGCTGCTGCCTGCTGGGCAGGACGCTGCACCGGGGGACGATAGGCCGGCTGCTGCGGTGCGGCAGGCTGGGCGGGAACATCCATGGCTCTGGCGGCGTAGCTGCCGGAACGCTGGGCATCTACCCTGGCGTTGGCCTGTTCCCACGCGGCAAAGGGGTCGCTGTTGGCGGGGGCTGCCGGCCTGGCCTTGGGGGCCTGGGCCTGGGGAGCAGGTCTTACCGGCGCGGCAGGCTCTCTGGTTCTGGCCGGTGCGGCAGGACGACTGGGGCGCTGGCTGGCCTTGTATTCCTGGTATTCCTCCTCGTACTTGGCCTTCTTGCCCCGGCGGGGACGCTCCTCTTCTTCCGCGTCCTCGTCATCATCATTGTCCCGGCGGAAGCGGGCAAACAGGGGGCGGCGCTTACGCTCCTCGTCCTCGTCTTCTTCTACATCTTCTTCATAATCATCCTCATCATCCTCGTCCTTGTGAGGCTTCTCAAAGATGATGGCCAGGGCGAAAACAATGGCAAAGACCGTGATGAAGATATCGGCCACATTAAAGATGGCAAAGTTAAACAGCTCCACCTTGAACATATCCACCACATAGCCGTAGATAACCCGGTCGATGCAGTTGGCAAAGCCGCCGGCGGCCACCATTACCAGGCTCCACCGGGCCACACGGCCGGAGATAAAGTTGGTGGCCAGGGCCAGGATCACGGCGATACAGAACACCACGGTGACGATGATAAAATAGATGCGGGCCCCGCCGCCGCTGAGCAAGCTGAAAGCGGCGCCGTCATTGGGGACATTGACAAGGCTGATCACACCGGGAATGAGCTTGACAATATCATAGCCCAGCAGGGTGTTGGTGACCCAGTACTTCACTGCCTGGTCCAGAATGACGACCAGCAGAGCAACAATGGAATAAAGCATACGTTTCTCCTATCTATATGCCGGCACGAAAGCGCCGGTATTTTTGGACGCCGCCAAGGAGAGGCGGCGTCTCCGTTAAACAAAGCGGAATGCAGTTGGCTTCAGCCGACGACGGCGGCGCAGCGGGGGCAAAGCCCGGTCTCGGCCTGGGCGTCCACGGAGTGCATCCAGCAGCGGGGGCACTTGACACCGGGGGCTTCCTTGACGGAAATGTGCAGGCCGGGGTTGTTGCTGCCCTCGCCGGTGACGGCGGCGTCATCCTGCACCTCGTCCTCCGCGACGAGGCAGGAGGAGACGATGAACAGGTCACGCAGGTCCATGTCGGAGATGGCCTCCACGGCCTCCTTGGCGGCCTGATCCTTCACGGTGAGGGTGACGGCGGCTTCCAGGGACTTGCCGATGCGCTTGGCGCTGCGGGCAGCCTCCAGCACGCCGTTCACGTCGCCGCGGACGGAGATCAGGGTGTCCCACTTGGCCAGTTCCTCCTGGGAGAGGGCGTACTCGGTGAAGGGCTTGTTCATGGTGTTGAACACCACATTGCGCACATCGTCACCCTCGCGGTGAGGCATGGCCAGCCAGATCTCATCGCAGGTGAAGGCCAGGATGGGGGCGAACAGCTTGGTCATGGTGTCCAGGATCAGGTACAGGGCGGTCTGGGCGCTGCGGCGCTTCAGGCCATCCTTCTCCTCACAGTAGAGCCGGTCCTTGATGATATCCAGATAGAAGCTGCTCAGCTCCACCACGCAGAAATCATTGACGGCATGGGACACCACATGGAACTCATACTCGTTATAGGCGGCCTCCACCTTCTCGATCAGGGCGTTGAGCTTGGTGATGGCCCAGCGGTCCAGGGGCAGCATATCCTCGGGGGCCACCAGATTGTTGGCGTCAAAGCCGTTCAGGTTGCCCAGGCAGTAGCGGGCGGTGTTGCGGAACTTCAGATAGTTCTGGCTCAGCTGCTTGAAGATCTCCTTGGAGCAGCGCACGTCCACATGATAGTCGGCAGAACCGGCCCAGAGACGGACCATATCCGCACCGAACTCCTTGACGATATCGGCAGGGTCAACGCCGTTGCCCAGGGACTTGTGCATGGCACGGCCCTCGCCGTCCACGGTCCATCCGTGGGTCAGGCACTCTTTGTAGGGGGCACCCTTGCCCAGGGCGCCCACAGCCACCAGCAGGGAGGACTGGAACCAGCCGCGGTACTGGTCGCCGCCTTCCATGTACATATCAGCAGGCCAGAAGCCCTGATCCCGCTGCATGGCGGCATAGTGGGTGGAGCCGGAATCAAACCAGCCGTCCAGAGTGTCGGTCTCCTTGAAGAAGTGGACGCCGCCGCAGTGGGGGCACTTGAAGCCCTGGGGCAGCAGCTCTGCTGCCTCCATCTCGAACCAGGCGTTGGAGCCCTTTTCCTCGAAGATGGCGGCCACGGACTCGATGCTCTCATCGGTGCAGACCGGCTTCTTGCAATCCTCGCAGTAGAACACGGGGATGGGCAGACCCCAGCGGCGCTGACGGGAAATGCACCAGTCGGCACGCTCGCGGATCATGGCGCCCATACGCTCCTTGCCCCAGGCGGGCAGCCAACGGACGTCCTCACAGGCCTGGATGGCCTCATTCTTGAAGGAGTCAACGGAGCAGAACCACTGGGGGGTGGCCCGGAAGATGATGGGGCTCTTGCAGCGCCAGCAGTGGGGATAGCTGTGAACGATCTCCTCGGAAGCGAAGAGCACGCCGCTCTCCTTCATGTCAGCCAGGATCACCGGGTTGGATTCCTCGGTGCTCATGCCGGCGTACTTGCCGGCGTAATCGGTGTGGCGGCCCTGATCGTCCACAGGCACCACCATCTCCATGCCGTAGCGCATACAGGTCAGATAGTCGTCAGCGCCGAAGCCGGGGGCGGTGTGGACGCAGCCGGTGCCGGAGTCCATGGTGACGTAATCGGCCAGCAGCAGGCGGGAGGTCTTGGGCAGGAAGGGGTGATCCGCCAGCATATTCTCATAGAAGGAGCCGGGGTGACACTCCAGAATTTCATAGCTTTCAAAGCCGCCGATGTTCATGACCTTCTCGGTCAGGGCCTCGGCCATGATGTACATCTCGCCGTTGGGGGCCTTGACGATGGCATAGCTCTCATCGGGGTGCAGGGCAATGGCCAGGTTGCCGGGCAGGGTCCAGATGGTGGTGGTCCAGATCACGAAGAACAGCTTGCTCTTGTCCAGATGGCTCAGCTTGCCCAGGTCGTCGTTCATGGGGAACTTGACGTAGACCGTGGTGCAGGGGTCATCCTGATATTCGATCTCGGCCTCGGCCAGGGCGGTCTCGTCCTTGGCGCACCAGTACACCGGCTTCAGGCCCTTGTAGATGTGGCCGTTCTTGTACATCTTGCCGAAGATGCGCACCTCGTCCGCCTCAAAGCCCTTGTTCATGGTCTTGTAGGGGTGCTCCCAGTCGCCGATGACGCCCAGGCGCTTGAAGCCTTCCATCTGGATGCCGATGTACTTTTCAGCATAGGCCTCACAGGCGCTGCGGAAGTCCGCCACGCTCATGGCCTTGTGGTTCAGCTTCTGCTCCTTGATGATAGCGGACTCAATGGGCATGCCGTGGTTATCCCAGCCGGGGATATAGGGGGTATAGTAGCCCCGCATAGCGTAGGAGCGGGTGATAAAGTCCTTGATGGTCTTGTTCAGGGCATGACCCATATGGATGGGGCCGTTGGAGAAGGGAGGGCCGTCGTGAAGGTTGAAGCGGGGCTTGCCCTCGTTCTTCTTGAGCATCTCATTGTAGACGTCCTGTTCCTCCCAGTGCCTGAGCATTTCCGGCTCTCTGGCAGGCAGCCCGGCACGCATGGGGAAGTCGGTTTTGGGAAGGTTCAGCGTAGCGTTAAAATCCTTTGACATATTTCTTTTCTCCTGTTTCTGTCTGTATAACTTGGCATATCATTGGCAACGGGGCGCGCGCCTCAGCGCCCGCCCCGTGTAAGGATATCAGAGGGAAAACGGCTGCGTGCTTTCAAACTTACGGGCACGCCCCTGGGCATTGGGAGCCTCTTTCACGGGGGAAATGTCGATCTGAATAGAGGGGTCCGCCTGTATTCGGGAGGCGGAATTCTCAATGCTCCGCACAGCCTCGTCAACATTGCCGGCAGCTGCCTGCTGCTGAGGGGCCTGCTTGGGAGCCACGCCTGCGGCGATGGCTTCAATATTGGTGATCTGGGTGCCGAAAGCCTTGCGGATGGTCTCCAGGAACTGGGCGGTGGCCGCCTTGGCGTCCTCCAGGCGCTTCTCCTCGGCCTGGGCCCGCTCCTCAATGGAGCCCACCGTGGCCTTGACCTGCTTCTCCGCGTCGGCCAGCATGTTGGCGGCCCGGGTGCGGGCCTCGCTCTCGATCTGGACGGCCAGCTTCTGGGCGGAGAGCACCGCCATGTTCAGGGCTTCCTCATTGGCGCGGTACTCCTCAATCTTGTCCACCAGAACCTTCATCTTGCTCTTGAGGACGGCATTCTCCTTCTGGGAAGCAGTGATATCGTCCGCCAGTTCCTCCAGAAAATCATCCACGGAGGCCATGTCGTAACCGCCGATGCGGGCCTTTTCAAAGGTCTTTTCGCGAATATCCTGTGCAGTGATCATGTGCTTATCCACCTTTCGTCATATCTTAGCTTAGAAGTAGTGCCCGGCGCTCTCCGGCTGCTGGGCCTCGGTGCCGAGAATGTCCACATTCTGTGGGGTAATGAAATAGGTCTTTGCGGAAACGGGCGTGATCTTCCCCTGCAGGGCAAAGGCAATGCCGGAAAGGAAATCCAGAAGCCGGCGGGCCATATCCGTGGGCACGCCCTCCAGCGTCATCACCACCGTCATGTTGCGGTGCATATAGTTTACCAGCTCTCCCGCCTCATCAAAGCTCTTGGGGCTGAACAGCAGGACCTGGGTGTCCTTCCCGCCGAAATTCACCAGCCGCTCCCGATTGGCGGGCTTGGGCTTGGCCGGCTTTTTGATGCCCAGGCTGCCCAGGAAACCGCCCCCTTCGCCGCCCTTGGCAGGCTGATTCTCCGGGGCAGGGGCCTCATCGGCAAAGGTGCTTTCAAAGACCATCTGGGGTGTGCCGGTTTTGGGCTGTGCCTCCGCCTTGGGCTGCGGCTTGAAGCTTACATCGGCCCCCTCAAAGAAATCGTCCTCATCCTCGTAGGGCTGGGTCAGTTTTTTCAATTCATCCATGAACCCCATGGCGTTCCTCCAGTGACAAAGTGCAAGTATTCATCGGGCCGGGTACACCCGCTGCCCGAAGATGGCGGAGCCCACACGAACCATGTTGGCCCCGCAGGCGATGGCGGTTTCATAATCGCCGCTCATGCCCATGGACAAAAAGCCCATAGATACATTATCGTATTTTTTCGCCCCATTGTCAATAAAAAGCTGCTTCATAAGCTGAAAATATGGGATATTTTCTTTGCCCTCCCGGCAAATTGGGGGCACAGCCATCAATCCGCGGACAAAAACGCCCTCATATTGGGCCGCCGCGTCGATGGCGGCGGCGATTTCCTCCGGCCGAAAGCCGGACTTTGCCGCCTCCCCGGCCACGTTCACCTCCAGCAGCACCGGCTGCCGCAAACCCCGTTCCAGGGCCAGGCGGCTGATCAGCGCCAGAAGCTCCAGGCTGTCCACGCTCTGGATCAGGGAGACCCTCCCCACCAGGTGCTTGGCCTTGTTCTTCTGCAGGTGGCCGATGAAATGAATCTCCGCCCCCCGGTAAGCCCCCTGGGGTTCCTTCTCCAGAAACTCCTGCACCCGGTTCTCGCCGCAGACGGTCAGCCCCGCGCCGATGGCCTCCTGGATGCGCGCCGCATCGTTCATCTTCGTGGCGCCCACCAGTACGATCTCCCCCGGCTCCCTGCCGGAACGGAGGGCGGCCTCAGCCACCCGCGCCTGCACCGCATGCAGATTTTCAGCGATATTCATGAAATCATGCCCCTTCTCTCTGTCTCTCCAGGCCTGTCTCTCTTGCAATCACGACCCGGTCCCCCTCCCGCAGCGCCTCCGGCCCGGTGCCGAAAGCCGCCAGGGAAAAGCCGTCGCCTGTATATGTGATCTCCACCGCCCGGGCTTCCATCGTCCCGGCGGAGAGGGTGTAGACAAATTTGCTGCCGTCGGCTGCCTGCTGTATGGCTTCCTCCGGCAGAACCAGTCCGCTGTGTTCCGAAAACAGGAGCTTTGCCCCGGTTTTCCGCAGCGTCAGATATGCGCTGCCGCCCTGGTTCAGCCGCAGCAGCACCGCCTGCCGGCCGTTCTCCGGCGGGGACAGGCTGACAATTTGGGCCGGGACACTCTCGTCCATGCCCTCAAATTCGATCCGGCAGGCGCCGCTGTCGGGCAGGGCCTGCTTATCGGAGCAAAGCGCCCAGTAGTACCAGGCGCAGCCGGTGACCAGGCGGCCCTCGCCGCCCTTTTCCGGCTTTGCCGCCAGCAGCGCCTCCAGGGCCGGGACATCGCCGGCGTCAATGCTTCCGGCGTCAAGGCCCTCAAAACCGTCGGTCTGGGAAAAATAGATCCCGGCGTTCCGGCTGAGAAGCTCCTGCCCGGAAGCGTCCAGGGCCAGGGCCTGGCCTGCGGCCAGCCGCTGCCCCTCCGGGACCAGGGGCCTGGTCCCCCGGTCGAAGCAAAGACTCTGCTCCTCCCGGAGGACGATACCCTCCAGCTCCGCGCTTTCCCGCAGGTGCGTGCGCTGCACCGTCACGATCTCCGGCTGCTCCACCTGCCGGTAGAGCGCCGCGCCCCCGTAGGCGCAGACCGCCAGAAACAGCGTCCCCGCCACCAGGGAGAAAAAGCCTGAGCTCTCCACGGCTTATGTATCCCTCTCAAAGTCCAGGGGCTTGGGGGGTACCACCGTGGAAATGGCATGCTTGTAGATGAGCTGCTGCTTGCCGTCACTGTCCAGCACCACGGTGAAGCCGTCAAAGCCCTTGACCACGCCGTGCAGCTGGAACCCGTTCATCAAAAACATGGTGACACAAGCCTTTTCCTTCCTCAACTGGTTGAGGAAATGATCCTGGAGATTTTGCGTTTTCTGCATTTCAGCCGACTCCTTTTTCTCAGAGCGGCCTTCCCGCCGCCCTGTCATGATGTATTTGTATCTCTCGGATACGCCATCATGATAACCCGCGGCTGTGCAAAAACTCGGTCGAAAGGCGTCGGGCATATTCAAAATCCGGCTCATCCTCCCACAGAATGGGCAGGGCCTCCTTGTCCCGGTTGAACCAGGTCAATTGCCGTTTGGCGTAGCGGCGGCTGGATTGCTTGATCAGGTCCACCGCCTCCTCCCGGCGCAGCTCCCCCTGCAGGGCGCGCACCACTTCCTTGTAGCCGATGGCCTGCATGGCGGTGCTCTCCGGGGATAAGCCGGCGGCCAAAAGCCCTTCCACCTCCCGGAAAAGCCCCTGCTCCACCATCCTATCCACCCGCCGGTCAATGCGGGCGTAGAGGGCGGAGCGGTTTTTGAAGTTCAGGTGGATGGCGGCGGCGTCAAAGCGCCTGGGCAGCGCCCGGGTTTGACGGTCGTGCTCCGTGATGGTCATGCCGGTGAGCCGGTAAACCTCCAGCGCCCGGACGATCCGCCGCTTGTCCCCGGGGTGCAGGATGGCGGAGCGCTCCGGGTCAATCTCCTGCAAGCGCCGGTGCATGGCCTCCCCGCCCAGGGCGTCATACTCTGCCGAGAGGGATTCCCGCAGCCCCTGATCGCTGTCCACCGCGGCAAAGTCCCGCCCGGAGATCAGCGAGTCGATATAAAGCCCGGTGCCGCCCACCAGGATGGGAAGCTTCCCCCGGACGAGAATATCCCGGCAGCAGGCCTCCGCCTGCTCCACATAGCGGGCCACGGAGTATTCCTCCCAGGGCTCCGCCACGTCCAGCATGTGGTGGGGGATGCCCTCCCGCTCCGCCATGGTGGCCTTGGCGGTGCCGATGTCCATGCCCCGGTACACCTGCATGGAGTCTGCCGAAACAATTTCTCCATGGAAATCCTTCGCCAGGGCGATGCCCAAAGCCGTCTTGCCGGAGGCGGTGGGTCCGGCCACAACAACGATTTTTTCTGCCATGGCCGCCTCACACAATCCGCTTGAACTGCTTGTCCAGCTCTTTCCGGGTCATCGTGATGGAAACCGGCCTGCCGTGGGGGCAGTATTTCACCTGCCCGCGGAGCACCGCCTCCACCAGCCGTTGCAGCTCCTTTTCCTCCGTGTCCCAGCCGGCCTTGATGGCCGCCTTGCAGGCCACGGTGTGCAGAATCTCGTCCCTGGCGGCGGCGGGGTCCGGGGCCTTGCCACGGCGCAGCTTTTCGCAGATCTCCTCTACTGCGGCCCTGGCGTCCTCTGGCAGCATGTCCGCCGGCACGGCGCGCAGGATATATTCATTCTCCCCAAAAGGCTCCAGCTCAAAACCAAGGTCGGAAAGAAGCTGGCCGTTTTTTTCCAGCAGCTCCCCATCCTCGCCGCTGACGTGCAGCGTCACCGGGCACAGAAGTCCCTGGCTCATGATCTGCCGCTTCTGCTGCTTCAGCCGGTCAAAGATCATCCGCTCGTGGGCGGCGTGCTTGTCGATGAAAATCAGGGTCTCTCCCTGCTCCACAATGATGTAGGTCTTTAAGGCCTCCCCCACGATCTTGTGGTCGGGCAGGGGCAGACTTTCAACATTTTGAACAGAGTTTTCCACAGCTTTTGGAGCGTCCGGCGTGGAAAACCCAGTATTCCCAAGGCTTTGTCCGTCCTCCGGGGTCGAAATCGGGGGCAGCGGCTCGCTTTTTGCCGCCGGGCGCAGATCCATACTTGTCTGGAACCCGGTCTGTGGGGAGCGCAGGTTGAAAACCGACGGCTCCTCCCGGGGCGTCTGGATGCTCTGCCGTGGCGCCGGGGGCGTGATCACCGCTGTGGCGGAGGCGCTTTTTGCTGTCGTGGCTCCGGAACTTTTCACGCTGTAGCCGCTGTCCCGGAACTCCTTTGCGCTCATGCTGCGGTAAAAGTCCGCCTTGGGGGCGGCCTTTTCGATTTTTGCTTCCGGGGCCGGCTTTGCCTGCACGCCGGGCCGCTCCCCCGCCAGGGCGGACAGCACCGCATGATACACCAGGTCAAAGACCTGCCGCTCGGCGGAGAATTTTACTTCCGTCTTGGCCGGGTGGACGTTCACATCCACGCTGCCATAGCCCAGCTCCAGATACAGCACGCAGGCCGGATAGCGCCCGGTCAGCAGCGTGTTTTTATAGGCCTGCTCCACCGCCGACTGCAAAAGAGCGGATTTAATGTAGCGGCCATTGCAGTAAAAATACTGGGCGCCCCGGTTGCCCCGGCCGGCGGCAGGGGAGGACACAAAGCCCCGCACCGCCATATTGTCCATGCGGCTTTCGCAGGGGAGCATATCCTTGGCCACATCCCGGCCCAGCAGGGCATAGACGCAGGAATCCATCCGCCCGTCCCCGGGGGAGAAGAACTCCTCCTTCCCGTCCCGCAGGAAGCGGAGGGACACCTCCGGGTGGCCCAGGGCGCAGCGCAGGGCGGCCTGGATGCAGGCGGAGGCCTCGCTCCGGTCGGACTTCAGGAACTTCAGCCTGGCCGGGGTGTTGTAAAACAGCCGCCGCACCGTCATGGTGCTGCCCTCCGGGCAGCCCCAGGGCCCCATATCCTGGATGTCCCCGGCGGTGAGGGTGACTCTTGTTCCTTCCCGGTCCCCCCGGCGGCGGGTGGTCAGTTCGATCTCCGACACGGCGGAGATGGCCGCCAGGGCCTCGCCCCGGAAGCCCATGGTGCTGATGGCCTCCAGCCCCCGCTCATCCCGGAGCTTGGAGGTGGCGTGCCGCAGGAAGGCCACCCCGGCATCCTCCGGGGCCATGCCGCAGCCGTCATCCGTGACCCGGATGCAGGTGGCGCCCCCGTCCTCAATGGCGACGGTGATGTTCCTGGCCCCGGCGTCAAAGGAATTTTCCACCAATTCCTTGATAACGGAAGCCGGCCGTTCCACCACCTCGCCGGCGGCGATCATGTCCGCCACATGGGGGGAGAGTATATTGATCACAGGCATGGCGCTCCTCCTGATAAACTACTTTTTGGGAAATCACATTATACATGATTATAGTTGAAAATTCCACTGCTTTTGTGTTAAGATTAAATGAAATGCTATCAACCATCAGGAGAAAACTATGCCTTACGAGAGAAAAGTGATCGATATCGGGGCCATCCAGGCCCAGCAGGATATCTGCAACCAGATCTTTGATAAAGTCACCGCCGACGGCCGCCGCCCCCTGGCCATGGTGGATACCTACGGCTGCCAGCAGAATGAGGCCGACAGCGAGAAGCTGCGGGGCTACCTGGCCCTGATGGGCTACGGCTTCACCCAGGATGAGTTTCAGGCGGATGTGATCGTGGTCAACACCTGCGCCGTCCGGGAGCACGCGGAGATGCGGGTGCTGGGCAACGTGGGCGCCCTGAACCACAGCAAGAAGGCCCGGCCCGGCCAGATCATTGCCGTATGCGGCTGCATGGTGCAGCAGGAGCATATGGCCCAGAAGCTGAAGCAGTCCTACCCGGTGGTGGACCTGGTCTTTGGCCCCCATGAGCTGTGGCGCTTCCCGGAGCTGCTGCTGCAGGTGATGACAAAGCATAAGCGGGTTTTCGCCACCGAGAAGAACGACGGCGTGGTGGCCGAGGGCATCCCCAACAAGCGGGACAGCGGCGTGAAGGCCTGGCTCTCCATCATGTACGGCTGCAACAACTTCTGCTCCTACTGCGTGGTGCCCTACGTCCGCGGGCGGGAGCGGTCCCGCCGGCCGGAGGACGTGGTGGCCGAGGCGAAGGAACTGGTGGCCGCCGGGTATAAGGAGATCACCCTCCTGGGCCAGAACGTGAACTCCTACGGCAAGGACCTGGGCCTGGACGTGGACTTTTCCGACCTGATCCGCATGATCAACGATATCCCCGGGGACTTCCTCATCCGCTTCATGACCAGCCACCCCAAGGACGCCACGGAGAAGCTGTTCAAAACCATGGCCCAGTGCGAAAAGTGCGCCCACCAGCTGCACCTGCCGGTGCAGGCCGGCAACGACCGCATCCTGAAAGTCATGAACCGGGGCTATACCAGCGAAAAATACCTGGCCCAGGTGGCGCTGGCCCGGAAGTATATGCCCGACCTGGTGCTGACCACGGACATTATTGTGGGCTTTCCCAACGAGAGCGAGGAGGAGTTTGAGGACACCATCCGGCTGGTGGAGCAGGTGCGCTATGACGCCATGTTCACCTTCATCTACTCCAAGCGGGTGGGCACTCCTGCCGCCTCCATGCCGGACCCCTACACCCGGGAGGACAAGCAGCGGCACTTTGACCGGCTCACGGAGGTGGCCAACCGCATCTCCGGCGAAAAGCACAGGGAATACGAGGGAAAGACCCTTCGCGTTCTGGTGGATGGGGAGACCGGGCGGGACGAGTATAACCTCTCCTCCCGCACCAACGGCGGCCGCCTGGTTCACCTGAAGGGGGACAAGGCCCTCATCGGCCGCTTTGTGGATGTGAAGATCACCGCCAGCAACACCTGGGCCCTGTACGGCGAAGTGCTTGGGGGATGAACAAGACCAACAATTCCCGCCTTACTGGAAACGCGCAAAAACTACGCCGGGAAATGACCCAAGAGGAACGGCACCTATGGTATGACTTTCTCAAAGGCCTGCCGGTGACGGTAAACAGGCAAAAAGTGATCGGGCATTACATTGTTGACTTTTATTGTGCTGAGGCAAAACTGGTTATCGAAATTGATGGCACACAGCACTATGAGCAGGCCGGAAAAGAGACCGACAGCGAAAGAGATGCCTATCTGAACAGTATAGGCCTGCATGTGCTCAGATATTCAAACCGGGACATCAACCGCTCTTTCGCTGGTGTTTGTGCAGATATTATGACCCGCATTTCCACCTCATCCGCTTCGCTTTGCTCAGCACCTTCCCCTCAAGGGGAAGGCAAATAAGAGGGCAGCGGCTCTAGGAAAAAAGGCTTCCCCTGGAGGGGAAGCTGTCAGCGCAGCTGACTGATGAGGTGGCAAGTAAAACTGTGAAAAAGCAGAAAGTTCCGACATAAACGCAGGATTTCCACCTCATCCGCCCAGTGTGCGCACTGGGCACCTTCCCCTCAAGGGGAAGGCTAACGAAAGCGTTCACTATCCTCGCGGAGTGGTTTTTTGACAGTCTCACCTTCCCCTCAAGGGGAAGGCGAATAGAAGGCGGCAGATCCGGGGATGAAAAATGGCTTCCCCTTGAGGGGAAGCTGTCAGCGCAGCTGACTGATGAGGTGGAAACCTTCCGACCAGCCCCGCACCCATATACACAGAAAAGAGGGAACTTCATGGCAGAGCTGACTCCCATGAAAA
>CAMCCC010000037.1 GCA_945873205.1 uncultured bacterium
AGCGCACCAAGGGCGACATGGGCATGATGATCCCCGTCGTCATCACCGTGTACTCTGACCGCAGCTTCACCTTCATCACCAAGACTCCTCCTGCCGCCCTGCTGATCAAGAAGGCCTGCGGCATTGAGACCGCCTCCGGCGTGCCTCAGAGGGACAAGGTTGCCACCATCAGCAAGGAAGATGTCCGCAAGATCGCCGAGCAGAAGATGCCCGACCTGAACTGCACCGACATCGAGTCCGCCATCAGCATGATCGCCGGCACCTGCCGTTCCATGGGCGTTGTCGTGGGCGACTGAGCCTGACGGCAAAACCTAAACGTGGGAGGATTTATCCATCCGACTCAACCACATTATTAGGAGGAAAACAAATTGTTTAGAGGTAAAAATTATAAAGAGAGCGCAAAGCTCATAGATAAGCAGGCCCTCTATGATCCCATGGAGGCTCTGAATCTGGTTATCAGCGCCAGCAAGGCCAAGTTCGATGAGACCGTGGAGCTCCACGTCAAGCTGGGTGTTGACGGCCGTCACGCTGACCAGCAGGTCCGCGGCGCCATCGTTCTGCCCAACGGCACCGGCAAGTCCGTCCGCGTGCTGGTGTTCTGCAAGGATGAGCGCAAGGAAGAGTGCCTGGCTGCCGGTGCCGACTATGCCGGCGGCATGGATCTGGTTGAGAAGATCCAGAAGGAGAACTGGTTCGAGTTCGATACCGTTATCGCCAGCCCCGACATGATGGGTACCGTTGGCCGTCTCGGTAAGCTGCTGGGCCCCAAGGGTCTGATGCCCTCTCCCAAGGCCGGCACCGTCACCCCCAACCTGAAGCAGGCCATCTCTGAAGCCAAGGCCGGTAAGGTCGAGTACCGTCTGGACAAGACCAACATCATCCACTGCCCCATCGGCAAGGTCAGCTTCGGTGCTGAGAAGCTGTATGAGAACTATGTTGCTCTCATCGGCGCCATCATCAAGGCCAAGCCCGCCGCTGCCAAGGGTCAGTACATCCGCTCCTGCGTCACTGCTTCCACCATGGGCCCCGGCGTGAAGATCAACGCCCAGAAGCAGCTCTGATCCGTTTTTTCGATAACGTTTTTATCCCGGCTGTTTTGCGAAACAGCCGGGATATTTTTTTCCTATAAGAAATTGCTCCCCGGACATTTGTCCGGGGAGCTGCTCTTTATTGAACGCGGGTAAAAACCAGGGGATATAGATACTTCAAGGCATCGCTTCCCACGCCGGAGTCGCCGATTACCAGCCGGTCACCCTGAAGTGTATAGGAGTCGCAGGCCTGTTGCTCCCGGTCTTCGCCGACGCTATAGAGCCAGAGCAGGCCCTCCTCCGCCTTATACGTTCCCTCTTTCGCGAAATTCTCCAGAAGGCCGTCGCCGGTATAGAACCGCTCATAGATAGCAAGGGCAATATAGTCCTCCAGGTCCAGGCCCAGCGCCTCCTCAATGGCCTCGTCCAGGCTGACGCCAAGGACGTCCTCCAGCTGGGACGGACTGTCCACCGCCGGGGCCAGGCCCATGCGCACAGCGGCATCGGACAACACAAGGAAGAAAAAGTCCCGGTAATAGTCCGCCATCCCTGCTGACCAGCGGTCCAGGCAGCGTTCCAGGGATACCTCGTCCAGCTGAGAGCGCAGACTGCCGTCCTCCCCCAGTTGGAGGCGCAGCGTTAAGGCCATACCCCCAAGGTAATCCGCGGCTTCCGGTGGGGTCAGCGTCACGCCCGCATCGGCAAGCATCGCCTGGGTGCTTTGGTCAAGGGAAGCGGCAAGCACCGGCGTAAGATCCACTTCTGCCTCCCAGGTGCCTGCAAGTTCGTTTTTCTTCCCGCTGCCGCAGGCCACAAGGCTCAGGCCCAGCGCCAGCGCCAGCAGCAGGGCCAGCAGCTTTTTCTTCCTGTTCATATTCCGTCCCCCTTTTGCCTCATCATAACACAGTCCGCCCCGGTAAGCAAGGCAGCCCATAGAACCGAAAAAAGCCCGTCTTATCAGCAGACAGGCTTTGTTTCGGGTAATTTAATGAAATTAAAATTACACAGCGCGGGTGACCTTGCCGCTGCGGAGGCAGCGGGTGCAGACGTAAACATGCTTGGGGCTACCGTCCACGATGGCCTTGACGCGCTTCACATTGGGCTTCCATGCACGGTTGGTCCGTCTATGGGAGTGGCTGACCTTAATACCAAAAGTCACGCCCTTGTCGCAAAATTCGCATTTTGCCATTCTTGAAGCACCTCCTTGCTTGTGTTTCGCTGACCAGACAGTTTTCTGATTAGACAGCTTTTATATAATAGCAGATGCCGCCGTCAATTGCAAGAGAAACTTTTCAAAAGGGTAAAGAAAAATGAAAAATCAGCCATAGATGCCTCCTTTGCCATCCGTCCCATTCACGCCCCGGGAACGCCTGGGAAAAATTCCCCGCTTTACACGCAGCCGGGCGTAAAAAAGCAGTTGCCAAAGCGGCGGAAAATGGGTAAAATGTAGGGTAGTATTTTATACCTATGATTGGAGATGCCGCCATGATCAGTAAATATTCCGTAAAGCTGAAGACCCTGATAGAGGAGCATAAGCTCCAGCCTCTGCACACCTCCAAGGATTACGAGACCGTCCTCATCAAGACCACCGACGTGAACCGCCCGGCCATGCAGCTCACCGGCTTTTATAATTACTTTGACCCCCACCGCATACAGATAATAGGACGGGTGGAAAGTACATATCTGGATACGCTTTCCCCGGAGGACCGGCGCAAGACCTTTGAGCAGTTCATGCAGTATGACATCGGCGCCCTGGTGATCTGCCACGGGGCCCAGCCCTTCCCCGAATGTCTGGAAATGGCGGAGAAGTATGACCGCAACGTGTTTCTCACCGCCGGCGACACCTCGGAGTTTCAGGCCGACCTGATCACCTCCCTGCGCACCCATCTGGCCCCCCGCATCACCACCCACGGCGTACTGGTGGAAATTTACGGCGAGGGCGTGCTGCTGATGGGTGACAGCGGCATCGGCAAGAGCGAGACGGCCCTGGAGCTGATCAAGCGGGGCCACCGGCTTATCGCCGACGACGCGGTGGATATCAAGCGCATCAACCGGGATAATCTGGTGGGCTCCGCGCCGGAGCTGATCCGCTACTACATGGAGCTGCGGGGCATCGGCGTGATCAACGTGCGCCACATTTACGGCGTGGGCGCCGTGAAGCCGGAGGGCAACATTGACCTGGTGGTGAAGATGGAGCACTGGGAGGAAGGCAAGGCCTATGACCGGCTGGGCCTCAGCAGCGAGACCCATGAGATCCTGGGCATCACCCTGCCCCAGGTGACCATCCCTGTCCGTCCCGGCCGGAACCTGGCGGTCATTATGGAGCTGGCGGCCATGAACAACCGCCAGAAGAAGATGGGCTTCAACGCCGCCCAGACCCTGGCCAGCGACCTGGACTACGCCATTGACGCGGGCCTGATTTGAGCCAGACGCAGGTCTTATTTGAGCCAAGAGGAGACTGAAATGGAAAATCTGGAACGGGCCATTGCCCGGATCAAGGAAGCCCTGCCGGGACTGCCGCTGCTGGAAAACGAAAACATGGCGGAGCATTGCTCCTTCAAAATCGGCGGGCCGGTGCGGGCCATGGCCATCCCCGGCGATGTCAGCAGCCTGTCAAAAATCTGCTATCTATTAAAAGAAGAACATATCGCCCCCTATATGCTGGGCAACGGCACCAACATCCTGTTCCCCGACGAGGGGCTGAAAGACCTGTTCATCATCAGCACCCAGCGGCTGACCCGGATGTTCCAGCTGCCGGACGGGGCCATCTATGCCGAGGCCGGCGTTTCCCTGGCAAAGCTTTCCAGCTTCGCCCAGCAGAACGGCCTGCAGGGGTTGGAATTTGCCTCCGGCATCCCCGGCTCCGTAGGCGGCGGCCTGATCATGAACGCCGGGGCCTACGGCGGGGAGCTGAAGGACGCGGTGGAGAGCGTGGTGCTCTACTACCTGCCGGAGCAGCGGCTCTATGAGCTGACAAAGGAGCAGTGCGCCTTCGGCTACCGCAGCAGTCTGTTCCAGAGGCTGGGGGGCTGCGTGCTGCTCTCCGCCGTGTTCCGCCTGGAACAGGGGGACGGGGAGGAGATCGCCGCCAAAATGCGGGAGCTGAACCAGCGCCGCCGGGAGAAGCAGCCCTTGGACCTGCCCTCCGCCGGCAGCGCCTTCAAGCGGCCGGAGGGCCACTTTGCCGCCGCCCTCATCGACCAGGCGGGGCTGAAGGGCTTTCGCGTGGGCGGGGCCCAGGTGTCGGAAAAGCACGCGGGCTTCGTGGTGAACACCGGCAGCGCCACTTCCCACGATGTATATGACCTGATGATCGAGGTCAGAAAGCGGGTCCATGACCGCAGCGGCGTGGTGCTGGAGCCGGAGATGATCATTCTGCCGCCGGACTTCAAGCTGGAGGACCACGGCCCTGCCATCCCGCTGCATCACATCACGAAAACGGAAACGGAAGAAGCGTAAGCCCACAGGAGGGAACGCATGGAATTTTTAATCATAACCGGCCTGTCCGGCGCGGGAAAGAGCCGGGCCGCCGACGTGCTGGAGGATCTGGACTACTACTGCGTGGACAACATGCCCATCGCCCTGATGCCCCGCTTTGCGGAACTGTGCATCGCCACGGCGGGCCGCTATGAAAAGGTGGCCCTGGTGACGGATGTGCGGGAAAAGGACGGCTTCGGCCAGCTGCTGGAGACCATTGACGATCTGAAGGAGCGGGGCTGCAACTGCAAGATTCTGTACATGGACGCGGATGTGCGCACCCTGATCCGCCGGTATAAGGAGAGCCGCCGCCCCCATCCCCTGGCCACCCGAGGCTCCTCGGTGGAGGCCGCGGTATATAAGGAGATGGAGCTGCTTGCCCCCATCCGGGAGCGGGCGGACTATGTGGTCAACAGCTCCAACCTGACCCTGGGGATGCTGCAAAGCAAGCTGTTCTCCCTCTTTGCCGGGGAGGGCGCCAAGCGGGAGATCGATGTGACCGTCATGTCCTTTGGGTACAAATACGGCCTGCCCATGGACGCGGATTTGGTGTTTGACGTGCGCTTTCTCCCCAATCCCTTTTATGTGGAGGAGCTGCGCCCCCTCTGCGGCCTTGACCTGCCGGTGGCGGAGTTTGTGTTCAGCTACCAGCAGACCAGAACCTTCATGGAGAAGATCACCGACATGCTGGATTTCCTGCTGCCCCTGTACATTGAGGAGGGCAAGCTGAGCCTGACGGTGGCCATCGGCTGCACCGGCGGCCATCACAGAAGCGTGGCCATCGCCGCCGCCCTTAATGACCATTTGCGGGCGGAAGGGCTCCGCTCCGTGAACATCAACCGGGATATCGACAAGTAGAGGTAGGAACATGTCCTTTTCATCGGATACCAAACGGGAGTTGTGCGCGTCCCGGCCGGAAAGAAAGTGCTGCGCCGTGGCAGAGAGCTACGGCGTGCTGCTTTACTGCAACACCTTTTCCGCCAAGGAGATCCGCATCATCACCGCCAGCAGCGACTTTGCCCAGCGGCTGCCCCGGCTGTTCCGCAAGGCCTTTGGTCTCAGCTTTGACCTGCTGCCCAAATCCGGTGCCGGCAAGCAGAGCTTTGCCATCACCGACCGGGACAAGCTCTCCCTGATTTTTGACGTTTTCGGCGCGGATATTGACGCCACCCTCTCCCATCATATCAATTTCGGCGTGATCGAGGAGGACTGCTGCCGGGCCGCCTTTATCCGGGGCGCCTTCCTGGCGGGGGGCAGCGTCACCGACCCAGCGAAGCGCTATCATCTGGAGCTGGCCACCCCCCACCACAGCGTCAGCCGGGAGGCCTATTCCCTGCTGCTGGACCTGGGCTTTTCCCCCAGGGAGACCCAGCGCAGCGGCAATTCCCTGCTGTATTTCAAGCAGGCCGACGCCATCGCCGACTTCTTCACCACCATCGGCGCCTCCAACGCCGCCATGGCCATCATGACCGCCAAGGTGGAAAAGGAGATGCGCAACACCATCACCCGCCAGATCAACTGCGACAACGCCAACACCGACAAGACCGTGGCGGCGGCTCAGGCCCAGATGGCCGCCATCCGCCGCATTGCCAAAGAATACGGGCTGGACGCCCTGCCGGAGCCTCTGAAGGACGCGGCCCTGCTGCGCATCACCAACCCGGAGGCCAGCCTTTCCGACCTGGTGCTGCTCAGCAATCCGCCGGTGACCAAAAGCTGTCTGAACCACCGGCTGAAAAAGCTCATGAGCTTCGTGCCCAAAGACTGATACTTAAAAGGAAACACCGCTATGGCTTTTGTTCATCTGCATGTGCATACGGAATACTCCCTGCTGGACGGCGCCTGCCGGGTGGACCAGCTGGCGGAAGCTGTCCGGGACATGGGGCAGACCGCCATCGCCATCACCGACCATGGGGTCATGTACGGCGCAGTGGCCTTTTATAAGGCTTGCCAGGCCGCGGGCATCAAGCCCATCATCGGCTGCGAGGTCTATGTGGCCCCCCGGAACATGACGGACAAGGAGCATGGGCTGGACGGGGACTATTCCCACCTGATCCTGCTGTGCCAGAATGAGACGGGCTACAAAAACCTGTGCTACCTGGTGTCCGCCGCCTTTACCGAGGGCTTTTACATCAAGCCCCGCATTGACTGGGCCCTGCTGCATCAACACAGTGAGGGGCTGATCTGCCTCTCCGGCTGTGTGGCGGGGGCCATCCCCCAGCTGCTGATCGCCGACCGCTATGAGGAGGCCCGGGCCAAAGCCCTGGAGCTGAGCGAGCTTTTCGGCTCCGGCAACTTCTATCTGGAGATTCAGGACCACGGCCTGCGGGAGGAGCAGAAGGCCGCCCAGGGCCTGATTCGCCTCCACCGGGAGACCGGCATCCCCCTGGCCCTTACCAACGACGCCCACTACATCAAAAAAGAGGACGCCTATTATCAGGATGTGCTGATGTGCATCCAGATGGGCAAGGCCGTAGACGACCCGGCCCGGATGCGCTTTGAGAGTCAGGAGCTGTACCTCAAGAGCGAGGAGGAGATGCGCGGCCTGTTCCCGGAGCTGCCGGAAGCGGCGGACAACACCGTGGACATCGCCGGGCGCTGCAACTTCGATTTTCAGTTCGGCCACTACCACCTGCCCCGCTTCAAGCTGCCGGAAGGGGAGAGCGACAGCTATGCCTATCTCCGCAAGCTCTGCGAGCAGGGCTTTCAGGAGCGCTTCCCCGACCGGCCGGAGGTGCACCAGCAGCTGGATTACGAGCTGGATATGATCCACAAAATGGGTTTTGTGGACTATTTTCTCATTGTTTCGGACTTCATCGGCTTTGCCAAGCGCAGCGGCATCCCTGTTGGCCCCGGCCGGGGCAGCGCCGCCGGCAGCGTGGTCAGCTATTGCCTGCACATCACCGATGTGGACCCCATTAAATACAGCCTGTTCTTTGAACGCTTCCTGAACCCGGAGCGGGTCTCCATGCCGGATATTGACGTGGACTTCTGCGTCAACCGCCGGGGCGAGGTCATTGACTATGTGAACCGGCTCTACGGCCACGACCATGTGGCCCAGATCGTCACCTTCGGCACCATGGCCGCCCGGGCCGCCGTCCGGGATGTGGCCCGGGCCCTGAACATCAGCTACGGCGAGGCCGACCAGGTGGCAAAGCAGATTCCCTCCGGCCCCGGTGCGTTGAACATGACCCTGGACGAGGCTCTGCGCCTGTCCAAGCCCTTGAAAGAGATGTACGACGGGGATGAGAAGCTGCACCGGCTCATCGACGTGGCAAAGGCCCTGGAGGGCATGCCCCGCCATGCCTCCACCCACGCCGCCGGCGTGGTGATCACGGAGCGGCCGGTGTATGAATATGTACCCCTGGCCACCAATGACGAGTCCGTGGTCTGCCAGTACCAGATGACCACCCTGGAGGAGCTGGGCCTGCTGAAGATGGACTTTCTGGGCCTGCGGAACCTGACAGTGCTGGACGACGCGGTGAAGCTGGTCCGCCGCCATACCCCCGGTTTCCGCATTGAGGACGTGCCGGAGGACGACAGGGAGACCTTCGAGATGCTCTCCGCCGGCCGTACCAGCGGCGTGTTCCAGCTGGAAAGCACCGGCATGACCGGCGTCTGCGTCGGGCTCAAGCCCAAGGGCATTGAGGACATCACCGCTATTATCTCCCTCTACCGGCCCGGCCCTATGGACAGCATCCCCCGCTTCATCGAGTGCTCCGCCCACCCGGAGAAGATCACCTACAAGCATGAGCTGCTGCGCCCCATCCTCTCCGTCACCTACGGCTGCATCGTGTATCAGGAGCAGGTGATTGAGATCTTCCGCCAGCTGGCAGGCTTCTCCCTGGGGCAGGCGGACATGATCCGCCGGGCCATGAGCAAGAAGAAGCACAAGGTCATTGACGCGGAGCGGGTGGCCTTTGTCCACGGCGATGCGGCGCGGAACATCCCCGGCGCCCTGGCAAGGGGCGTCAGCGAGGACGTGGCCAACAGCATCTATGACGA
The DNA here is from genome assembly GCA_945873205.1 of uncultured bacterium. Classification (GTDB taxonomy): domain Bacteria; phylum Bacillota; class Clostridia; order Oscillospirales; family Oscillospiraceae; genus Limivicinus. Next base: position 8,508 of record CAMCCC010000037.1, read on the forward strand.
GATTCTGGATTTCGCCAGCTATGCCTTCAACAAGGCCCACGCCGTCAGCTACGCCATCGTGGCCTACCGCACCGCCTACATGAAGTGCCACTACCCCCGGGAATACATGGCCGCCCTGCTGTCCTCCATCCTGGACAACAGCCAGAAGGTGGCGGAATACATTGCCGAGTGCCGGGAGCTGGGCATCAAGCTGCTGCCCCCAGACGTGAACGAGTCTGACGCGGATTTCACCGTCTCCGGGGAGAACATCCGCTTCGGCCTGGTGGCCATCAAGAGCGTGGGCCGGGCCTCTATTGAGAATCTGGTGGCGGAGCGCCGGGAAAACGGTCCCTTCAAGAGCTTTGAGGATTTCTGCCGCCGCATCAACGGCAAGGACCTGAACCGCCGGGCAGTGGAAAATCTGATCCGCGCCGGCGCCTTTGACAGCATGGGCTATAAGCGCCGGGCGCTGCTGGACATCGCCGGCGCCGTGCTGGACAGCATCAGCCAGTCCCTGCGGGACAACATTGCCGGGCAGATGGGCCTTTTCGGCGACGCGGAGCTGGAGGGCAACGCCCCTGCCGCCATCCCCATCCCCCAGGTGGAGGAGTTCAGCCCCATGGAGCTGATGGCCATGGAGAAGGAGACCACCGGCCTCTATCTCAGCGGCCACCCCATGGACGGCTACCGGGAGGCGGTGCGCCGGATCGGCGCGGTGCCTCTGGGCGCTGTGATGGCGGATTTTGCCGCCGAGGACGGCCCCAGCCGCTTTGCCGACAACCAGAATATCACGGTGGCCGGCGTGGTGGCTGCCGCCAAGACCCGCACCACCCGCAGCAACACCCTGATGAGCTACATCCAGCTGGAGGATGACACCGGCAGCATGGAGCTGATGGCCTTCCAGAAGGCCCTGGACAAGGGCGGCATCTATGTGAAGGAAAACGCCGCCATCATCGTCAAGGGCCGCATCTCCGCCCGGGACGAGAAGGAGCCCCAGCTGATGGTGGACTCCATCCGTCCCATCTCTGACGTGGACGCCCTGGGCGCCAGCGTCCCCCCACCGGCGGAGAAGAAGCTGTGGGTCAAGCTGAAAAGCCAGAATGACCCGGAGCTGAAGCGTATCCAGCTGCTGCTTACCATGTTCCCCGGCAATCAGCAGATGATCCTCTACTGTCAGGCGGAGAACAAGCGCATCGGCGCCAAGTGCCTGATCCACGAGGGCCTGGTGGCGGAGCTGAAGGAACGGCTGGGGGAAGCCAACGTTGTAGTAAAATAATCCGAGGAAACGATGAAAACAGCAAAAGAAAGAAATCTGAATCTGGACCTGATCCGCTGCGTGGCCCTGCTGATGGTGCCCTGTCTCCACGGTTTTGATCACACAGGCTTGTATAGCTCTGCTCTGAATACCATTCCCGGCGGTATCATGATGGTGGGAAAGATGCTGATCACCTGCTCCATTCCATTGTATCTGCTGCTGTCCGGCTATCTGTGCAGCAAAAAAGCCCTGTCTGCCCGGTACTATCTGGGGCTGATCCGTATTCTGGGCGTCTACCTCCTCTGCGGCATCGCCTGCCTGGCCTTTGAACAGTGCAGCGGTATCGCCCACAGAAGCCCGGTGGAGATGGTCAGCGCGCTGGTGAACTTCAATTGCAGCGATTACGCCTGGTATATCATGATGTATTTCGGGCTGTTTTTGATGATCCCCTTCCTGAACATGGCCTATCACGGTCTGAAAACCCAAAGGCAGAAGCTGGTACTGGTGGCCACCTTTCTTGCCCTGTCCGTCCTGCCCTCGCTGCTGAACCTGTACTTCCAGCTCTATTCCCTCTGGTGGGCAAGGCTCTATCCCCTGTGCTATTATTTCACCGGGGCCTACCTCAACGAGTATATGCCCAAGGCAAAGCCCGGCAAATGGGCTGCCGCCCTGCTGGCCTTTCTGGCGGCCTACAGTGTCTTTTTCTACTTCCATTATGACGCCAACGGCGCCGCCCTCATCGGCGTGTATCAGGACACCTTCCCGGTTTATATCCTGTCGGTGCTGCTGTTTGTGATTTTGTTCCGCCTGCCCCTGGGCACGGTACCGGGGCCGGTGGCCGCCCTGCTGCGGAAGGTGTCGGACCTGACCCTGCCCGCCTATCTGCTGACCTGGATCACGGACAGTCTGATCTATCCCCGGCTGATGGCCGCCGTCCCGGCCGGTCCGGCCCGGTATCCCTGGCTGCTGTTGACGGTTCCCCTGTCCCTGATCTCGGCCCTCTTAATGGCCCAGGTGGTGGACTGGGTTTTCGCCCCCATCAACCGGCTCACCAAAATGCTGGGGCAAAAGCCCTTTTTCTCTGAAAACGACCCGCTGAGGAGCAAACCATGACTGAAAAGAAACGAAACCTGAACCTGGACCTGATCCGCTGCCTGGCGCTGGCGGCAGTGCTGGTGATGCATTACTACGACAACTCCGGCTTCTACACCGTGACCATGGACAGTGCCGGGGATTTTGTGATGGCAGCGCTGCGTCTGCTGTTCACCGTCTGCGTCCCCTTTTTCCTTATGCTCAGCGGTTATCTCTGTCATCGCAAGACCTTGTCCCGCCGGTACTATCTGGGGCTGCTGCGGATTCTGGAGCTGTATTTTCTCTGTGCCCTGGCCTGCATGGCCTTTGAGCATTTCTATCTGGGGCGGCAGTATGGCCTGCGCGGCGTGGTGAGCAGTCTGCTGAATCTCAACGCCTGCGGCTACGACTGGTATGTGCTGCTCTATTTCGGGCTTTTCCTGATGATCCCCTTCCTGAACCTGATGTACCACGGCTGCACCTCCCGGAACCAGAAGCTGGTGCTGATCGGAACCTTTTTCGCCCTGTCCATCCTGCCTTCTCTGCTCAACACCTATTTCCAGCTGTACTCTCTCTGGTGGAACAAGCTGTATCCCATCTGCTATTATTTCACCGGGGCCTTTCTCAGTGAATATATGCCGGCCAAGCGCCCCCGGCGCTACGGTCTGGCTCTGCTTGCCGCGCTGCTGCTGTTCTGTGTTTTCAATCAGTTCCACTTCCAGGCCCAGGCCGCCGAGTATGTGGGCGTCCACTATAACCATTATCAGGTCTACGTTATCGCCCTGCTGGGCTTCCTTTTCCTCAATTCTCTGGACCTCAGCGGCTGCCCCGCCCTGCCGGAAAGGCTGATACACACAGCGGCAGAGCTTTCCTTCTCCGCCTACCTGCTCTCCTGGATCAGCGATGGGATTATTTACCGGGTCTTTGTTCCCTTCTATCCCCAGCCGGAGGACCGCTTTCTCTGGATTCTGGGGCTGGTGCCGCTGTCTCTGGTGTGCGCCCTGCTGATGGCGCAGGTGGTTCACTGGATTTACAAACCCATTGACCGCCCCATCCGTGGCTGGCTCAGCCGCCGCCTGGGCGAATAATACCTGGAGGAACCCATGGAAAAAATCCAAACCAATCAAAGAAACAGCCGGTTGGAGCTGCTGCGGATTCTGTGCATGCTGATGATCGTGGCCTATCACTATTCCATCTACGGCTTTTACAGTGACGACGTTCTCTCCTCTTCCAATAAAACCCTGATTGAGTTGGTGGGGCTGGGCGGCAATATTGGTGCCAGTACATTTGTTCTGATCTCCGGCTACTACATGGTCAATTCCAGGTACAGCTTCCGCAAATTCTCCCTCTATCCGGGACAGATTTGGTTCTATACCATCGGCGCGCTGCTGCTGTTTCTCCTGGTCTTTCCCCAGAGCGGTCTTGTGGACCGGTCGATGATCTCCATGTCCCTGCTGCCCCTCAGCAAGGGCCACTACTGGTTTGCCACCAGCTACTTTGTGCTGATGCTGTTTTCCCCTTTCCTGAACGTCTTTATCCGCAGCGCCAGCCGCTCTCAACTGCTTGCCGCTATAGGAACACTGTTGGGCATCTATGTGCTTCTGCCCTCTTTTTTCGACATTTACCTTACCTACAGCACCATTGCCCGCTTCCTCATCCTCTATCTCACCGCCGGGTACATCCGGCTGTACGGTGCCGGGAACCCCGGCCGTTTTCGCCGGCATCTGACGGCGGCCCTGGCGCTGGCTGCCGCCGCGATACTGTGGGTCGTACTGGCAAACCTTCTGGGCCAGCGGCTGAACAGCAGCTATCTGCTGAACCATTCCACCATTCCAGCCCACAATGCGCTGTTTATCTATCTTATGGCCCTGGAACTGTTCCTGGTCTTTTCCGCAGCAACCCCCTGTTACAGCAAATGGGTCAACCGGCTTGCTGCCCTGACCTTCGGCGTGTATCTGTTTCACGAAAACCAGCTGCTGCGCTCCATGTGGCAGTCCGTTTTCAAAACCGCACAGTTTATCAACTCTCCCTGGCTGCCGCTGCACGCCCTTTGTGCCATTGTCTTCGTGTATGCGGCCGGCTCCCTGGTGGAGTATCTGCGGCAGAAAACCGTGGGCCGTCTGTGGGCAGCTCTGACGGACAGGCTTTTCGTTCCCCTTTGGAACCGGCTTACCGGCTATGTCCATAACCGGCTTCAGCGCTGGGGGATTGAATAAAAAATATCTATAACAAAACCCGCCCCGGATTTCTCCGGGGCGGGTTTCAAAATTTATCGGTTGTTGATCAGTCGGTCACATAGGGCAGGAGAGCGATCTGACGGGCTCTCTTGATTGCCTCGGTGAGCTCACGCTGATGCATGGCGCAAACGCCGGTGGTGCGGCGAGGCAGGATCTTGCTGCGCTCGGACATATAGCGGCGGAGCTTGGCAGTGTCCTTGTAGTCGATAAAGGTGGCCTTATCAACGCAGAACTGGCAAACTTTTCTGCGCTTGCGGTTCTTGGGGTTGTTCTTATCGAAAGCCAAAGCGGTATCCTCCTATCAAATATTTTGGTTGCGGCTCAGAAGGGCAGTTCGCCGTCGCCGTCGTCCAGCTCCGCAAAGGTATTGGCGGAGGGGGCGGAGGAAGCGGGAGCGCTGTAGGAACGGCTGCTGTCGCCGTAGCTGCTGCCATAACTATTGCCGCCATAGTTGCCGCTGTCGTTATTGTCGCGGCGGCTGTCGCCGAAATACACGTTGTCAACAACGACCTCAGCGCTGCGGCGTTTGCCGCCCTCTCTGTCGGTCCAGTCACGGATCTGCAGGCGGCCGGAAACCACGGCCATTCTGCCCTTGGTGAAATACTTGCTGACAAATTCGGCTGTCTGACGCCAGGCAACGCAGTCGATAAAATCGGTCTGCTTCTCTCCGCCGTCGCGGTTGCCGAAATCGCGGTCAACCGCCAGGGTGAAGGATGCCACCGGCGTCTGGGACTGGGTGTATCTGAGCTCCGGGTCACGGGTCAGACGGCCCATAATGGTGATGTGGTTCAGCATTCTGTCGCTCCTTACTCTGCGCGCAGGGTGATCAGGCGACGCAGAATGCCGTCAGTGATACCGAGAATACGGTCCAGCTCAGCGGGGAACTCGGGTGCGCTGGTGAACTTCATCAGCACATAGTAGCCCTCAGAAATGTAGTTGATCTCGTAAGCCAGCTTGCGCTTACCCATCTCCTCCATCTCATCGAGAGTACCATTTGCTTCCACAAGTGCCTTGAACTTCTCAACAACAGCTGCGGTCTGCTCCTCAGTGAAGTTGGGGTTGATGATGTACATTACTTCGTACTTTTCGCTTGCTTTTGCCATGGTT
>CAMCCC010000038.1 GCA_945873205.1 uncultured bacterium
TCCTCGATGTTGATGCCGGTGTTTTCAAAGCGCTTGGAGATGTACACCACCAGCCGCAGGTTGTGCTCAATCAGCAGCTGGCGGGCGGCCTCGTCCCCCTGACACAGGGCCGCGATGGCCGCTTCCTCGGCGTCCTTTTCCAGTGGCGGCGGCAGGGTGTCGCTGCCGCCGATGTAAAAAACCGGCGGCGGCTGAATCCCCAGAATATTTAAAATCTGATCGCGGATAAAGACGATTTGCGGTTTGCAGAGCATTGGTTTTCCTCCATAATAATATTGCTAAACGATCCCTTCAAAGCCGGGACCGGCGGCCTCGGGGGAGATGGCGATGAGCCGGTCCTGCTCCTCCTTGCCCTCAATCAGCAGCCGGTCGGGACGAAAGACCGGCAGCATCCCGCCGCCGCCCAGGGCCGAGAAGGGGATCAGCCGCAGGCGGCCCTTCAGCTCCGGGTAGGCGCCGGCAGCGGAGAGAAGGGCCACCGGGTCTTTGATCTCCAGCAGCGGCTGCGCCGGGCCGAAAAGAGGAGCCAGGGCGTGGGGGCAGGCCACCGCCACCGCCGCCCCGGTCAGAGGGTCGGAAAGGCAGTTGCCGCTGTCGGCGATGGCGGTGAAGGCACAGGATCGGCCCAGCAGCTGAATCTGCACGGAAACCTTCCGCTTGTCACTGCGGCCGGCGGCGGAGCCGAAGATGAGCCGCAGCGCCCCATAGGCCAGCAGAAAGCTGAGCACCAGCAGTTTGCCGTTCAGCCGCAGCGGGCCAAAGCTCAGCTCCAGCGCCCAGAGGGCCCCGCCCAGGGCGGCGGAGAGCACCAGGAACACCCCGGTGCAGCCCAGGGAGCGCCGCTCCCGGCCGTAAGCGATAAGGCCCAGCAGCGCGCCGAAGCCCAGCTTCCAGCCCGGCGTCGCCAGAAAGGAGAGGCCCGGCAGAAACACCGCCACCGCGTACCCGGCTCCCAGCAGCGCCGCCAGAAGGTAACGCAGCCGCTTCAAATGCAGGCAGCAGAGCCGGGCTGCGCAGAGCAGCAGCAGGTAGTCCGCCAGAAGGTTTGTGAGAAACAGACGGTCTATGTAAATGACTTCCATAAGCAGATCATAGCACCGGCAGGCTGCACAATTTGTCAATTGGGAATTGTCAAACAGGCTCCGCTGTGGTAAAATCAATAGGCTATAATAGAATCAGTGTGAGCTGCCGGCGGCTGCGGCCCCCTTGCTGCCGGACGTATCAACATGCGGGAGGATAAGACAATGAGCTTTGTGTATAAGCGTGTGCTGATCAAAATCAGCGGCGAGGCCCTGGCCGGAGACAAAAAGACCGGCTTTGACTTTGACTTTATCTCCAAGGTCTGCCAGACCATCAAGACCTGCGTGGAGGAAGGCGTGGAAGTGGGCATCGTCATCGGCGGCGGCAACTTCTGGCGCGGCGTGAAGGACGGCGCCGGAAAGGTGGAGCGGGTCAGCGCGGACCGGATGGGGATGCTGGCCACCTGCATGAACTGCCTGGCCGTGTGCGACGTGTTCAAGCAGCTGGGGGCCAAGGCCCGGGTGCAGACTGCCTTTGACATCCAGGGCGTGGGCGAGCGCTATGACACCCTGAGGAGCATCGAATACATGCAGGAGGGCAACATTGTCCTTTTCGGCGGCGGCAGCGGCGCCCCCTTCTTCTCCACCGATACGGCCGCTGTGCTGCGGGCGGCGGAAATCCATGCCGACGCCATTTTGCTTGCCAAGAACATCGACGGCGTGTACAGCGACGACCCCAGGAAGAACCCGGACGCCGTCCGCTTCGACAACATCAGCTATGACGAGGTTCTGGCCCGGCACCTGGCGGTGATGGATACCACCGCCACCAGCCTTGCCATGGACAACAACATCCCCGTCATCGTCTTTGCCCTGGCAGAGCCGGAGAATATCCGCAAGGTGCTGCAGGGGGAGAGCGTGGGCACCACGGTAAAGTAAGCGAACATTTACGATATGATCAAAAAACAGGAGGGTTTGAAATGACCGACTATAAGGAATTCGAGAACAAAATGAAAAAGACCTGCGACGCGCTGACCAGCCAGCTGGCCACCCTGCGGGCAGGCCGGGCCAACGCCGCCGTGCTGGACCAGCTCCAGGTGGACTACTACGGTTCTCCCACCCCCATCCAGCAGGTGGCCTCCATCGCCACGCCGGACCCCCGCACCCTGCTGATCCAGCCCTGGGACGGCTCCGTGCTCAAGGGCATCGAGAAGGCCATCCTGGCCTCTGAGCTGGGCATCAACCCCCAGAACGACGGCCGCCAGATCCGCCTGGTGTTCCCGCCCCTGACGGAGGAGCGCCGCAAGGAGCTGGTCAAGCAGACTAAGAAGTACGCCGAGGAGAGCAAGGTCGCCATCCGCAACATCCGGCGGGACGCCATTGAGAAGTTCAAGAAACAGCAGAAGGCCTCCGAGATCACCGAGGACGACTACAAGATCGCCGAGAAGGACATCCAGAAGCTGACCGACGAGTATATCAAGGAGCTGGACAAGATCGCCGAGAAGAAGGAAAAGGAACTGATCGAGATATAATGGCTGATAGGACCAACAATGCGGCGGGGAAGCAGGCCGTGCCTGCTCTTCCCCGCCATATTGCCATCATATTGGATGGCAACGGCCGCTGGGCCAAGCGCCGCGGCCTGCCCCGCACCGCAGGGCACATGGTGGGGGCGGAGAACTTCCGCAAAATCGCCACCTACTGCAAGAACATCGGCGTGGAATACCTGACGGTCTACGCCTTCTCCACCGAGAACTGGAAGCGGCCGGAGGAGGAAGTGGGCACCATCATGAAGCTGCTGGGCAAGTATCTGGATGAGGCCATCCGCACCATGGAGAAGGACCACATCCGCATGAAGGTCTTTGGGGAGCTGAACCGGCTCAGCCCGGAGCTGCAAGAGCAGGTCCGCCGTACCGACGAGATCTCCCAGCGGTATGAGGGCTTCCAGGCCAACATCTGCCTCAACTACGGCGGTCGGGATGAGATCATCCACGCCGCCCGGCGTTATGCTCAGGATTATGCGGAGGGCAAGGTGGATGGCGAGCTGACCGAGGAGCAGTTCGGCAATTATCTGTATTCTGCCGGCATCCCGGACCCGGACCTGCTGATCCGCCCCGGCGGGGAGTACCGCATTTCCAACTTCCTGCTGTGGCAGTGCGCCTATGCGGAGTTTTATTTCACGGACGTACTCTGGCCGGATTTCAGCCCGGCAGAGCTGGACAAGGCCATCGAAGCCTACAACAGCCGGGACCGGCGCTACGGCGGGGTGAAGAACCCGTGACGGAGATACAGCAGCGGCTTTTTGCCCTGCAGGATACGGGCTACCGGGATTTTCATGCCGCCCTGATCCCTACGGTGGATAAGGCTCTGGTCATCGGTGTGCGTATGCCGGCGCTACGGGCTTTGGCCAGGGAGCTGAAGGGGACGGAGCAGGCGGCGGCGTTCATGGCCGAGCTTCCCCACCGGTATTATGAGGAGAACAACCTCCATGCCGCCCTCATTGGCCATATCCGGGACTTTGACGGCTGCATGGCGGCGCTGGAAATCTTCCTGCCCTATGTGGACAACTGGGCCACCTGCGACATGATGAATCCCAAGGCCCTGGCAAAGGACAAGGCGGCGCTGCTGGAACGCATCCGGCTTTGGCTCCAAAGCAGCCACACCTACACGGTCCGCTTCGGCATGGGGATGATGATGCGCTACTTTCTGGAGGAGGACTTCCGGGAGGAGTATCTGGCGCTGGTGGCCTCCGTCCAATCAGAGGAGTACTACGTCCGCATGATGCAGGCCTGGTACTTTGCCACCGCTCTGGCCAAACAGTATGAGGCGGCAGTGACCTATCTGGAGCAGCGGAAGCTGGGCGTCTGGGTGCACAACAAGACCATCCAGAAGGCCCGGGAGAGCTACCGCATCAGCGGCGAGCAGAAGGAATATCTGAAAAGCTTAAAGATTTCGCTATAATTTGTACAAATAAAGAGGAAAATAATATGGTAAAATCCATTTCCGTTCTGGGCTGCACCGGCTCCATCGGCCGGCAGACCATCGCCGTGGCGGAGCATATCGGTATGCCTGTGGTGGCCCTTACCGCCAACCGGAAGATCGATATGCTGGAGGAGCAGGCCCGGCGGCTGCACCCCAAGTTCGTGGCGGTATACGACGAGGAGGCCGCCAAGCAGTTCAAGATCGCCGTGGCCGACACGGACATTCAGGTGGGCTCCGGCATGGAGGGCCTGATTCAGGCCGCCACCATGGAGGAGACGGACTGCGTGGTCACGGCGGTATCCGGCGCGGTGGGCCTGAAGCCCACCCTGGCCGCCATCGACGGGAAAAAGCGCATCGCCCTTGCCAACAAGGAAACACTGGTCTGCGCCGGCGACATCGTCATGGCCCGGGCGGCGGAGAAGGGGGCGGAGATCGTGCCGGTGGATTCGGAGCACTCCGCCATCTTCCAGTGCCTGATGGGCCGGGAGAAGGGGGAACTGCACAAGATCCTGCTCACCGGCTCCGGCGGCCCCTTCCGGGGCAAGGCCCGCGCTGAACTGGAGGACGTGACCCCGGAGCAGGCGGTGAAGCACCCCAACTGGAGCATGGGCGCCAAGATTTCCGTGGACAGCGCCACCATGATGAACAAGGGCCTGGAATTCGTGGAGGCCATGCATCTGTTCGGCGTGACGCCGGACGACATCCAGGTGGTAATCCATCCCCAGAGTGTCATACACTCTATGGTAGAACTGGTGGACGGCACGGTGATCGCCCAGCTGGGCGTGCCGGATATGGGCCTGCCCATTCAGCTGGCGCTGACCTATCCCCAGCGCTGCCCCTCCATGTTCGCGCGGCTGGACTTCACCACCCTGCAGAGCCTCAGCTTCGAGGCCCCGGACTATGAAAAGACCCCCTGCCTGAAGCTGGCCATGGACTGCGCCCGCCTGGGCGGCACTGCCCCCTGCGTGATGAGCGCTGCCAACGAGGTGGCCGTGGGCCTGTTCCTGCGGCATCAGCTGGGCTACAACCGCATTTATGACGCCGCCGCCTCCGCCGTGGAGAAGGTGGGCGTTGTGAAAAACCCCGACCTGGAGACCATCCTGGCGGCGGATGCTGCCGCCAGAGCCTATGTTTTGGAGAAGTTTTCTAAATGAGCATTGTTTACGTTATCCTCGCCATCCTGCTTTTCGGCCTGCTGATCGTCGTCCATGAGCTGGGCCATTTCACGGTGGCCAAACTCTGCGGCGTGAAGGTGGAGGAATTTGCCGTGGGCATGGGCCCGGTCCTTTTCCAGCGGCAGAAGGGGGAGACCATGTACTCCCTGCGCTGCGTGCCCTTCGGCGGCTTCTGTGCCATGGCCGGGGAGGATGAACACAGCGACGAGCCCCGGGCCTTCACCAATCAGGCGGCCTGGAAGCGGGCGCTGATCCTGGTGGCCGGTTCCTTCATGAATTTTGTGCTGGGCCTGGTGATCGTGCTGGCACTGTATGCAGGCGCTGCCGCCTTCCGGGCCCCGGTGATTGCCGACTTCCGGCCGGACTGCCCCTATCAGGGGGAGGACGCCCTGCAGGTGGGGGACCGGTTCTACAGCATCGACGGGCACCGCATCTACCAGTATCAGGACGTGGGGGACTTCCTCAGCAAGGGTGACGGCAATCATGATCTGGTTGTGATCCGGGAGGGGAAAAAGGTCCGCCTGGAGAACTTCCGTTTTGTGCCCCTGGAATACGAGGGGGAGAGCCAGAAGCTCTACGGCTTTTACATGGGCATTGAGGAGGCCACCTTCCCGGTGAAGCTCCGCTATGCCTGGAACACCACCATGGAGTTCGGCCGCTGGGTCTGGATGGGCCTGCAGGAGCTGGTCAGCGGCAATGTGGGCGTGCAGGATATGGCAGGCCCGGTGGGCATTGTGGGCATGATGGCCGAGACCGGCGAAAACGCCGCCACCACCGCCGACGCCCTCTACAGCATCTTCTATCTGGGGGCCTTCATCGCAGTGAACCTGGCGGTGATGAATATGCTGCCCATCCCCGCCCTGGACGGGGGCCGGGTATTTTTGCTGCTGGTGACCTGGCTGATCGAGACGGTGACCCGCAAAAAGCTGGACCCCAAGTATGAGGGCTATATCCATGCCGCCGGCATGATACTGCTGCTGGCGCTGATGGCGTTTGTAATGTTCAATGATATATTCAGGATTGTGACGAAATGATGGATAAAAGAGATACCGTGAAAAAAATAAACGTGGGCGGGGTGGAGATCGGCGGCGGCGCGCCGGTCTCTGTCCAGACCATGTGCAACACCAAGACCTGGGACGTGGAAGCCACCGTGGCCCAGATCAAGGCCATGCAGGTGGCGGGGGCGGATATTGTCCGCCTGGCCATCCCGGATATGCGCGCCGCCCAGGCCATCGCCGCCATTAAGGAGCAGGTCAGCGTCCCCCTGGTGGCGGACATTCATTTTGACCACCGGCTGGCCCTGGCGGTGGCGGAGCGGGGCATCGACAAGATCCGCATTAACCCGGGCAACATCGGCGGCGCGGAGAACGTGAAGGCGGTGGCGGAAGCCTGCCGGAAACGGAACATCCCCATCCGCATCGGCGTCAACGCCGGCAGTCTGGAGCCGCGGCTCATCGAGAAATACGGCCACCCCTGCCCCGAGGCCATGGTGGAGAGCGCCCAGGGCCATGTGGAGCTGCTGCAGCGCTTCGATTTTGACGACATCTGCCTGTCTATGAAGGCATCCTCCGTGCCCCTGACGGTGGCGGCCTACCGGCTGGCGGCGGAGCATTTTGACTACCCCCTGCATCTGGGCGTCACCGAGACGGGCACCGAGTGGAACGGCACCATCCAGTCCGCCGTGGGCATCGGCACCCTGCTGTGCGAGGGCATCGGCAACACCATCCGGGTCTCCCTGACGGCGGACCCGGTGCGGGAAGTCAGCGCCGGCATCGCCATTGTGAAGGCGGCGGGCCTGCGCCCCGGCGGGGTGAAGTTCGTGTCCTGCCCCACCTGCGGGCGGACGGAGATCGACCTGATCGGTCTGGCCACAGAGGTGGAGCAGCGGGTGCGGGATATTCCCCGGGACATCACCGTGGCGGTGATGGGCTGCGTGGTCAACGGCCCCGGTGAAGCCCGGGAGGCCGACTACGGCATTGCCGGCGGCAAGGGAAAAGGGCTGCTGTTCAAAAAAGGCCAGGTGCTGGGTACATATCCCTACGAGGAGCTTTGCGACCGGCTGCTGGAGCTGATTTTGCGCGACGGAGAGCAGGCATGAGCGAACACACTCCCTTTCTCACCATCTTCCCCGGCTGCCAGGCCATCAGCGGCTGCGCCGGGGGGCTGGACAAAAGCTATGTCACCGATGTGCAGATCGACCAGGCGGAGGGGATGATGACCGTCTGCGCCTGGTTTGCGTCCATGCCCTCCCCGGTGGACATTGCCAGCATCTGTGACCGGCTGAAAAACGATTACGGCCTCAGCGGGGTGGGGCTGATTCCCGAATATCCCCGGCCCAAAATGGCCTCCACCGCGGCGGCGGACACCGGCTTCAAGCCCGGCAGCGCCCCCAAGGGGGATGTGCTGATGGGCCGGGCCATCAAGCAGCGCCCGGTGCCCATGAATACCCTCACCCTGGAATCCGGCAAGGTGACGGTGGAGGGGGACGTGGTGGCGGTCACCAGCCGCCGCCTGCAAAAGCGGGGCAGCGCGGTGCTGTGCTTTGACATTACCGACCGCACCAACTCCGTGCGCATCTCCCGCTTCCTCCGCTCGGAGGAGGACCAGAGCATCATTGACAGCGTCAACGTGGGGGACCATCTGATCGTCCAGGGGGAGATCATCTACTCCAAGTATGACGACGACATGGTGCTGGACCCCCGGAACATCATGAAGGGCAAGCGCTATATCCGGCCGGACGAGGCCCCGGTGAAGCGGGTGGAGCTGCATATGCACACCCGTTTTTCCGCCCTGGACGCGCTCACCGACCCGGCCGCTATCGTCAAGCGGGCGGCCTACTGGGGCATGCCCGCCATCGCCGTCACTGACCACGGGGTGGCCCAGGCCTTCCCGGATATGTGGAAGGCGGGGAAAAAGCACGGCGTGAAGATCATCTACGGGCTGGAGTGCTACTTCGTCAACGACATGGACGGCAACAGCGCCGTCATGGGCAAGAGCAAGCTGCCCCTGGACACGGAGTTTGTGGCCTTCGACATTGAGACCACCGGCCTCAACGCCCAGACCGACCGCATGACCGAGATCGGCGCGGTGATCTTCTCCGGCGGCGAGATCAAGGAGGTGTTCAACACCTTCGTGGACCCGGAGCGGCACATCCCCCCGGACATCACCCAGCTCACCGGCATCCGGGACAGCGATGTGGCCGGGGCACCCAAGGAGAAGGAAGCCATGGAGATGTTCATGGACTTCATCGGCGACCGGCCCATCATTGCCCACAACGCCCATTTTGACGTGGGCTTCATGAGCGCGGCCGCCAAGCGCCAGGGGCTGAAATTCTCCCCGGTGTTTCTGGACACCCTGGCCCTGTCCCAGGCTCTGCTGCCGGAGCTGAAGCGCTTTAAGCTGGACATTGTCTCCAACCACCTGGGGCTGCCCCAGTTCAACCATCACCGGGCCTCCGACGACGCCATGGTGGTGGCCCGGATGATGGAGAAGTTTTTGCCCATGCTGGCCCAGCAGGGGGCCCGCACCGTGGACGACATTGAGACGGTGTACCACTCCCTGCGCCGCACCGACGTGGCCAAGAGTTATCACATGATCCTGCTGGTGAAAAACCGCACGGGTCTGAAAAACCTGTATGAGATGATCTCCCAGTCCTATCTCAAGTACTTCCACCGCAGCCCCACCATCCCCAAGAGCCTGCTGATCCAGCACCGGGAGGGGATTCTGGTGGGCTCCTCCTGCGGCATGGGGGAGCTGTACGGCGCGGTGATGAAGGGCGCCAGTGACCGGGAGCTGAAAAAAATCGCCAAGTTCTACGACTATCTGGAGATCCAGCCCATCTGCAACAACGGCTTTCTGGTGGATAACGGCGTGGTGAAGGATGTATCCGTTTTGCAGGACTACAACCGCACCATTCTGCGCATCGGACGGGAGCTGGGCAAGCCGGTGATCGCTGCTTCCGACGTGCATTTCCTGGACCCGGAGGACGAGCAGTACCGCAAAATTCTCCAGGCCGCCAAGAAGTTCTCCGACGCGGACCGGGGCTGCCCCATCTTCTTCCGCACCACCAATGAAATGCTGGCGGAGTTTGAATACCTGGGCAAGGAGGTGGCCGAGGAGGTGGTCATTACCAACACCCGGGCCATTGCCGACCAGGTGGAGGAGATCGAACTACTGCCCAAGGACCTGTTCCCCCCCAAGATCGAGCACTCCGCCGAGGACCTGAAGAACCTGGTCTACGGCAAGATGCACCGCATCTACGGCGAGAACCCGCCCAAAATCGTGCAGGACCGGGTGGATGTGGAGCTGAACACCATCCTGGACCACAACTACGACGTAATTTATATGAGCGCTCAGAAGCTGGTGCAGAACTCGTTGGAAAACGGCTATCTGGTGGGCAGCCGGGGCAGCGTGGGCTCTTCCCTGGTGGCCTATATGTCCGGCATCACGGAGGTCAACTCCCTGCCGCCCCACTATGTCTGCCCCCAGTGCTGCCACAGTGAGTTCGTGCTGGACGGCAGCTATGGCTGCGGCGCGGACATGCCGGAGAAAAACTGCCCGGACTGCGGCACGCCCATGAACCGGGAGGGCTTTGACATCCCCTTTGAGACCTTCCTGGGCTTCCCCGGCAACGAAAAGACCCCGGATATCGACCTGAATTTCTCCGGCGAGTACCAGGCCAAGGCCCATAAATACACCGAGACCCTTTTCGGTTCTGACCATGTGTTCCGGGCCGGCACCATCGGCACCCTGGCGGAAAAGACCGCCTACGGCTATGTGAAGAAATACCTGGAGGAGCGGGGCATCACCGCCACCAAGGCGGAGGAGAACCGGCTGGCCCAGGGTCTGGTGGGCATCAAGCGCACCACCGGCCAGCACCCCGGCGGCCTGGTGGTCATTCCCCAGGACATGGATGTCACCGATTTCTGCCCGGTGCAGCACCCGGCAGACGACCCCAACAGCGACATTATCACCACCCATTTTGAATACCACTGCATGGAGGCAAACCTGCTGAAGCTGGACG
>CAMCCC010000039.1 GCA_945873205.1 uncultured bacterium
CACCTCATCAGTCGGCTGCGCCGCCAGCTTCCCCTCAAGGGGAAGCCTTTGACCAGCAGTATGCACTGGTGCAGCACATAATACAAACTTTTTGATAAACTTTGCCGCCCGGTTGGATTCTTTCCAATCGGGCGGCTTTGTTGTTCTCAGGCCGGAGCAGCAAAAAATCATCATATTCTCCCGGACAAGCGCATATAGTTCCCATGGGAGGTGATACCATGGCATATGAGCAGATACAAAAGGCGGCGCAGCGTGCTCACAGCCTCAGCATGGAAAACCGGGAAAAGCTGAGCCTGGGCGGCGTGGAGGACGTGTCCGGCTTCGATGAAAACCTGATCGTCCTCACCACATCCCAGGGCCAGCTGGCCATACGGGGGGAAGGCCTGCACATTGACCGCATCGACCTGGACGCCGGCCAGCTGGAGGTCCGGGGCCATGTGCAGGAGCTGAGCTATGACGAGCCTGCCCACGCCGGCTCTCTCTGGTCCCGGCTCTTCGGCGGATGAGCCTCAGCGTTTCCCACCAGGGCTGGGCGCTGCTGCTGTCGTTGGCCATGGGCGTGGGCATCGGCCTTTTGTATGATATCCTGCGCCCGGCCCGCAGGCACAGCGGCGCCGCCCTGGCCCGGCTGCTGGACGCGCTTTTTGCCGTGACGGCGGCCGCGGCCCTGTTCTTTTTCGCCATGGCCTCCGGCGACGGCCGCCTGGGCACCTGGGAGCTGGCGGCGGCTCTGCTGGGCTTCTTGCTGTATATGCATCTGCTCAGCCCCTTGCTGCTGCCGCCCATGGAGAGAATTTTCCGCGCCATGGGGAAATTTTTGGAGCGCACCATAAAACTGATAAAAAAAGTTCAAAATAAATTAAAAAAACTCTTTCCAAAAATCCGAGAATGTTTTAGAATAAAGGAGTAAATTTTTGCTACTGTGCGAAAGAATCAATGTGACTGTTTCTTCCCTTTCCGCCGGCGGGGGGTGCGCCTGTGAAGCTCCGTGAGACCCTGACGCGCATCGTCCTTGTGGCGCTGCTGCTCTATTCTCTGGCAAGCCTCTTGACCGTGGGCCGGGAACTGAAACAGGGGGAGCTGTTACGGCAGCAACTCCTGCAGCAGACGGAGAGCCAGCAGGCCCTGAAGCAGGACCTGGAGCATAAGCTCGCCCAGGGGCAAAGCCCGGAAGAATTGCAGCAGCTGGCCAGAGAGCGTCTGGGCCTGGTGCTGCCGGGCGAAAAATTGTTCTATTTTTTCTAGAGACAGAGAGGTAACAGCATGGAACTGGCGGTTGGACAGGTGCTGGAGGGCACCGTTACAGGCATCACCAAATTTGGCGCTTTTGTCAGCCTGGAGGGCGGCAAAAGCGGATTGGTACATATTTCCGAAGTGGCAAACACCTTTGTCAACGATGTGCATGACCATGTGCAGATCGGGCAGAAGGTGAAGGTCAAGGTCTTGAGTCTCGGCGAAGCCGGAAAGATCAACCTGTCCATCAAGCGCGCGGTGGAGGCTCCCCGCCAGAACCAGCCGCCCCGCCGTCCCAATCCCAACAGCTATCAGAGCGCGCCCCGGCCTGCCCAGCAGAGCGCCCCGGCCCCGGTCCAGGGCCAGGTGGCCGCGCCCACAGGCAATCAGGACTTTGAGGACAGGCTCAAGCGCTTCATGCAGGAGTCGGACAGCCGCATTGCCGACAACAGGATGTATTCGGAAAGAAAGCAGCGCAGCAGGAGACGCTGACCGCCGGGAACCGTCTGAACCTTGCGGATGCTCTTTTCACCAAAGAGGAAGGAGAAAACCATGAATTATAACGAGATGTACCAGGCGAAGCTGACCACGCCGGAAAAACTGGCGGAAGCTCTGCAGAGCGGCTGGACCCTTGGCATGGATACCGGCCCCTCCCAGACCCCCGCATTGATGGATGCCTTTGCCGCCCGGGTGCGGGACAGTGAATTGCGGGATATCAAGGTGCAGACCCTGCTGGACGTGTACCCTTATGCCTTTTATGCCGATGACAGCCTGGCCGGGAAGATGACCGGCTACTCCTGGTTTTCCAGCGGCGGGGCCAGAAAGGCCATCAACGGCGGCTGGGCGGACTTTATCCCCGCCTATTACCGGGATATTCCCGGCCATATCCGCAGCGGCTACAGCTATGATGCCTTCTGCGTGGCCGTGTCTCCCATGGACAAGCACGGCTATTTCAGCCTGGGGAACAACGCCTCCTATGCCCAGGCCATGATCGACAAGGCCAAACGCATCTATGTGGAGGTCAATGACAAACAGCCCCGGGCCGTCTGCGGCGCCCAGATCCATATCAGCCAGGTGGACGCCATTGTGGAAAACAGCTTCCCCCTGCCCGTGCTGCCCCCGGTGACCCTGGATGAGGTCAGCATTACCATCGGCAGCCTGATCGCCGAGCAGATTCCCGACGGGGCCTGCATCCAGCTGGGCATCGGCGCCATCCCGGACGCTACCGGCATGGCCCTCAAATCCAAGCACGACCTGGGCATCCATACCGAGATGTTTACCGACTCCATGGTGGAGCTGATCGAATGCGGCGCTGTCAACAACAGCAGGAAGCAGATCCACCGGGGCAAGAGCGTCACCACCTTTGCCTACGGCTCCCAGCGGATCTATGACTATATCGATGACAACCCGGCCATTGAGCTGCTGCCGGTGGACTATGTGAACAACCCGGAGGTCATCTGCCAGAATGACAACATGATCTCCATCAACGCCGCCCTGGAGGTGGACCTTTGGGGCCAGGTCTGCGCCGAAAGCGTGGGCACCAAGCACATGTCCGGCTCCGGCGGCCAGATCGACTATGTCCGTGGCGCCTGCCAGAGCAAGGGCGGCAAGAGCTTCATTGCCTTTACTTCCACCGCCAAGGGGGGCACCATCAGCAAGATCAAGCCCATCCTCACCCCCGGCGCCGTCTGCACCACCAGCAAGAACGACGTGGACTACATCGTCACCGAGTACGGCATTGCCCACCTGCGGGGCGAGAGCCTGGGTGAGCGGGCCCGCCAGCTGATCGCCATTGCCCACCCGGACTTCCGGGATGAGCTGCGCTTTGAGGCCAAAAAGCGGGGCATCATGATTTAATACCACCAAAAGCTACTGCAAAAGCAACTGAGCTGCCGTATGTTTATTCACATACAGCAGCTCTTTTCTTATTTATATTCAGTTGCGGCCCTCAGGTCTTTCGGTACAGAACGTAGCCGCAGCGGCAGTTGATGTGGATTTTCCCCTTGCCCCTGGGCACCCGCAGTATGGTGCCGCAGCCGGGGCATTTGAAGAACTTGAAGTCCTTCCGCTGGCGGAAGCGGTCCTTTTTCCCCTCCCACTGGCGGCGCTTTTTCTCCACCCAGGCCAGGTATGCGTTGTTCTCCAGCTCTCTCCGCTGCAGCTGGCGGGAGAAGGCCCGCACAAAGCACAGGATGATCAGCAGCAGCCCCAGCCAGCTCAGCAGCGAGGCCAGCACCCCATTGAGCAGGGAAACCGTCAGCCCTGACAGCAGCAGCCCCGCCAGGCCCCACCAGAACATGGCCTTGGAAAGCTCGTCCATGCCCTGCCTGCCGATAAACAGATTGTTGAACCAATTACGCACATTACGCATACGAAGCACCTCTCCAGATGACAATATTTTAAGAATCTTAAGGAACAAAGTCAAGGGCTTTGCCCCATTGTTTACAAAACGGAAAGGAATTACACTTGCGCCTTTGGCCCCTTGGTGATAGAATACCGTCAGAGTTTTGTGATTTTATGGAGGAATGAAAGATGATTGGCATCGGCAGCGACCATGGCGGCTTCGCCCTGAAAGAAGCGATCAAGAAGCATCTGGAGGAAAGAGGCCTGGAATATAAGGATTATGGAACTTATTCCGACGCTTCCTGCGACTATCCGGTCTATGGCCGGGCCGTGGCAAAGGCCGTGGCGGCAGGGGAGTGTGAGCTGGGCATCTTGATCTGCGGCACCGGCATCGGCATCTCCATCACCGCCAACAAGGTCCCCGGCGTGCGGGCCGCCCTGTGCTCGGACTGCTTCTCCGCCGAGGCCACCCGGCAGCATAATAACGCCAACATCCTGGCCCTGGGCGCCCGGGTGCTGGGGGAGGGGCTGGCCCTCAAAATTGTGGACACCTTCCTGGACACCCCCTTTTCCAATGATGAGCGCCATGTCCGCCGCATTTCCATGATAGAGGAGTAAGAAAAGCTTGGCAAGAGTACAGGTATTCTATAAAGGCCGGCGCAAACGACGCAACTATCTCTTTATCCCCTTTGTGATCCTGCTGGCCATCATATCCGTGGGCATGGTCACCTTCTACGGCCTGCAGAAATACGCGGTTATCAACAAGGACAGCGTCAGCATTGAGCTGCCCATTCTGGCGGATAAGAACGCGGTTTTTGACAGCCAGGGCCACCAGATCAAAAGCTTTGACCCGGTGAATGTGAGCGTGGTTTTCGAGGAGCCGGACTATTCCGGCGTCCAGGCCGTGGCCGGGGCGGAGGTGAAGCCTATGCGTGCCATCTTTGTGCCCTACACGGACCTGAACCATGATAAACTGCAGGAATATGTGAGCCGCCTGAACCAGGGCAACGCCCTGCTGCTGGAGATGAAGCCCCGCAGCGGCCAGCTGATGTGGGAGTCCCAGGCGGAGATGGCGGTGAATTACGGCATTTCCGTCGCCACAGATACCACCGCTGCCGTCAGGGATTTCCTGGCGGAGATGGAGGAGAAGGACATTTATCTGGCGGCCCAGATCAGCTGCTGCATCGATAACCTGCTGCCCACCCGGACCAGCGCATACACCATCAAGAACGAAGTGGGCATGAACTACCAGGACGAGAAGGGACTCTGGCTGGACGCCTATAACGACGCCGTGCGCAAATACGCCGCTCAGATGGCTCAGGAGCTTTTTGACATGGGCTTTGACGAGGTGGTGCTGGCGGACGTGGCTCACCCCACCCTGACCGAGCCGGTGACGCTGCTCTATACCAATGAGATTTCTACCCAGCGGGATACCTCATTGGCGGTCTGCGGCTTTGCGGTCAGCGTGGCCCGGCAGCTTCAGGACCGGGAGAGCGGGGCCCTCTCCATCTATTGTGACACCCGGCCTGCCCTGGTGAAGCCGGACCTGACCACCGGCCAGGACGCCCGGCTGTTCATGAAGCTCTATGACCGGGTCTATCTGAGAACCGATAAATCCGCCTATCCCTATAATGTGGAGGATATCCAGTCCAATGTGACCATCGGCAGCGTGTATGACCGGCTGATGCCGGTGGTGGAGAACTATATCCCCTCCGACAACAGCTCCTGGGTCCTCATCGACGTGCCGGAGGACGATGATTAACTGAGTAAAAACAAAAAAGGAACCGTCCTGTGACGGTTCCTTTTCGTTGTACAGAGAGATTACTTGGTGCCGAAGATGCGGTCGCCGGCGTCGCCCAGGCCGGGAACGATGTAGCCGTGGTCATTTAGCTTTTCGTCCAGAGCGGCCACAAAGATGTCCACATCGGGGTGATCCTTCTGCATCCGCTCCACGCCCTCCGGCGCGCCGATGACGCACATGAGCTTGATGTGCTTGGCGCCGGTCTCCTTCAGGAAGGTAATGGCGGCAGAGGCGGAGCCGCCGGTGGCCAGCATGGGGTCCACCACAATGATGTCCCGCTCCTGAATATCGGGGGGCATCTTGAAGTAGTACTTCACTGGCTCCAGGGTCGCCGGGTCACGGAACAGACCCACATGGCCCACCTTCACGTTGGGCATCATGCTGACCATGCCGTCCACCATGCCCAGGCCGGCCCGGAGAATGGGAACCACGGCCAGCTTCTTGCCGGCGATGCGGCGGCACTTTGCCACGGCAACAGGGGTCTCCACCTCTACCTCTTCCAGAGGCAGGTCGCGGGTGGCCTCGTAGCACATCAGCATGGCGATCTCAGAGATCAGCTCACGGAACACTTTGACGCTGGTGTTCTTATCCCGCAGGACAGACAGCTTGTGCTGGATCAGGGGATGGTCGAATACGCATACTTTGCTCATGTTTTCGTTCTCCTTTATTTTGTTTTTCTCCGGCTGCCGGAACCCCAAAAAGACAGGCACCAAAACAGCCGGCAAAAGGGAAATAAGGTCTATCAATAAAACGGCGGCTGCCGCTGTTATTGCTCCGCTTCTCTGGCCAGGCGCTCCTGCCGCTCCCGCTCCGCCTGGGACAGGCGCAGGTATACCGGCAGCAGGGCGTCCGCGTTGCCGGGGGTCTTGTCCATGGCGGCCATGGCCACGCCCCAGGCGCTTTGCCAGCGGAGATTCTCCGGCGCCACAGTGCAGGCAAGCCCCTGCTCGCGCAGGTACTTTTCCGCCAGCTCCGCCCCGTCGCCGATCAGGAAAGCGGGGGCATTCAAGTCCCGCAGCTCCTCCGCCAGCTGGGAAAGGGCAATGGGCCTGTCCTCACACAGGCGGACGGGCTTGCCGTTTTCTATCTTGAACAGAGCGTTATACACCTGAGCGCGCCGGGCGTCCATCACCGGGCACACAAGGCCGCCGGCAGCAAGGCCGTGCCAGGCCATGGCCTCCAGGGTGGAAACGCCCACGCAGGGCTTATCCGCTGCCCAGGCAAGACCCTTCACGGTGGACACGCCGATGCGGATGCCGGTGAAGGACCCGGGGCCGTGGGCCACGGCAAAGAGGTCCACCCTGTCCAGCGTAAGCTCCGCGTTTTTCAGCATATCCTCCGCCATGGGCAGCAGGGTACGGCTGTGGGTCAGGCCGCTGCACTGACTGTATTGAGAGATCAGGCGGCCATCCTCCACCAAAGCCACGGAAGCCGCCCTGGCCGAAGATTCAAAAGCAAGGATCAGCATAGCTCCGCCCCCTCGATGGTGATTTTTCTGTCCGTGTCATTCAGCTTCTCTATGCGGACGACCACTTCGTCCCCAAAGAAAGCATCCTGCACGTTCTCGCTCCACTCCACGGCGCAGACTGCGCCCCGGCTGAGATAGTCCTCCCAGCCGATATCAAACAGCTCATCGGCGGAGGAGAGACGGTACATATCGAAATGGATCAGCTCCCGCTCACCCAGGTATTCGTTCACAATGGTGAAGGTGGGGCTGGACACCCGGCAGCTGAGGCCCATGCCCTTTGCCATGCCCCGGACAAAGGCGGTCTTGCCGGCACCCAGGTCCCCATACATGGCGACAACGGAGCCGCCCGGCAGCTTTTCTGCCAGCTTCCGTCCCACTTCCTCGGTCTCAAGCTGGCTGTGACTGATAAACTCGGCCATTTTTTTCTCCAGTAAGATTTTTTCACAATTTGTCAATTTATTTTACACAGGTCTGGATTATTATAACACCGTATGCCCGGTTGCGTAAAGAGCAATTATGTGATAAAATGTCCAAAGATGCGCCAAGTTATTTTGTCTATATAGTTTCCAAACCATCCATGGAAAGGCGGTGCCTGCAATCGTCAGACTGAAACCATACATAAAAGAGTTCTTCCAGCGGGCGGATATCTTTCTGCTGGTGATCTGCATCCTGTGCTCCATCTTCGGCATCACCATGATCGAAAAGGCGGTCACCGGTATGTACGAGGGCGGCTGGAATATGTCCGTCCCGGCCAAATACCTGGCGGTGCAGATCGCGTCAATGATCCTGGGGATCATTGCCTTTGTGCTGTTCACGGTGATCGATGTGGACCTGGTGGCCCGGCAGTGGAAGCTGCTGATGCTGGTGGACCTGGTGCTGCTGGTGGCCCTGGTGCTTTTCGGCGAGGATGACGGCACCGGCAACAGCGCCTGGATTCGTTTCGCCGGTATCGGCGTGCAGCCGTCGGAGATCATCAAGGTTATTTATATCATTGTGGCGGCCAGGCAGATGACCTATCTGAAGGAATATAAGGACATCAATTCCTTCTTCTCCGTGGTGCAGATGGCGGCCCACTTCATGCTGGTGTTCGGCTCCATCGTTGTGGTCTCCTCCGACCTGGGCAGCGCCAGTATCATCCTGGGTATTTTCATCGTGATGTTCTTTGCCCTGGGCGTGCGGCTGTACTGGTTTGCCGCCGGCGGCGCGGCGGTGGCGGCGGCCATCCCGCTGCTGTGGAACTACTTTTTGAAGGACTATCAGAAGCAGCGCCTGATCGCCCCCTATGACCCCAGCATTGACCCGGATGGCTGGGGCATCACCTGGCAGACCACCCAGAGCAAGATGACCCTGGCCTCCGGCCGGCTCACCGGCGTGGAGGAGGGGCATACCCCCTCGGTGTTTACCGGCAAACATACGGACTTCATCTTCTCCTGTGTGGGCGAGAACCTGGGCATGATCGGCTGCATCGTGGTCATTCTCCTGCTGATGATCCTCATTATCCATTGCGTCCGGGTGGGGCTGAAATCCGGCCGTACCTTCGATATGCTGGTGTGCATCGGCGTTGCCGCTGCCGTCACCTTCCAGACCTTCATCAACATCGGCATGAACATTGGCATCACCCCGGTTATCGGCATCACCCTGCCCTTCTTCAGCTACGGCGGCTCCTCCATGGTCACCATGTTCGCGGCCATGGGATTGGTGTCAGGCATCAAATACAAGCTGAAGCCGGAGCATTTTTCGCTGATCTACTGATTGGACAAAAAAAGAACCGAAAAAACACCGGCACAGCATTTTGCTGTGCCGGTGTTTTGCTGGCTCTTATTTATTGAAATTCCCAGGGTGGGGGGACGGTGCCGCCGGACTGGGCGGCGTAGATATCGCGGCCGGAGCGATTCTCAAAGTAAAGGGCATAGGTCAGATTGATATAGGGCATGCTCCATATCTGCACGGCGTAGCCGATCACCGGCAGCATGGCCAAAAGGTTCCAGCCGATAAAGCTGAGATCCAGCACAAAAAGCTCCCACTTATGGCCCTTCATCATTTCCCTGGAAAGGCGGATGCACTCCATAACGCCGCGGCTGGGGTCATCCACCAGCAGGTAGATGGCCATGCGGTAGCGGTAGGCGGCGATGACGCCGGGGAACACCAGCAGCAGGGACCAGAGAGCAATGAAAATATACTCCACAATGGAGAGCAGAATAATCTTGAGGAAGAAGCCGAAGCCATCCAGCAGGTTCCCCAGACAGGCCCCGGTGCCGCGGATGGTGTTGAGCAGAAACAGGATGAAGCCGGCACTGACAATGCTGAGCAGAATCTGCATCAGGATGTTAATCGCCGTAGAGGAGGCAGGGGGAACCATGTCCTCCAGAAGGGCCATGGCATAATCCAGATTCCCTTCCGAGACCAGCTGCATATAACGGTCCATATCCGCCTGGGTGAAATTGATGCCCATCAGGCGGTTGGAGAGCAGATACATGAGAAATGACAGGGCGGTGAAAGCCAGCGCCACCAGGATCACGCTGGGTTTGGCGCTGCGCATCAGGACGACGGCGCGCTGTTTCAGATCAATACGTTTCAGGTTCATTTTTGCCTCCTTGATGTAGGATTGGGGCTTCCTTTTCTTTCTTAGTGTCAATATATCACCCCGCCTGATGGAAGTAAAGAAAAAATATGTAAAAAAGAATAAAAATACCCTTGACAATTTAGAAGTCTGGTGCTATTATAATCAAGCGTTCCAGAGATGCGCGAGTGGTGGAATTGGCAGACTCGCTAGATTCAGGTTCTAGTGCTCACTCCGGGCGTGCGGGTTCAAGTCCCGCCTCGCGCA
>CAMCCC010000040.1 GCA_945873205.1 uncultured bacterium
AGGACTACATCAGCGGCAAGGGGATGCGCATTTCCTCCCTGGCCTTCTATCCCAACACCATGGACCCGGACCTGGAGAAGCGCTCTGCCGCCATTGCCCATCTGGAGGCGCTGATCAGGGCCTCCGCCAAGCTGGGCGTGAACATGGTCACCACCTTCATCGGCCGGGATCAGCACAAAACGGTGGAGGAAAATATCGAACTGTTTAAAGAGATCTGGCCGCCGATCATCAAGCTGGCAGAGGAACAGGGCGTGAAGGTGGCCATCGAGAACTGCCCCATGCTCTTCGGGGCGGACCAGTGGCCCGGCGGGCAGAACCTGATGTGCACACCGGTGATCTTCCGCAAGCTGTTCGAGATCATCCCCTCCCCCAACTTCGGCCTGAACTTTGACCCCAGCCACTATGTGTGGCAGGGCCTGGATTATCTCAAGACCGTCCATGAGTTCAAGGACCGCATCTTCCACATCCACTTCAAGGACATCAAGCTGTATCCCGAGAAGCTGGCAGACTGCGGCGTGCTGGCCTACCCGCTGGACTACATGTCCCCCAAAATTCCCGGCCTGGGCGATGTGGACTGGGGCGCCTTTGTCTCCGCCCTGAACGACATCCGCTATGACGGCGACGCGGTGATCGAGGTGGAGGACAAGGCCTTCGAGGGCAGCCGGGAGGACATTCTCAAGTCCATCCGCCTTTCCAAGCGGTACCTGGATCAGTTCATACTCTGAGAAGCACCTCATATCACCGGGCCGTGGTTTGGTTTTGGCCGGCTGCATCTTTCGTATCAGACAGAAACGCGTGGTCACAAAGTCCGCTTTGTGGCCACGTTTTTTTATTCCCGCAGAGCAGAAGAAAGCCGTCCACCTAGAAAACGAACACATTCTGCAGAAAAATCAGCCTATCGGCTCCGGCAAGTCCGGGCTATAATGAACACAGTGAAAAGTCCTCTGGATGAAAGGAGCATAAACAATGGAAAAGAAATCATTCCGTGCAATTACTTCCCTGATTTTTCGGGCGCTGACTCTGGCCATGGGTGTGGCGGTGGTGACTCTGTCCTGCCTGGGCGCCCTGGAGGTGCAGACCGCCGTCACCCTGCTGGGCATCGGCCTTGCCTGCGCCGGCGTCGCCCTGCTGGAAAAGCAGTGAACGGCCATGAAGATCACCATCATTCACGGCCAGAATCATGAAGGCAGCACCTGCATGGCGGCAAGGGAGCTGGCGGAGAAGGTCGGGGGCCAGGTGCAGGAGTTCTTCCTGCCCCGGGACTTTGACCACCCCTGCTGCGGCTGCTTCAGCTGTTTCAAAACGGATCTGACCCACTGCCCCCACTATAAGGATCTGGCGCCTTTGGAAAAAGCAATTCTGGACGCCGATCTGCTCATATTGGATAGCCCCGTCTATGTTTACCACGCCACCGGCCAGATGATGAGCTTTCTGGATCATTTCGGCACCTGGTGGATGGTGCACCGGCCCCGGCCGGAAATGAGCGGGAAGCAGGCCGTGGCCGTCTGCACCGCTGCCGGCGGCGGCATGAAAAGCACCGCAAAAGACATGGCCGACAGTCTGGAAATGTGGGGCATCCGGAAGGTGTACCGGCTGGGTCTGGGCGTGCAGGCCACGAAGCCGGAGGAGATTCCCTCGCGTATTCAGGCCGCCATTCACCGAAAAACGGACCGGCTTGCCCGGCAGATTCGGGAAAATGCCGGGAAAACCGGCTGCAACGGCCGGGCCAGAAAGTGGTTTTATCTCATGCGCCTTGCCCATCAGCACTTCCCTCCCAGCGAGCCGGACTATGGCTACTGGCAAGAGCGGGGCTGGCATGGGAAGCGTCGCCCCTGGGACGGCACCTGAACGGTGCCTCCTTTTTTATGCAAAAAATTCGTTGCATTATACAAAGTTTCATTTTGCCCCCGGCGTACAAATCGTCGAAAATGGGGAAAATTTTTCTCCCGTCTTGACAGCTCCGATTTGTGGTGCTAAAGTGCAGCCAATCTCAGAAAGGAGACGGGAAACATGTTTGAACGCTTTGCAAATCAGTTCCATACCTGTGGCTCATGCGCAGCAGCGAATGAGTCTGTTTCCGCGTCCTCTTCCTGCGCCCGCGCCAATTCTCAGCCCGTCAATACCGCCCTGCTGCTTATCGTGGACAACGCTTTTGCGTTGTCCATTTTTGCTATTCTGCGTTTGATAATTATCCGACTGCTGGGTGTCATTATTATCCTGCGCGGCAATTTTTCACGACCATTTTGGGCCTTGGCGCAATGATTTGAGTTTGTTTGTATACTTCAAATCGGCTCCGACCTGAATGGTCGGGGCCGATTTTTTGTATAAATATCAGCTATGCATGAAGGAGAACAAAATGAAAAAAGCACTCGCACTTGTTATGGCAGTCCTCATGGTCATGGGTCTCATGGCCGGCTGCGGCAGCGCACCCGCTGCATCCACCCAGGCTCCCGCTGAGGCCGGCACCGATGCCCCCGCCGAGGCCGGCAGCTTTTACTTCGGCGGCGTAGGCCCCATCACCGGTGACGCCGCCATCTACGGCCAGGCCGTCATGAACGGCTGCCAGATCGCCGTTGACGAAATCAACGCCGCCGGCGGCATAAACGGCGCCCAGATCCAGTTCAAGTTTGAGGACGACGTGGCCGACGGTGAGACCTCCGTCAACGCCTATAACAGCCTGATGGACTGGGGTATGCAGGTTCTGGTAGGCCCTGTCACCACCGGCTCCGCCATCTCCGTTTCTGCCAAGGTCTATGAGGAGCGGGTCTTTGCCCTGACTCCCTCCGCCTCCTCCCCCGACGTGACCGCCGGTAAGGACAACATGTTCCAGCTCTGCTTCACCGACCCCAACCAGGGCAGCGGCTCTGCCGTCTACATGGGTGCCAACATGGCCGGCGCCAAGGTGGCCGTGATCTACCGCAATGACGACGCTTACTCCCAGGGCATCCGTGACACCTTCGTGACCGAGGCCGCAAACCAGGGCATCGAGGTCGTCTATGAAGGCACCTTCACCAAGGACACCGCCACAGACTTCTCCGTCCAACTGACCGCGGCCCAGTCCGCCGGCGCTGACACCGTGTTCCTGCCCATCTACTACCAGCCCGCTTCCGTTATCCTGGCCCAGGCCAAGGCCATGGGTTACGCCCCCACCTTCTTCGGTGTGGACGGCATGGACGGCATCCTGACCATGGAAGGCTTTGACACCTCCCTGGCCGAGGGCGTCATGGTTCTGACCCCCTTCTCCGCCGATGCCCAGGACGAAAAGACCCAGAACTTCGTTGCCGAGTACAAGGCCCGCCACGGCGAGACCCCCAACCAGTTTGCTGCCGACGGCTATGACTGCGTCTACGCTCTGAAGGCCGCTCTGGAGAGCGCCGGCTGCACTCCCGACATGTCCGCCGAGGAGATCTGCGAGGCCCTGGTTGCCCAGTTCCCCACCATGAGCTTTGACGGCATCACCGGCACCGGCATGACCTGGGGCACCAACGGCGAGGTCAGCAAGCTGCCCATGGCCGTTGTCATCCAGGACGGCGTGTACGTCTCCGCTTAAGGCGTTGCGTCAGAAGAAGCCAATTCCATCCTATGCCGGGAAGGCAGTCCGCCTTCCCGGCCCTTCTGCGGCAGATGCAGGGGCAGACCAAAGCCGCCTCTGCATCTGCCACAGAAAACGCCGGAGGAAGCCAAGGCTCTTTCCGGCGAGGACAGTATGAACGATGAAAAAGACGAGGTAATCTCTATGGAATTTCTCTCCTATCTCATCAGCGGCGTCAGCCTGGGCAGTGTCTACGCCATCATCGCCCTGGGCTACACCATGGTTTACGGCATCGCCAAGATGCTGAACTTCGCCCATGGCGACGTGATCATGGTGGGCGGCTACATCTCCCTGATGGCCATGAGCAGCCTGGGCCTGCCCTGGTGGCTGGCGGTCATCCTGGCTATGCTGGTGTGCACGGTGCTGGGCGTGGTGATCGAGGGCCTGGCCTACAAGCCCCTGCGGGCCGCCCCCTCTCTGGCGGTGCTGATCACCGCCATCGGCGTCAGCTATTTTCTGCAAAACTCCGCCCTGCTGATCTGGGGCGCCAACCCCAAGGCCTATACCCCCATCATCTCCGGGGCCGTGAAGCTCTTTGACGGCCAGCTGAGCATCTCCTACGTTTCCATCCTGACGGTGTTCATGTGCCTGGTCATCATGGTGGCCCTGACCATGTTCACCGGCAAGACCCGGATGGGCAAGGCCATGCGGGCCTGCTCTGAGGACAAGGCGGCAGCCCAGCTGATGGGCATCAACGTCAACCGCACCATCTCCATGACCTTCGCCATCGGCTCTGCCCTGGCGGCCATCGCCGGTGTGCTGCTCTGCTCCTCCTACACCTCCCTGATGCCCACCACCGGCTCCATGCCCGGCATCAAGGCCTTCACCGCCGCGGTGTTCGGCGGTATCGGCTCCATCCCCGGCGCCCTGCTGGGCGGTATCCTGCTGGGCATCATTGAGTCCATGGCCAAGGCCTATATCTCCACCCAGCTGGCAAACTCCATCGTCTTTGCGGTGCTGATCATCATGCTGCTGGTGCGGCCCGCCGGTCTGCTGGGCAAGTATGTGCCTGAGAAAGTCTGAGGTGCGTCCATGAAAAAGCTGAAAAAAACAACTGCCATTGACTTTGCCACCTATGCCGGCGTGATCCTGGCCTTCGTGGTGATCACCGTCATGAAGGACCAGGGTATGCTGACCCGCTCTTTGAAGGGCCAGCTGGTTCCCATCTGCTGCTATATCGTGATGGCCGTTTCCCTGAACCTGACGGTGGGCGTGCTGGGCGAGCTGAGCCTGGGCCACGCCGGGTTCATGAGCGTGGGCGCCTTCTCCGGCGTGGTAGCCGCCATGGGCCTGCAAAGCGCCATCCCCTCCGAGCCTCTGCGCCTGGCCATCGCCCTGGTGGTGGGCGCGGCCTTCGCCGCCATGGCCGGGGCCATCGTGGGCGTGCCGGTGCTGCGGCTCCGGGGCGACTATCTGGCCATCGTCACCCTGGCCTTCGGAGAGATCATTAAGGAACTCATTAACTGCCTCATCGTAGGCGTGGACAGTCAGGGCCTGCACCTGATCTTCAACGCCACCGGCACCAAGGGCGTCAGCGACCTGGGCCTGCTGGAGGGGGGCAAGGTGCTGATCAAAGGCGCCCAAGGGGCCACCGGTACCCAGACCATCGCCAGCTTCACCGCCGGCTTCATCCTCATCATGGTGAGCCTTGTGGTAGTGCTGAACCTGGTGCGCAGCCGCTCCGGCCGGGCCATCATGGCTCTGCGGGACAACCGCATCGCCGCCGAGAGCGTGGGCATCAACGTGACCAAGTACAAGCTGATGGCCTTTGTCACCTCCGCCGCTCTGGCCGGTGCTGCCGGGGCCCTCTACGGCCTGAACTTCTCCAACCTGGTGGCCACCAAGTTTGACTTCAACACCTCCATCCTGGTGCTGGTATTTGTGGTGCTGGGCGGCCTGGGCAACATCTGGGGCTCCATTCTGGCCGCTACGGTGCTGACCATCCTGCCGGAGGCTCTCCGCGGCTTTGACGATTACCGTATGCTGATCTATGCCGTGGTGCTGATCCTGGTCATGCTGGCCACCAACAACCCCCAGCTGAAGGCCCTGCTGGCCAAGCTGATCCCTCATTCCCGGAAAGGAGAGGAAGCCAATGCCTAAGCTGAAATCTCAAAATGACAGTCCTCTGGTCCCCATGCCCACCGATTCCTACATCCCGGAGCGGGACCTGGGCAAGTCCCCGGTGCTGGAAGCCCGGCACCTGGGCATTGACTTTGGCGGCCTTACCGCCGTGGATGACTTCAATCTCACCATCGGCCGCACGGAGATCGCCGGCCTCATCGGCCCCAACGGTGCCGGCAAGACCACGGTTTTCAATCTGCTGACCAAGGTCTACCAGCCCACCCGTGGCACCATCATGATCGACGGCATCGACACCCACGGCATGACCACCGCCCAGGTGAACAAGCTGGGCGTGGCCCGCACCTTCCAGAACATCCGGCTCTTTGACAACCTGAGCGTGGAGGACAATGTGAAGCTGGGCATGCACAACCAGATCAAGTACGGCATGGTCAGCGGCATCCTCCGCCTCCCCTCCTACTGGAAGCAGGAGCGCATCGCCCATGAGCGGGCCCTGGAGCTGCTGAGCATCTTCGACATGCAGGATCTGGCCGGGGTGAAGGCCGGTTCCCTGCCCTACGGTGCCCAGCGCCGGCTGGAGATTGTCCGTGCCCTGGGCACCAATCCCAGCCTGCTGCTGCTGGATGAGCCTGCCGCCGGCATGAACCCTTCCGAGACGGCAGAGCTGATGGAAAACATCATCAAAATCCGGGACACCTTCCAGATCGCCATCATGCTCATCGAGCATGACATGAACCTGGTCATGGGCATCTGCGAAGGCATCTGCGTGCTGAACTTCGGCAAGGTCATCGCCAAGGGCACCCCGGAGGATATCCAGTCCAACCCGGTGGTCATTGAGGCCTATCTGGGCAAGAAAAAGGAGGCCTGAGCATGGAGATTCTGAAAGTTGAAAACATGAACGTCTATTACGGCGCCATCCACGCCATCAAGGGCATCTCCTTCCATGTGGATCAGGGCGAGGTGGTCACTTTGATCGGTGCCAACGGTGCCGGCAAGTCCACCACCCTGCAGACCGTCTCCGGCCTGCTGCGCTCCCGCACCGGCAGCATCCAGTTCTGCGGCGAAAACATTTCCAACGTGCCCAGCCACAAGATTGTGGAAAAGGGCCTGGCCCAGGTGCCGGAGGGCCGGCGTATCTTCCTGCAGATGAGCGTGGAGGAGAACCTGGAAATGGGCGCCTATACCCAGAGCTCCGCCGGCGTGGAGGCGGATCTGGAAAAGGTCTATGCCCAGTTTCCCCGGCTGAAGGAGCGGCGGCGGCAGATCGCCGGCACCCTCTCCGGCGGCGAGCAGCAGATGCTGGCCATCGGCCGGGCGCTGATGAGCCACCCCAGGCTGCTGATGCTGGACGAGCCCTCCATGGGCCTGGCCCCCATCCTGGTGGAACAGATTTTTGACATCATCCGTCAGCTCCATGAAGAGGGGACCACCATCCTGCTGGTGGAGCAGAACGCCCAGATGGCCCTGTCTGTGGCCGACCGGGCTTACGTCATGGAGACCGGCAAGATCACCCTCAGCGGCACCGGCGCGGAGCTGGCCGCCAGCGACGA
>CAMCCC010000041.1 GCA_945873205.1 uncultured bacterium
TGCAAGAGATAAACATACTTATTGTGCGAAGGAAAAAACGCAAGCCGCAGACGACAGCGTCATCTGCGGCCTGTAAGGAAGATCATTGGGTGCAATGCGGTTTTTTGCTTTGCTGTTTTTTCAGATCACGCCCCAGTCCGGCACTTTTACCGTGATCTGCTCCTCGGAGGATTTCTTGGCAGCCAGGGAGTAAATCAGGGCGGAGATGCCGTCAGACAGCGGGGTTTCAAAGGGGGTGCCGTTTTTCAGGCTCTCCTGGAAGGCCTGCTGGGCGTAGAAAATCACGTCGCCGGTGGCGTGGTCGTAGGAATCGTTGAAGGTGAGAGTCTCGGCATAGGGCATATCCTCGGTTTTCCAGGTCAGCTTGGTGAACTCAAACATGCCTTCCCCGGTGAGGAAGATGGAGCCCTTGGTGCCGATATAGGCCCGGGAGCAGCTGGGGATATCGCAGGCCCAGCTGGCGGCGATGGTGGCGATGCCGCCGTTGCGCAGGCGGGCGGAAATGGAGGTGTGGTTGTCGAACTTGGGCACGGAGGCCAGGGTGCCGGTGTAGTTGCAGCTGATGGTATCGAAGCCGCCGGCCATGGCGGTGATCAGCTTCCAGTCGTGGGAGACGGACTCCACGGTCATGCCGCAGGCCAGGTTGGGATCGGTGCGCCAGGAGGCGGCCATGTTCTTGGCGTGGAAGCCGAAGCCGGGGCTGAGGCGGGAAAAGGCGATATCCACCGGCTCGCCGAACATACCGGTCTTTACCAGCTCCAGCATCTTCCGATAGGCGGGGCGGTAGTAATGGGCGAAGCCCACCATGATCTTGCCGTCGTACTGGTCGGCCATGGCCTTGATCTTCATGGCGTCCTCCAGGGTGGCGCTGACGGGCTTTTCCATGTACAGGGGGATGTGATGCTTCAGCACCATCTCCACATAGTCCAGCCGCTTGGTGGGCGGCGTACTGATGACCACATAGTCGGCCTTGACTACGTTCTCCTCAATCTCCTCATAGCTGCAGCAGGGGCAGCCGAACTCCTGGGATACCAGATCCGCGTTGGCCTGGCTGATGTCAAAGCCGCCGATGACCTGGCCGCCCAGACGGAGGACGGCTCTGCCGTGATGGCGGGCAATGTCGCCGCAGCCGATAAGAAATACTTTCATTTTCTCTGCTCCTTTACTTCAGCAGCGCTTTGGCGCTGTCCACAATGTTCTCCACGGTGACGCCGTTCATGGCCAGCAGCCGCTCATAGGGGGCGGACATGCCGAACTGATCCTGGATACCCAGGCGCCTGACCTTGCCCTTACCTGCCTCAGCGGCCAGCTCGCAGACGGCGCTGCCCAGCCCGTTGAGAATGTTGTGGTCCTCTACGGTGACAATGCGGCCGATGTTCTCGATGCAGTCCATAACGGCTTCGGTATCCAGGGGCTTGACGGTGTGCATATCCAGCACCCGGGCCTCAATGCCCTGGGCGGCCAATTCTTCCGCCGCCTGGAGGGCCAGACGCACCGTGTCGCCGTTGGCGATGATGGCCACGTCCTTGCCCTGGCGCAGCTGCTTGGCCTTGCCGATGACAAAGCTGTCCTCCTCGTCATAGATCACGGGGATGGCGTCCCGGGTAAAGCGCAGGTACACCGGGCCGTCAAACTCCGCCGCCGCGCGGACCAGCTTCCGGGCGGAATAATAATCGGCGGGCATGATGACGGTCATGTTGGGGATGGTGCGGAGGATGCCCATATCCTCAATGGCCTGATGGCTGGCGCCGTCGTTGGCGGGGGTAACGCCGCCGTGGGAACAGGCGATCTTCACGTTCAGGTGGGGGTAGCAGATCTCCTGGCGGATCATCTCCACCATGCGCATGGAGCCGAAGGCGGCGTAGGTCACGATGAAGGGGATCTTCCCGCAGGTAGCAAGGCCTGCGGCTACGCCGGCGCAGTTCTGCTCGGCAATGCCCACGTTCAGGTACTGCTCCGGCAGCTCCTTGCGGAAAGCGCCGGTCTTGCAGGATTTGCCGATGTCCGCGTCCACCACCAGAATGTTGCGGTTTTCCTTGCCCAGGGCCACGATCTCCTCGCCGAAGCCGTCCCGGGTGGCAATTTTCTTATCAAAATTCATCTTCCATCCTCCTCAGCAGCTGACGTACTGGCCGTCCAGCTCTTCCATGGCCTGCCGGTACTGCTCCGCATTGGGAGCCACGCCGTGCCAGCCGCACTGATTCTCCATGTAGGAAACGCCTTTGCCCTTGACGGTCTTGCCCACGATGCACTTGGGCAGGCCGTTTTTGGCTGCCATGGCCTCGTCCAGAGCCTTGACTACCTGCTCCATGTCGTTGCCGTCGATCTGCCACACCTGGAAGCCGAAGGCCTCAAACTTCTTTGCCAGGTCTACCGGCGGCATAATCTCCTCGCAGGTGCCGTCCAGCTGCAGATTGTTCCAGTCGATGAAGGCAATCAGGTTGTCCAGCTTGTACTTGTAGGCGGTGCCGGCAGCCTCCCAGATTTCGCCCTCGTTGCACTCGCCGTCGCCGATGGCGCAGAACACGTTGTAGTCCTTGCCGTCCAGCTTGGCGGCCAGGGCCATACCGGCGGCGCAGGCGAAGCCCTGGCCCAGAGAGCCGGTGGAGATGTCGATGCCGGGGCACTTCTTCATATCCGGGTGGCCCT
The DNA here is from genome assembly GCA_945873205.1 of uncultured bacterium. Lineage (GTDB taxonomy): Bacteria > Bacillota > Clostridia > Oscillospirales > Oscillospiraceae > Limivicinus. Next base: position 2,650 of record CAMCCC010000041.1, read on the forward strand.
GGAGAATACTGCCCTCCTGGCGCAGAGTGTCCAGCACGCTCATGTCAAAATAGCCCTTCATGGCCAGCGCAGCGTACTGGGCGGGGCAGGTGTGACCCTTGGACAGCACGAAGCGGTCCCGGTCGACCCAGCGGGGATTCTGGGGGTCCACATCCATGGCGTGCCAGTAGCAGGCGGTGACAAAGTCGGCGATGGACAGCGAGCCGCCGGGATGGCCGGACTGGGCCTTGTAGATCATGGAAATGGCGTTCTTCTTCAAGTCAACGCACTTGTTTTTCAGCTGCGCGACGCTAAGATTTTCTTTCATATCAATTGCCCTTTCTACATCATTGATTACAGCCGTGCTCTCAGCCGCCCAGCAGGAACAGGGACAGGGAGGGCACATAGGTCACCAGCAGCAGTACAATCAGCGATGCCACCAGCAGCGGGACCACAGAGACGGAGATCTTTCGCAGATCCACATCCGCGATGCCGCAGGCCACATACAGGTTCACGCCCACAGGAGGAGTCACCAGACCGATGGCCAGGTTCACGATCATGATGGTGCCGAAATGCACCATGCTCATGCCCAGGGCCTGGGCCACGGGGACGAACAGCGGCGTGAAGATGTACAGTGCGGAGGTAGAATCCAGGAAGCAGCCTGCCAGCAGCAGAACCACGTTGACGATCAGCAGGAAGATGATCTTGTTGCCGCCGGCCACATCGGTGAGCAGCCCGCTGATGGCCACGTCGATTCTGGCCCGGGTCAGCACATAGGCAAACAGGGTGGCGGCTGCGGTGATGAACATGACGGTGGCGGTGGTGGAGGCGGTGTCGATCAGGATTTTGATAAACTGCTTCAGCTTGATGGTGCGGTAAACGAACACGCCGATCACCAGACCGTACACGGCGGAGACAGCGGCGGCCTCGGTGGGGGTGAAGATGCCGCCGTAGATGCCGCCCAGGATGATGACCGGCATCAGCAGTCCCCAGAAAGCGCCCTTAAAGGCCTTCCAGCGCTGAGCGCCGGTGCAGCGGGGCAGCCGCTGCAGATCGCTCTTGCGGCCCAGCCACAGGGTAATGATAATCAGGGCTGCGCCCATCAGCAGGCCGGGAATCACGCCGGAAATGAACAGGTCGCCGATGGAGGTGTCGGAAATGGAGCCGTAGACCACGAAGGTGATGGAGGGCGGGATGATGACGCCAATGGCGCCGGCGGTAGCCATCAGGGCCGCGGCGAATGGAGCGTCATAGCCCACCTTTACCATGGCGGGGATCAGGATCAGACCCAGAGCAGCCACGGTGGCCGGGCCGGAGCCGGAGATGGCGGCAAAGAAGCAGGCCACAATGACACATACCATGGCCACGCCGCCCTTGAGATGGCCCACACAGGCCTCGGCCAGGTTAATCAGCTTGCCGGAAATGCCGGATTTTTCCATGATGTTGCCGCCCAGGATGAAGAAGGGGATGGCCAGCAGCACGGACTTGCTGGTAGCGGCGGAAACCAGCTGGGGCACGGTGCCCAGCACCACGGACACCGGCCGGCCGGCGCCCAGCACCAGCATGGAAAGAATACTGGAGACACCCAGGCAGACCGCAATGGGCGTACCCAAAAGCAGCAGCAGGGCAAAGACAAAGAACAACACAAATGCTTCCATCGCTCAATCCTCCTCTTGCACGGCGTTTTCCAGGGCTTCGGCCACCACATCCTCATGCTGGATGTCCTTGCCGGTGAGCAGCCGGACCAGGTTCTGACCAAAGCGGATGGTCACGAACAGTGCGCCGATGGGCACGAAAGAGCCGAAGATCCACTCGGGCAGCTGGGTGCCGGCGGTGAGCTGGCCCTTGTTGAACTGGTTGAGAGCCATAAAGAAGCCGAAATAGCAGATAATGGCGGAAAAAGCAGTGGCAAAGGCCATGGAAATGATGCCCAAAACCCGTCCGGCCTTGGGGCCGACCCGGTCGCTGATGATGGTCAGACCCAGGTGAGCGCCCCGCTTGGCGGCGATGGCAGAGCCCAGCAGGCTCAGCAGGACGAAAAGATAGGTGGTGATCTCCTCCGAGAAGGAGAGGGAGGCGCTGAACACGTAGCGTGCCACCACGTTGACAAAGGTCAGAGCGGTCATCACCACCAGGCACACGCACACCAGGGACTCTTCGATATAGTCAAGAATTTTATTCATGGTGTATCTCCTCACAATCTGTACAAAACGGCTGGGAGCAGGGCGAACCTGCCCTCAGCCGCAAGGATGTGTCTGCTGAATCAGCCCACTTCCACGCCGAAGGCGGCGCAGGCCTCGGGGCCGTACTTGTCAAAGAAGCTCTGGCGCAGGTCAGAGACCACTTCCTGGAAGGGAGCCAGCTGCTCGGGGGTCAGGATGGAAACCTCCATGCCCTTGGCTTCAAACTCGGCGATCAGGGTGTCCTGCTCGGCTTCCACCTGGTCGCGGCCCCAGTTGCAGGCCTCAACTGCCTTCTCGGTGAGCATCTGGCGGGTTTCTTCGCTGAGGGTATCCCAGATCTTGCTGTTGGCCAGGAACAGGTCGTTCTCATAGGTGTAGTTCCAGATGGTCATGTACTTCTGCACTTCCACGACACCGGAGGTGGAGGTGATGCTGACGCCGTTCTCCTGGCCGTCGATGGTGCCCTGCTGCAGGGCGGTGAACACTTCGCTCCAGTTCATGGCAACGGGGTCAGCGCCGAAAGCCTTGAAGAAGTTCATGTATACTTCGCTGCCGGGAACACGGATCTTCAGGCCCTTCAGATCTTCGGGGGTGGTGACAGCATGCTTGCTGTTGGACAGCTGCCGGAAGCCGTTGTGGAAGGAGCCGATGGCGGTGATGCCCTGCTGCTGGAGGATGCTGTCGTAGTAGGCCAGGCCGGTGGCGTCGATGGTCTCGCGGGCCTCGGTGTAGTTGTTGAACATCCAGGGAACGGTGCCGATGGACAGCCGCTCATCCAGAACGCTGAGCACGCTGGTGGCATAGGCGGCAAGGTCGGTGGAGCCGTCGGCGATCATCTCGATGCCCTTGGTGGCGTTGCCGCCGGCCAGCTGGTCATTGGGATAGACCTCGATGATGATGCTGCCCTGGGACTCTTCTTCAACCAGCTGCTTGAAGTAGTTGGCAACCTTGGTGTCGATCTGGGTGTCGGTGCCGTTGACGGCCATGGTCAGGGTGATGGTGTCGTATTTTCCGTCGCCGCTGCCGGCAGGGGCCTTGGAGCCGCCGCAGGCGCACAGGGTCAGGACCATTGCCAGGGTGAGGATCAGTGCAAATACCTTTTTCATGTTTCTTTTTCCTTTCCGTTTTGTTTTTCATTTACCCCATTGAACGCGGTCAACAACCAACGTTCTACATTGAACAATTACAAGATAAGCCCAACATATGGAAAAGTCAATGGTTTTTGTCAAATTAAATAAATTTTTGGAAACATGAATAATTAACAATCGGCCGTTTTGAGCGAAAGATACAAAAACTTAGTCGAAAATATATCAAACTAAGGAAACGCAGGGAAAGAGAAAGAGAATTTCTTGACTTTATTGCTGACTGTTGTTAGAATAAACCAATAAAAAACAAGAAAAAGCGCTGAAGGGTCTGTTTTTATGGCAGGAAGAAAAAAGCAGGAAGAAACCGTTGTAAAGGTAAACACCACCTCGGTGGTGCAGCAGACCATTGACTATCTTACCGGGGCCATTATGCGCCGGGAGTACACCCCCGGCAGCCGTATTCCCACGGAGCTGGAGCTGGCGGAATTGCTGGGCGTTTCCCGCAACACGGTGCGGGAGGCGGTGAAGATTCTGGTCTTTATGGGCGTGCTGGAGATCCGCCGGCCGGAGGGCACCTTCGTCTGCTCTGGCTTCTCCAACTCCCTCATCGATCCCATGCTCTACGGCATCATCCTCAACCAGGGGGACAGTTATGACAGCCTCATGGAACTGCGGGAGATGATGGAGGTGGGTGTGATGCACATTGTTATCACCAAAGCCACCGATGAGGAGATTGAATCGCTGCGGGAGCCGCTGGCTGCGCTGAAAGCGACCTGCCTGGCTAAAAAGCCGGATCTGGAGAAGGTGGTTCGGATGGATGACGCCTTCCACCAGGCCATCAATGAGCTGGGCGGCAACCAAATGGTCAATAAGATCAGCAACATGGTCCGCACCCTGACCCATGCCATGCGCCGTGAAAGTGTGGATCATATGCTGCGCACCGGCCGGGCCGACGAGCTGTACCGCGCCCATGAGCGGATTTTTACCACCCTGAAGAACCGGGATTCGGAAAATCTGAACCACATGGTGCGCTCCACTTATTTTGTCAACGGCCAGGCCCTGGATTAAAGAAAACACCGGGAAGAATCCGAGTTTGGTGATTTCCTGTGCGGAACAGTATGCGCTGTTATGAAAAGAGGACTGGAACAAAATGCACAAAAAATTACTTCTGGTTTTGTAAAAAATTTCCTGACTGGCCAAATCTTTTTTGCT
>CAMCCC010000042.1 GCA_945873205.1 uncultured bacterium
TCCGCCTTGGACCGGAAGAACTCTGCCAGCTTTCGGAAGTCCTCCGCCTGCTGGGAGAGATACTGTTTTTCGCAGCCTCTTGCCAGATTAGAGCAGATGATGCTCATTTCCATGGCGGACAGTTCCTTCTCCACATGGGGCTTGTCCAGCGCGGCAGCAGGCTTGGCTTGCTCGGTGTTCTCACGGAACTGGGATTTATCCGCACCGCACAGGGGACACTTCCAATCGACAGGAAGATCTTCCCACTTGCCACCGGCAGCTTCGTCATAAATATAGCCGCAAATACTGCAAACATATTGCTTCATAGGGTTCACCGCCTCCTTTAGCCATATTTTATCAAATCACGGCACAAATACCGTGACTTTGTCACTTATTTCAGCCGCAGGAGTGATGGCCGCAGCCATGATCACCGCAGTTGCCCTCGTGGTGGTGCTCTCCGTGGTGGCTGCACATCACATTGGGGTTATAGGCCAGCGTTCCGGCAGCCAGCGCCTCTGCCGCCTGGTCCGCGTCGCCGGATACACCGCTATACAGCTGGATGCCTGCCGCTGCCAGCGCCGCCTGGGCGCCGCCGCCAATGCCTCCGCAGATCAGTGCGTCCACATGCAGCGCGCTCAGAACACCTGCAAGCGCGCCGTGGCCACTGCCGTTGGTATCCACCACCTCTGAGGATACGATCTTCCCGTTTTCCACGTCGTAGACCTTGAACTGCTCTGTGTGGCCGAAGTGCTGAAAGATCTCTCCGTTTTCGTAAGTAACTGCAATTCTCATGATGTGATCTCCTTTTGGCTTTGCGTACTGTTGATTGAATTTTTGTTTATAGCAATTGGTGCATCCGCAGGCCCGGTTACCCCCGTTGCAGAGCTGATAGTCTCCGCCTTCGATCCGCAGAGGAAGGCCGTCCACCAGCACATCCGCCAGTTTCTTACGGGCGCTGGCGTAGATCTGCTGTATGGTGGTGCGGGCCACCTGCATGAAATCGCCGCACTGTTCCTGGGAGAGTCCCTCTTTGTCGATGAGGCGGATGGTCTCGTACTCATCCACCGTCAGGATAACTACCTGTTCTCTGTTTTTATGGTCTTCCGGCAAAAATGTCAGTGTCTGGGGGTAATCACACACGCGCCTGCATTTCTTTGGCCGTGGCACAGGGTATGCCTCCTTTCTGTACGTTGCTCTATAAAGACAGTATAGGCTTATTTGCGGCATATGTCAATTATAATAATTGACATATGCCGCAAATGGCTTTATACTGAGTATAACTGAAGTAGAGGGGGCGCACAATGGAGTTTCAAGATTATTTTCCTGTTTGGGAGAAATTGACTTCCGTACAACAGCAGCAACTTAAAGGCAGCGCGATCAGCCGTACTGTAAAGAAGGGGACTGTTTTTCATAACGGAAACCTGGATTGTACGGGTCTGCTTCTGATCCGGCATGGTCAGCTTCGCTCCTACATCCTCTCCGACGAGGGACGGGAGATCACTCTCTACCGCCTGTTTGACCGGGATATTTGCCTGTTCTCCGCTTCCTGCATGATGCGGTCTATTCAATTTGAAATGATGATTGAGGCGGAAAAGGACACGGAACTGTGGATCGTTCCTGCTGAGATTTATCAAAATGTGATGCAGGAGTCCGCCCCGGTATCCAATTTTACCAATGAGATCATGGCCACCCGGTTCTCCGAAGTCATGTGGCTCATGGAGCAGATCATGTGGAAGAGCTTTGACAAGCGGCTGGCCGCGTTTTTGCTGGAAGAAAGCACGCTGGAAGAAACGCAGGTCCTCAAAATTACCCACGAGACCATCGCCAACCATCTGGGCACTGCCCGGGAGGTGGTCACCCGGATGCTGCGGTATTTCCAGAGCGAGGGCATGGTGAAGCTGGCCCGGGGGACCGTGGAGATCACGGATACAGAAAAGCTGCGGCAAATGACATAACGGATAAACACCTCCCGTGTATCAGCACAGGAGGTGTTTTTATACGGTCAGACTTTGTCCATGCCGCAGGCGGTGGCCGATTCAATGAGGCAGTGGTCGTGCATCACCGCGTCGTAGAACCGAAAGCCGCCGGAGAAGTTATAGCATTCAAAACCGTTCCCGGCCAGGATGCGGCAGGCGATGTAGCTGCGCAGGCCGCTTTGGCAGATGACATACACGGGCTTGGCCTTATCCAGCTCGCCCAGCCGCTCTCGCAGCTCATCCACCGGAATGTTGACGAAGCCGTCGATGTGTCCGTGGGCAAATTCCTCCACCGTGCGGGTATCCAGCAGCGTTACGCTGCCGTCCCGGGGGAGCGTGTCCGCGTCTGCCAGATGCCACTGCTTCAGGACGCCGTTTGCAATGTTTTCGATCATAAAGCCCGCCATATTCACCGGGTCCTTGGCGGAGGAATAGGGCGGCGCGTAGGCCAGGTCCAGGTCTTTCAGTTCCGTGGCCTTCATCCCGGCCCGGATGGCAGTAGCCAGCACGTCGATGCGCTTGTCCACGCCCTCGTAGCCCACGATCTGGGCGCCCAGCAGGCGGTAGGTTGCCTTCTCAAAGACCACCTTCATGGTCATGACCTTGCCGCCGGGATAATAGCCCGCATGGCTCATGGGGGAGAGGATGACGGAGTCCACGTCCAGCCCAGCCTTTTTTGCGTTGGTTTCGTTGACACCGGTGGAAGCCGCTGTCATATCAAAGACCTTGATGACCGAGCTGCCCTGGCTGCCCGTATAATGGCTGTCGCCGCCGCAGATGTTGTCCGCCGCGATGCGGCCCTGCTTGTTGGCGGGGCCTGCCAGGGAGAGCAGCACATCCTGCCCGGTGACGAAATGCTTCACTTGCACGGCGTCGCCTACGGCGTAGATGTGGGGAACGGAGGTCTCCATCCGGTCGTTGACCACGATACTGCCCTTGACGCCCAGCTCCAGGCCCGCTTCCTGGGCGAGGTGGGTATCCGGAGAAACGCCGATGGCCAGCACCACCATGTCGGCATGGAGGGGGGCCTCGTCCTTCAGCAGCACATCCACGCCGCCGTCCTTTTCCTCGAAGCCCTCCACCGTATGGCCCAGAGCCAGCTTCACGCCGTGGCGGCGCATTTCACTGTGGATAAAGGACGCCATGTCCGGGTCGAAGGGGTTCATCAGCTGCTTGGGCCGCTGGACGATGGTGACCTCCATCCCCAGCTCCCGCAGGTTCTCCGCAAGCTCCAGACTGATGAAGCCGCCGCCCGCCAGCACAGCGGACTTGGGATGGTTTTCGCTGATGTACGCCTTGATGCGGAACGTGTCCTCCACGGTGCGCAGGGTGAACAGTTTGTCAAGGCCCACGCCGGGGAGCCGGGGCTGGGTGGGCTTGGCGCCGGGAGAGAGGATCAGCTTGTCGTAGCCCTCCTCAAATTCTTCCCCAGTCTCCAGATTTGTCACGGAGACCGTCTTTCTGTCGGGGTGGATGGCGGTGACCTCGTGGCGCACACGCATGGCGACCCGGAAGCGGGAGAAGAAGCTCTCCGGCGTCTGGAGGGTCAGCTCCTCGGGGTCCTGGATGACCCCGCCAATGTAGTAGGGCAGGCCGCAGTTGGCGTAGGAGATGAACCCGGACCGCTCAAACACCACGATCTCCGCCTGCTCGTCCAACCTGCGGATGCGGGCAGCGGCGGTAGCGCCGCCTGCCACGCCGCCTACGATGACAACCTTCATATCAATGCTCCACCTTTCCTGCATAAGCGGCGATGCCGCCGATATTTTTGACATTCGTGTATCCCATGCGCTGCAGCGCACTGACCGCCTGAGCGCTTCTGGCCCCGCTGTAACAATAGGCGAACATGGGGGTATCCTGATGGTTGACCAGGCCGGTCACCTTGTCAAGGGACTGCAGCGGCACGTTTTTGCTGCCGGGGATATGGCCCTCCCGGTATTCCTCCGGCGTGCGGACATCCAGCAGGACCGCGCCGGGCGTGGCCTGATAATCTTTTACACCCTGACTGATGTCGGGTCCTTTCAGGAAATCGAAGAATCCCATACCTGAGCCTCCTCACAGCATGGCCAGAATTTGTGCCTTGGGCCGTGCGCCCACCATTTTGTTGACGACCTTGCCGCCCTTCATCACCACCAGGGTGGGGATGCTCATGACGCCGAACTGCGCGGCCAATTCCGGCTGCTCGTCCACATTGACCTTGCCAACTTTGATGTCGCCGCGCTCGGCTGCGATCTCATCCACAATGGGAGTGACCATGCGGCAGGGGCCGCACCAGGGCGCCCAGAAGTCCAGCAGGACGGGTTTCTCGGAATCCAGAACCTCATTCTGGAAATTACTCTTATTGATATGGATGACAGACATATACAAGTCCTCCTGTGATCTTTTGTTTGATGTCTCCATGATAACCTGAATTTTCTACAAGTTCCGTGATATTGTCACGCTTCGCCGCTGACGGTTTCTCCCGTCCAGTCATTGATACCGCCGAACTCTACGATATTTGTGTAGCCCAGTTTTACCAGCTTTTCCGAAGCCTGCTTGCTGCGGTTGCCGCTGCGGCAGTATACCAGGATCAGCTGCTCCTTGTCCGGCAGCTCCGGGATGTCTTCAGTGCCGATGGTCTCGTTGGGGATATTGATGGCGCCGGGGATATGTTTCTCGCTGTATTCCTGAGCAGTCCGCACATCCAGAATGATATAGCCACTTTCCTCCTCCATCATGGTGGCGGCTTCTTCTGCGTTGATCTGACGGTAGGTGCTCTCCTCCGACTGCGCTCCGCACCCGGCCAAAAGCAGCAGGGCCATCAAAAAGGGTATGATTTTCTTCATGGTCATTCCTCCGTATTTTGAAAACAAGGCGGCTGTGTCAGCCGCCTTGTTCGTTTTTTAGGTTCTTGCCATACCATCCACACTCAGTACCACGCCTGTGATATAGGACGCTTCATCAGAGGCCAGGAACACAAACGCATTGGCGATGTCCTCCGGCTGGCCCAGACGGCGCAGGGGGATCTGCTTGATCATCGGCTCGATAACTTCCTTGGGTACGGCCTTCATCATGTCGGTCTCCGTGATGCCGGGAGCCACCGCGTTGACCCGGATACCCTTGGGACCCAACTCACGGGCCAGGGATACCGTCAGGCCATTCACTGCGAACTTGGACGCGGGATATGCAAAGCCGCTGGGTTGGCCAGAAATACTGACCATAGAGGACGTGGAGAGAATAACGCCCTTGCCCCGGGCCACCATGCACTCACTGGCCGCCCGTGTGGCGTTGAACACGCCTTT
>CAMCCC010000043.1 GCA_945873205.1 uncultured bacterium
GCAGACTTGGGCCTACTTTGAGGCACTGGAGAAAAACAACTGGAGAGGCTGACATTGCCTACTATTTCCGGGGCCGTGGTGAATTGCGCCGTTCCTTCTGTATCCGCACCGCACAGCAGGCAATCATTTCCTCCGGCGTCGGGATCGCACCGGCGCACGGAATCTCGGAGACGATACCGGCGTCCCTTGGCTGCGCCATGAGGATGGCAAGGCTGATTTCCCTGCGGACTTCTTCCACGCTGATCCCTTCACGCACGGCGATGACTTCCATGGCGCGTCGCGCTGCGGCAAGTTGCTTGTCATTTGTTTTCATACGGTTTCCCTCCTGATATTTCTCTTAGCGGTATTTATCGCTTAACTTAGCGATAATATAGCATAGACATGAGGGGAAAACCGTCGAACACGGTCGAAAGCAGGAAGTTTTATCGTTCAATAAAACGATAGCGGACGAAAAAAGAGGAAGCCTGCAAAGGCTTCCTCTGTATCAGGTCTGATCGTGGTTCATGGCGCGCATGGTCTGTAAAACCGCGTCCTTCTGCTGGGGCGTCAGATTTACCCAGTTATCAAAAAGCTCCTTCAATTCCGGTGTCAGCTCCACCATTTCGCCCTCTGCGAAGAACTGAGAAAGCGAGATGCCGAAAGAGGTACAGATCGCTTCCAGCGTACTGATGGAGGGAATCGTATTGCGGTGATAGATATTCGCAATGGTAGAGTTGGAAAGACCGCAATTTTTAGCCAGCCGGTATTCTGACCATCCGCGTTCGTCCAGTAGTTGATGCAGCCGCTGAAGCGTGTCCATAGTTTCGTCACCTTTCTTTCCTGTATATATTTTATCGTTTTATTGAATGATATAATATTGTTTACTTGTATGCGACATATCATTTAATAAGACGGTAAAGGCAACGAAAACAGGTAAAAACCCCACGGACAGACAAATCCGCCCCTGTCAGGCTCAATGCTTGACAGGGGCGGATTGTTTCTTGTTCAGTTTTGTGCTTCTCGCTCCTGACGCAGAAGCGCGATGCAGATTTTGAGCTGATAGGCTTTGTGGACACCCAGCTTTCTGTAAATGTTTTTACGGTGCGTGGCAATGGTGCTTTCCGAGCAGTTTCTTTGTTCGGAAAGCTCGCGGGGGCTGCTGCCATCGGCCAGGGCCTCCAAAATCTCCCGTTCCGTCGGCGTCAGCATATCATAGCCCACTAGGAACATCTCATAGGTCGCCGGATCGATCTCGGATTTCCGGGAGTAGGCCAGTCGCTGGGCGTCGGCCTGCGCCGCTTCAAACTGCCCTTGCAGCTCTTCATTCTTATCCAAAAGCTGCACGGCCTGCTCCTGCACAGTCTGCTTTTCCTGTTCCAGCGTGGTGATGATCTTCTCATTCTCCCGATCCTGCGCCAGCAGCGTGGCGGAGATCGGTTCAAAATCTGAAAATGCCATCTGCTCGCCACCGCGATCCTCGTCCCGCAGCCGATCCAGATCCCGATGCACCGGAGCAAGATACCGGCGCGCCAGATACAGACAGCAAACGACGGCGCAGAACAGCAGCAGCGCCGAAAGCAACACCGTCTGCATCATATTTTTGGCAACAGCGAGATTGTAATCTTCTTTCGGGATCAGCACCGCCAGCGTGTGGGGCGTCCCATCGCCCTTTGCCGCGGTAAGGCTTTTCACCATGCCGACAAAAGAAAAACCGTCGCCGTTCAGGGACACCAAACCGCTGCTCATGGGTTTAACGGTGAGAGCTTCGGGGGGAACATAGCAGAAGCCTTCCTCCGTATAGGTCATCAGGGCGGCTCCTGCGTCTAAGGTGTCGCCGCTCTCCGTGGTCAGCAGGCAGGTGAGGCGGCTGAGATTGGAGGGCTGGTCATAGCGCGCGGAAAAGAAGGTCTGGTTGATGGCGAAGCCGCACATTCCATAGATCGTGCCGTCTGCCCCGATCATGGGGATCGTCAGCAAAACCGCCTTTTCCGAGGTCCCCGGCAGCGTAACAAGGTCAGTGGTGCGGCGGGAATCGGCAATCGGGGCGGCAGCCTGTACGGTATGCTCCGCGTAATTGGGGAACTGCCCAATATGGAATTCCTGCGCCCACTTCCGGTGCGGCATGACATTGTGCGCTTTGCCCACGCTGGCGATGCCCCGGAACAGCAGCAGGTTATTGGTCACGCGCCCCGCGTTTGCCCTTTGCACATAGAGGCCGCTGCGGGCATCCGCTGTATCCCCGTCGCTCATGGAGCTTTCCAAGACGACAAACGCGCCGGAGCAGTCCGCCTGCCGGACATACTGGCTCAGCGGCTCCAGCATAGCGTCCTCTACCGCTTTGGTCGCCTCCACATTCCCGTCCAAATCCTCAAAGGAGATGCCCTGCTGCTGCAGCGTGTCCTCCAGCAGCGCGGTCATATCCTCGGAAAGAAGGATGCTCATAACGGAGACATTGTGCCACAGGGATTCCATATCGTTCTGAAAGACCTCCATCTGAAGATCCAGCGCCTTTTTGATCTCGGCCTTGGGACTGCTCAACCGGCCAAACAGGGTGAGTCCCGCATAAAGCGCCGCGACCAGCAGCACCGCCAGCACGATCATGTAGCCGATGAGCTTATGCCGCATGGAGCGCCGCGCGTTTTTCAAATAAGACAATACCTGCATGGGGCCTTCACCTGCCTTGATGGAAAGTTACGGAAAAGTGATTCAGTGGATGGAGCGGAACAGCGCCCAGGTCTCCTCCGCCAGCGTCTCCACATCCTCACCGGCAGCGGCCCGCTGGGGCAGCTCCTGCTGCATCTGCCGCAGGCCGTCATACAAGGCATGGACCTTGGAGTAGTAATCGTTGAAGCGCACTTCAGCCAGCGGGGTATAGGTTTCCTGCATGGTCTTGAGGGCGGCGTAGAGATTGGCATAGCCCGGATCGGCAAATTCTACTTCGTCGATGGAATCGAAGGCCCCGTTCCGCACCGGCATATAGCCGGTGGAGGTCACGAAGTCCAGATTGCGCTGCTTCTCCGTCAGCCAATGGGCAAACAGGCTGGCGGCCTCCGCCTTCTGCTCGGTGGTCTTATAGGCGCACAGGCCCACGCCCGCCTGGGTCATCAGGGGCTCCGCCCCCGCTGTCATGGGCAGGGGGACCACCTGCAGGTCCATCGGCTCGCTGCGGCCGTCCTCATAGGTGACGGTATCATTATAGTAAAGAATTGCCGCGGAGGAGCCAAGGCCGGAGAGCACCTCGCCGGTCATGACCTGGGTATTGGAGTAGAGATCGGACACCACGATATGCCCCTGCGCCAGCGCACGGGCAAACTGCATCCAGCTCTCCTTAAAAACGGCGTTATCGAAATCATACCAGCCGTCTTCCGTGTAAAAATCCTCCGCCCCATGCTCTAGTGCGTTCAGTTCCACCGCGCGGATGGGATAGTCCATGGCGCAGAAGGGCTCCGTGCCGTTTGTCCAGTCATAGAACTTCCCGGCAGCGTCATAGAACCCCTCCCAGGTGGAGAGATCGTCATAGGTCACGCCGGTGGCGGCGGAAAAGCGGGCAAAGCCCGTGCCGTTGAGCATGAGCAGCTGCGTGGATTTGGACAGGGGGAACACCAGCAGTTTGCCATCCGCCTCGCCGTCGGCAAGGAAACCGGACACAAATTCACTCTGCTCTGTCTCTGTGAACCAGTCATTCCAGTCCAGCAGCTTGTCCTCGCCCAAGGCGATGGCGTCCCCGATGTGGCAGGTGAAGAGGTCCGGCATCTCCTGCGCGGAATCCCTCTGTGTCTCTAACAGAAAGCCGCCGATCTTCGCGGCGCTGCTCAGCTCCGTCACCTTGACGCGGACGCCCTTCTCCGTCCCCACGGTGCGGTTGAATTCCTCCACCAGCGTGTCCATCGGGGAACCGGCCTGCTCGCCGTATACGTGCCACATCGTCAGCTCCACCGGCTCCTTGGCCGAGAGCAGCGACTTGTTTCCGCAGCCCGTCAGGGCAAATACCAGGATGAAAGCCATGAGAATGGCGTAACCTTGCTTTTTCATCGCTGTGTCCTCCATACACAAACACTTGTCCGCGAAAACGCTGTTTTCCGGTGATTTTTGAAAATATTTTTTCGTCCGTCTACCCTAAATCGAGGTTTTAGGGTATGACAAGATTTTAAATCTATGGTACAAAACAGGCAGACGGGGAGGCGAAATCGCCGATCGGCCCCCGTCAAAGGAACAGAGAATCGTTAAAGGGGTACCCCTTTAGGTTGGAGCGAAGCTCCAACCTAAAGACCGCTCGTCACCGTACATGGGGGGAAGCGGTCGCCGCTTTAGCGCTTCCATTGTAGCATATTCCGCGACAGCTTTACAAGACGAAATGAGAAAAAGAAGGGAGGAATGCGGATGGAGCAGGCGAAGAAAACGGCAGCCTATCGGGTCGTTGCCGACTCGGGAGGCAACATGGTCTTCCGTTTTTACTGCGACATCTCCGGCGAGCTGTGCTGCGTGACCAAGCCCATTCAGGCGGACACGGAGGAAGCGGCGCTGGAGATCGCGTGGGAACAGGAGGGCAAGTGGGAGTTCAACCTCTGCCCCAAATGCGGGAAGTATGTCTCCTCCGCGATGTTCAATGTCAACGCGGGGCTGTGTTTGGACTGCGCGCCGTGGGAGGACGAGTACCCATCGTTCTGCCATCACTGCGGTGCAAGGCTGCGGGAATCGGACGCCTGCTTCTGCCCCGCCTGTGGAGCGAAGCTGCAGGTGGGCGGCACAGACGGAAAGGAGGAAGCCAAATGACAGACTA
>CAMCCC010000044.1 GCA_945873205.1 uncultured bacterium
GAGACCGGCGCCGGCCAGTGGGGCACGGCCCTGTCCATGGCCTGCGCCTATCTGGGGCTGGACTGCAAGGTGTTCATGGTGAAATGCTCCTACGAGCAGAAGCCCTTCCGCCGGGAGGTCATGCGCACCTACGGCGCCAGCGTGACCCCCTCCCCCTCGGAAAGCACCGCCATTGGCCGGAAGATCCTGGCAGAGCGCCCGGGCACCACCGGCTCTTTGGGCTGCGCCATTTCGGAGGCGGTGGAGGTGGCCACCTCCACTCCCGGCTACCGCTATGTGCTGGGCAGCGTGCTGAACCAGGTGCTGCTGCACCAGTCGGTGATCGGGCTGGAGACCAAGACCGCCATGGACAAATACGGCATTGTGCCGGATATCATCATCGGCTGCGCCGGCGGCGGCGGAGCAGTTTGCCCGGGTGGAGGGTATCCTGCCCGCGCCGGAATCCAGCCACGCCATCCGGGTGGCCATTGACGAGGCCCCCAAGTGCAAGGAAACCGGCGAGGAAAAGACCATTCTCTTCGGCCTCACCGGCACCGGCTACTTCGATCTGGTGGCCTATGAGAAGTTCAACAACGGCGAGATGGGCGACTATATCCCCACCGACGAGGACATTCTGGAGGGCCTGAAGGGCATCCCCCAGTTCCCCGGCAACGAGATCTGAGGGCGCGGCGGCTGCGCGCTGATAATACCGGCTAAACAAACAAGCCCCGATGCGGATTTTTTCATCATCAGGGCTTGTTTTTTGTTGTTATGTAAATTGTGTTATGTTAATAATATTATGTCCCTATTACCTGTTCGATCTTGTCGGCGGCGGCGACGGGGCCGGTGCAGCAGCGGAAGCTGCGGGCAATTTCCTCCGCATTTGCCTTGATTTTCGTATCGCTTAGCAGCCGCTTTACAGCAGCTTTGATGCAGCTTACGCTGGGATTTTCCAGCATGATTCCCGCGCCCAAAGCCGTCACCCGGGCGGCCACGCCGCCCTGCTCCTTGGTCTGGGGACAGCACAGCAGCGGCACGCCGAAATACAGGCTCTCGCTGGCGCTGTTCATACCGCAGTGGCTGAGGAAGGCGTCCGCCTGTTCCAGCACGGCGATCTGATCCACCTTGGGGTAGACGGAGACATTCTCCGGCAGGGGGCCAAGGGCGGCGATATCCACCTGCTCGCCCACGGAGAGGATGACCTGCACGTCCTCCCCGGCCAGGGCGGCGATGCAGTTACGGTACAAGGCCAGCCGGTCATTGACCACGGTGCCCATGGAGACATAGACCAGCTTCTCATGGGTCTTGGTCACCTGCTCCCGGGCCGGGAGCACCGAGGGGCCTACGAAGGCGTATTTATCCGAAAAGCTTTCCGCGCAGGGCTGAAACTCCGGGGAGGTATAGACAATGGTGTGGGTGTTCTGATCGTTCTGGATCAGGTCCAGGACGCTTTTCACCGGGTAGCCGGTGGCCTGCAGTCGGCGGACATCCCGATTGATTTTGGGCATGGCGGCAAAAAAGGCCAGCAGCTCCCGGAAGCTCTGCTTCATGATTTTGGCCGACTCCTGGTTGAAGGCAAAGGTGGTGGTGGAGGAAACAAAGGGGATGCCCAGCTTCAATGCCACGGCCTTGCCCCAGGCGGCCATGGAGTCGGCCACGATGCAATCCGGCTGCCAGGCTTCCATGTCCCGGCAGACCATGTCGTTGAGGGCCAGGGTGGTCTCCACCAGCACATGGGTGGAGAAAGCCAGGTCCTTGCCGATGCGCTCCCCATCCTTAGAGGTCAGGCCCAGCTGGGCGTCATAGGCGTCACAGGGGACAAAATCTGCCCCGGCGGCCTCGATCACCGCGCGGAAGGGCTCATAGGAATAATACTTCACCTGATGGCCCCGGCGCACCAGCTCCCGCACCACCCCCAGGGTGGGGTTGGTGTGACCATGGGCGGGGATGCAGAAAAAGACGATCTTACTCATGGGCCGCCTCCTGTTCTTCCCCGGTCAGCTCCCCAAAAATCATGGAGATGTAGCGGTTCATCATGGCCTTGGGCAGGATGGCCAGCCCCCGCTCCACATCCCCCAGCACCAGAATGGTGTCGCCGGGCTTGACGCCCAGCATATCCCGGGCCTCCTTGGGAATGACAAACTGGCCCCGCTCCCCGATTTTCACGGTCCAGGCGTATTTCCCCGGTGGTGTATTCATCAACAATCGCCCCTTTGATAAGTATGATTTGTATGATAAATCATACTTCTTTCTAATCAAAAAGTCAAGGGCATAATTGGCGGGGCACTGTGGAAAAATAAAGCACAGGTTCAAGTTTACGCAAGAGGAAAGGTGCTGAAGCTATGACGAAAAAAATCGGTGGGCGGACGCTGAAGCTGGCAACGCCGGTGTCCATCATCGCCTCCGCCAGCGTGGTGGGCAAGAAAGAGGGCGAGGGGCCGCTGAAATACTGCTTTGACTATATTTCCGAGGACTCCTACTTTGGGGAGGAGACCTGGGAAAAGGCGGAGAGCCACATGCTGAAGCAGTGCTTCGGTCTCTGCTGCGACAAGGCCCAGATGCCCCCCTCCAAGCTGGACTTTGTATTTTCCGGAGATCTGCTGAACCAGTGCGTCAGCTCCGCCTTTGCCATGAAGGACAGCGCCCTGCCCTACTTTGGGCTGTACGGGGCCTGCTCCACCATGGCGGAATCGCTGGCGCTGGCGGCCATGACCATCGACGGGGGCTTCGGGGAGACAGCCTGCGCCCTCACCGGCTCCCACTTCTGCTCGGCGGAGCGGCAATACCGCTTCCCCCTGGAATACGGTGGGCAGCGGCCCCCCACGGCCCAATGGACCGTCACCGGGGCGGGAGCGGCCATCGTCTCCGCCACCGGGGAGGGGCCCTTTATCACCCACATCACCCCGGGCATCATTGTGGACGCGGGCTTAAAAGACGCCAACAACATGGGGGCAGCCATGGCTCCGGCGGCCTATGAGACCATCAAGGCCCATTTTGCCGACACGGGGCGGGACCTGAACTACTACGACGCGGTGTTCACCGGGGACCTGGGGGCCGTAGGCCACGACATTTTGCAGAAGCTGTTCCAGGACGACGGCATCGAGATGGGGCCGCGATATATGGACTGCGGGGTTTTAATGTTCGACTTGAACACCCAGGACGTGCACTGCGGCGGCTCCGGCTGCGGCTGCTGCGCCTCGGTGCTCTGCGGCCATATTCTCAAAGGCTTTGCCAAGGGCACCTGGAGCAAGGTGCTGGTGGCGGCCACAGGGGCGCTGATGAGCCCGGTGAGCTGCCAGCAGGGCGGCAGTATTCCGGGCATCTGCCACGCGGTGGCAATCGAAAGGCAGTGGTGACAATGGATTTTCTGATGTATATCAAGGTTTTTCTGGTGGGCGGGCTGCTGTGCCTGGTGGGGCAGATACTGATCGACTACACCAAGCTGACCCCGGCGCGGATCCTGACCATCTATGTGGTGGCGGGGGTGGCACTATCGGCCATCGGGCTATATCAGCCGCTGGTGGACTGGGCCGGAGCGGGGGCCTCCGTGCCGCTGACCGGCTTCGGCCACACGCTGGCCAAGGGCATCCGCCAGGCGGTGGCGGAAAAGGGCCTGCTGGGGGTATTCACCGGGGGCTTTTCCGCTGCCGCCGCCGGACTGTGCGCGGCGGTGTTCTTTGGATTGATTGTTTCCCTGGTGTTCAAACCCAAGGACAAGGGAAAATAAAAACTCCTCCGTCCCCCTTTTCCAGGGGAGACGGAGGAAATTTTATAAGTAATAAGTAATGGTGAAGAAGTGGAACCTCTCAGTCACGTCAGAAGAAACTCGCTGCATTTCGTTTTCCCGGTTTCCGTAAGAGCCGGGAAAACTGCATATCCGCTCCTTCCTTCTTCCTTTCCACTTTGAAGCATCCGCTTCAAAGTGGTGGGG
>CAMCCC010000045.1 GCA_945873205.1 uncultured bacterium
AGGACTACATCAGCGGCAAGGGGATGCGCATTTCCTCCCTGGCCTTCTATCCCAATACCATGGACCCGGACCTGGAGAAGCGCTCCGCCGCCATCGCCCATCTGGAGGCGCTGATTCAGGCCTCCGCCAAGCTGGGGGTGAATATGGTCACCACCTTCATCGGCCGGGACCAGCACAAGACGGTGGAGGAAAATATCGAACTCTTCAAAGAGATTTGGCCGCCCATCATCAAGCTGGCGGAGGAGCAGGGCGTGAAGGTGGCCATCGAGAACTGCCCCATGCTCTTTGGGGCGGACCAGTGGCCCGGCGGGCAGAACCTGATGTGCACCCCGGTGATCTTCCGCAAGCTGTTCGAAATCATCCCCTCCCCCAACTTCGGTCTGAACTTTGACCCCAGCCACTACGTCTGGCAGGGCCTGGATTATCTCAAGACCGTTTATGAGTTCAAGGACCGCATCTTCCATATCCACTTCAAGGACATCAAGCTGTATCCCGAGAAGCTGGCAGACTGCGGTGTGCTGGCCTACCCGCTGGAATACATGTCTCCCAAAATCCCCGGTCTGGGGGATGTGGACTGGGGCGCCTTTGTCTCCGCCCTGAACGACATCCGCTATGACGGCGACGCGGTGATCGAGGTGGAGGACAAGGCCTTCGAGGGCAGCCGGGAGGACATTCTCAAGTCCATCCGCCTTTCCAAGCGGTACCTGGACAACTTTATTGAGTGAGGAGGAAGCAGCATGAAAGAGCGTATCATTGCGGTGAACTCTAACTGCTACCACGGCTATTCCCTGGAGGATGCGGTGGCCGGCATCAAGGCCGCCGGCTTCAAGTACATTGAGCTGACCGCCACCAAGGGCTGGACGGAGCACGTTTTTCCCGACCAGAGCTTTGCCCGGGCTTTGGAAGTGCAGGACCTGCTGGAAAAAAACGGCCTCATTCCCTTCGCCATGAGCGGCCACACCAACCTGATGGACCCCGCCCGCATCGGCGATTTTGTGAACAACATCCGCCTGGCCCACTTCTTCGGCTGTGACTATATCGTCTCCTCCATCGGCGAAGCCCACCTGGAGGATAAGGCCGTTGCCTCCAACCATGTGGTGGCGGAGCATATCCGCGGCCTGGTTCCCTATCTGGAGAAGTATGATATGAAGCTGGTGCTGGAGGTTCACGGCGACCACGGCAGCGGCGCCATCCTCAAGGAAATCTGCACCCTGGTTGACTCTGACCGGGTTCTGATCAATTACGACACGGCCAACGCCATCTTCTACGGCGATGTGGATGTACCCAAGGATCTGGCCGGCTGTCTGGACAAGGTCGGCTATGTCCACCTGAAGGAAAAGGCCGGCGGCCGTCAGGAGTGGGATTTCCCCGCCCTGGGCAAGGGCTATGTGGCCTTCCCGGAGATTTTCAAGCTCATGGACGACGCGGACAACCTCAGCCCCTATTCCATTGAGATCGAGTTCACCCAGAAGGGTCCCAAGGACCTGGCAGAGATCAACCAGGCCGTGATGGACTCGGCAAAGTATCTGCGTGAGCAGGGCTTTGTGTTTTGAGGATTTGCCCATGAAAACACTGAACATCGGCCTTGTGGGCGTGGGCGGTATGGGCAGCGTCCACTACGCCAACTATCAGCAGATCGAGGGCTGCCGCGTGGCGGCGGTCTGCGGCTCGTCCCAGCGGGTCAGGGACACGGCGGAAAAGTGGGGCGTCCCCTGCTTTGCCAGCATCAGCCAGATGGCAGCAAACTGCGATATCGACATTGTGGATATCTGCACCCCCACCTATACCCACCATGACCTGGTGATGGAGAGCCTGGCCTGCGGCAAGGACACCATCTGTGAAAAGCCCATCGCCCTGTCTTTGCAGGACGCGAAGGAAATGCTGGACGAGGCGGAAAAGCGGGGCTGCATGCTCTACATCGCCCAAGTCCTGCAATTCACCAAAGAGGTGGAGATCCTGCGGGAGACGGTGCGCAGCGGCGTCTACGGCAAGCCCCTGGACGCGTATTTTGAGCGGCTCTCCGCCTGCCCCCGCTGGGCCCAGGATGGCTGGCTCTTTGATGTGAACAAGTCCGGCCTGCTGCCCTATGACCTGCACATCCACGACCTGGATGTGATTGTCTCTGTCTTTGGCAAGCCCGATTCCTATTGCTTCACCTCCTGCCAGGGGGAGGACAAAAACTACCCGGAGCAGTTCCGCATCAGCTACGATTTTGGCCGGCTCCACGTGGGGGCGGAGGCCGCCTGGTTCAATGCGGACATTCCCTGGACTGCCCGCTGGCGTGTCTACTTTGAAAACGGTATGCTCATCAACGACGGGAACAGCCTCACCGCCTATCAGTTCGGCGCAGAGCCCAGGGTGTTTGATACCACCGACGAGGTGATGGTGTCCACGGGCATCAATGTTCCGCCCTGCGGCTGGTATTACAATGAGCTGAAACACTTTTTGGACTGTGCCCGGCAGCATAAGCCCAGCCCCCGGGTCACCCGGGAGCAGCTGCTGACCGTCATGGAAATTCTGGAGGGAATATCGGCCAAATGGAAAAAGTAAAAAAATATTTTGAACGCATCGGTCTGGAACTGCCGGAGCAGATCGTGCCGGATTCCGCCCTGCTGAAACAGCTCCAGTTTGCCCACTGCACCACCGTCCCCTATGAAAATCTGGATATCCTGCGGCAGATCCCCCTGTCGCTGGAGCCGGAGGCGCTGTATGAGAAAGTGGTGGTTCAGGGGAAAGGCGGCTTCTGCTTCGAGCTGAATGGCCTTTTCGCCTGGCTGCTGGAACAGCTGGGTTATAAAGTCACCGAGTACGCCGCCCGCTATCTCCGGGGGGAGAGCAGCATCCCCATGCGCCGCCACCGGGTCATGAAAGTAGAGGCCACTGACGGCGTCTGGATCTGCGATGTGGGCATCGGCGAGGTCTGCCCCCGCTATCCTGTGCAGCTGGTGGAGGGGCTGGAGCAGCCCCAGTTTGACGAGTGCTACCGGCTGGACAAGGACCCGTTCCTGGGCTGGGTGCTGATGGACCTGCACCACGGCCAGTGGCGGCAGTTCTACTCCTTTACCGAAGAGCCCCAGCTGATGGTGGACTATATCGCCCCCACCTTCTACTGTGAAAAGCACCCGGATTCCCCCTTCATCCATCAGGAGATGTTCTCCATGAAAACCGCCCATGGCCGCTTCACTCTGGATGGGCACCTGTATAAGGAGTTTGTGGATGGTCAGGTCACCGCGAAGGAGCTGACGGATGAGGAAATGCCGGCAGCCTATCGCAAATTTGGCCTGGAATACTGATCGTTCCCATCCGGGGCTTCCTTTAATCTGCAAACAGAAACGCAGAGCGTCTTAATGATGCTCTGCGTTTTGTTCTTTCCGATGACCAGGTAAAAACAGAAACGCAGGGTGCTCTTACGAACACTCTGCATTTGTTTCTTCCATCTAAACCAAATTGAAGCCCAGCGCAGCGGGTTCAATTTGGAAAGGAGGAGCAAGGGAGCGGGTGGATGGCGTTCTTTTTTACAAAAAAGAACGCCGGAGCAAAGCGTACTTTGCTCCGACGTGGTCCGAGTGACTAGATTCGAACTAGCGGCCGCCAGCGGCGCTTACGCCGCTTT
>CAMCCC010000046.1 GCA_945873205.1 uncultured bacterium
GTCAGATGGACGGTATCATATTTTTTGAATCCGTAGTCTCGCACATATTCCAATCCCTTATGGGTCTTGCTGTGATTGTAACCCGCACATCCGCCACCGCTGTACTCACCAAACTGGCTCTTAATGAATTTCTGGCGTTCCTCCGGCGTGTGGGGATAGCAGAAATGGGAGTACACCGCCAGTCGTCTATCAACACTGTCTCTTAGGAAGAACTGGTCGATCTCATCCTGTGTGATGAACATTTTGCACTGCCGCAGGAAGCTCGGTTGGGCGGTGAAACTGCGTTCCGGGTAGGAGAGGCCATCCAGCACAACGCCGATCCGGTGGGTGTTGTAAGCGGATAATCTCCAATGCATAATGTCGTTACCTTGGGCATAAGCGTCAAGGAAAGCATGATATTCCTGTGCCAGAGTTTGCAGCCCACCCTCTGTCTTTGCGAGCGCGACCATATCCTTATCCAGCTCTGGGTAGCCCTTGTGCTGGTCGTGAATCGCCAGCGTTTGTGGGAACAATCCCATACCACGGCCATCTTCGTTTAGGTCGCGGGCGGTCATCAAAAGTGCATCCATCGCTTCGTGCAGCACCTTGTCCGGAGCCTGCGCCAGTTCGGATGCAGAGAGATAAGTCCCCGCCTCCAGCAGCTCCAGAATCCGTGCCGATGCCTGCTCCCATGTGACCACGGTCTTGCTGTACCCGGTGCGGACGCTGTCCCCTTGGGCGAGGTGGATGCCGTCCTCCAGAAACCACACGGCGTACTTACGGCCTTCGTATTCCATGCCGCGCCCGTTCGCCCTACCGAACTCCCGGCGCAGAAATGATATATTTTCCGATTCTGGCCGCTCCCGCATATAAAATACGGCGATGCGCTCCGCACTGTTGGGTTCGTTTCCGCCTGTGCAGAGGGCCAGATCAATGACCGCCTGCGGCACCGTGCGGGCCGGGGCCAGAATGCCAGAGGGCGCGTCTGCCGGAGCCTCGTACACCGGGGCATCGCCGCCCATGTCGAATAGGGCAAGCTGCTCTGCGACGATTGGGGCATTTTGCAGGCCCAGCTTGATCTTGTACTCGCCGCGCTCGATCAGGCCCTCGGTCATCTCGGTGATGACCGACCATGAAAAAACGGACTCCGAGGTGCGGGAGAGATAGCTG
Organism: uncultured bacterium; assembly: GCA_945873205.1. Lineage (GTDB taxonomy): Bacteria > Bacillota > Clostridia > Oscillospirales > Oscillospiraceae > Limivicinus. The sequence goes on from CAMCCC010000046.1 coordinate 1,150, forward strand.
CCCTCCCACATCAATAGTCCGTCTTTCTCGGCATGGTAGCCTGTCCGAACACCGTCGGTCAGGACTTCCACCCATATATCGTTGTAGCTGTTTTTGAGAAATTCCGTCCGTTCTGCAAGATTCTTGTGCGCTTGAAAGTATTCAAAGATCTCCTGCCGCTTGTGCTTGCGTCCACCGTCGTCCAGCAGATTCGCTTCAATGAGATGCATATCCAGAAAGGCGGGCAGTTCTGCGGTATTTTGCTGTGCGGTGTCATGCTCCAGTGCAAAGGCTGCGGCCTGTTCCTGCGCCTTTTCGTCCGGATAATCACCGTAGACGCGGAGGCACTGGCGTGTTTCGGCGTCATACACGGCAGCGCCGTCGTATGCAAAACCGTCACTCTCCATCGTACCGGCAACATAGCCCTGCGCTGCGGCCTCCGCTTCTTCCAGCGTTTGATAGTCCAGCTTATCGTCAAAGCCGTTTTCAATATGGTGATAGGCTGCAACCTGATAGGGCGCGGCCATCTGCGCGGCGTAGCGGTCAATGGCTTCTGCGGTCAGCCATTCCGGTTTTTCCGGGAGGGCGTCATACAGTTCCCGCATTTTTTTGATTTGCGCGTAAACACTGCCGGCCCACAAATGCTTTTCACTCCGCCCCCCAGCGCCTAGGAAGTAGTCGCAGTCGGCGCGCAGGCGATCCAGCAGCACATAATTCCCGCTGTGATCGACAAAGGCAGGAAGCTCATCACCTCCTGCCTCTGTGGGTTCTTCGGTTGTCAGGCGTAGATCAGGTCGGTCAGCACCAGCTCCTCTGCGCTGTGCCGGAGATTGTTCATCAGGCCCGTCCAACGCAGGAAATCGGTCGCTTTCAGCTCCTCCGTCACGCCCTCGGCCTGTGCCATCTGCACCACGGTCTGCTCCACCATCTTCCGCGCGGTCTGCTCGATTTCCGCCAAATGCTCCGCCAACTTGCCGCTGGTTTTCAGGTTGGTGTAAAGCACTCTGCGGTGCTTCTTCAGATATTCTCTCCGCAGTTCCGCGTACTTGCCCAGATGCGCCTCCGGCGTCTGCGGCATCAGCAGATTCGGCACCTGATAGCCGTTCTGCATCCTGTAAGTGATCTCCATACTGTTTGCTCCTTTCTCGGCCTGTTTCGTGTTGTTCTGTGTGGTCATCATATCTGCTTTTTTCACGGTTTGCAAAAAACTGATCCCGCTGGGCCTGCATGACTGTGCGGCTGATCTCCCGCAGCCCCATCTCCGCGATGTCGCTGGTGGCGATGCCCAGGGCGTTGACGGTGGGCGGTGTGTTGAATTCGTAGACATGGGCAAACTCATCGGGCGAAAAATAATCGTCTGCCCGCAGGCCGAGGCGGGTCAGCAGCATATACGCCACGCTGACTTCCAGCGCGTCCCGGTAGAACACCTCCAGATTGAGGTCATCCAGTTCCTCCAGCAGACTGTCCTCCCGGCAGTCGCGCAGATCTTGCAGGTAGTCCGTGAAGTTGTCCGCCACGGCGTTGTGGCAGGCGGAGCGCACGGCGTCCACCAGATTTTCTTTTTCGGCAAGGTTGCCGAAGGTGGCTTCCAGCGTTTCGATGACCTCCGGCTCAAAGGCCGGGTGCATCGTCCAGATGGGCAGTGGACGGGCAAAACGGGACGCATGGGTATCGGAAACATCAAAATAGAGCTTCAGGCAGTTTTGACCGTCATCACCAAATACTGCGATACTCTTGGCCCCACGATTGACCCAGCGGCCAAACTGACGGTTCCAGCGCTCCATCTCAAGGACCGCCGTGGCGTCTGGGCGCTGGGCGTAGATCAGAATTTGATCATCGAAGGGGCATTTGTAGTTATAGCAGGCCGCGCGGAGAAAGCCTGTCCAGCTTTGATAGCTGCCGGTGACGCTCTGCACAGTCTGGTCATATAGCTCTGTGATAAGCTGAAATTTAGTAGGCAAGTTGGCACCTCCTTATCGCTCCGGCTCCGATTTCTTTTTGTTATGTGACCGGTCATTTTTCCTCTGTTCGGCACATACCTTTTCGAAATTTTCGCGCCGGTAGCAGTAAATATAAAACTGATAATCACCTTTGATCGGCGTACAGCGGAGCATATACACATACCGCTTTGTTTTTACCATGAAGCCGCAGGAGAGAAGCAGCGCACCCTTGATGGCGCAGATCTGCTCATACCGGTTGCAGTAGCGGTTCATGCTGTCGAAGTCCCGCAACGGGGAGTCCGGCTGCTCCCGCAGCCAGTTTACGGTACGGTCAATGTCAGCCTTAAACTCCGGTGTGTTCAGCGCATCATGCTGGTGGGGCCACCATGTTGTATAAAACTGCTTGCCGCTGCCAAAATCACC
>CAMCCC010000047.1 GCA_945873205.1 uncultured bacterium
GGCCCCGGCTTCCCCTTCTTCCTGCCCAAGGGCATGGTGCTGAAAAACACCCTGATCGACTACTGGCGCGAGGTGCATAAGCGCTACGGCTATGTGGAGGTTTCCACTCCCATGATCCTTAACCGCCAGCTGTGGGAGACTTCCGGCCACTGGTTCCACTATAAGCAGAACATGTACACCACCCTCATCGACGGGGAGGACTATGCCATCAAACCCATGAACTGCCCCGGCGGCATGCTGGTGTACAAGTCCGAGCCCCACTCCTACAGGGATCTGCCTTTGAGAGTGGGCGAACTGGGCGTGGTGCACCGCCATGAGCTCTCCGGCGCCCTCCACGGGCTGTTCCGCGTCCGTTGCTTCACCCAGGACGATGCCCACATCTTCATGACCTGGGACCAGATGAAGGACGAGATAAAGAACGTGGCCCGTCTCTTTGACGAGGTCTACTCCCTCTTCGGCCTGCCCTACGAGATAGAGCTGTCCACCATGCCGGAGGATCACATGGGGGACGAGAAGGATTGGAAATTCGCCCAGGAGACTTTGAAAGAGGCCATCACCGAGATGGGCAAGAGCTACGTCATCAACGAGGGGGACGGCGCCTTCTACGGCCCTAAGCTGGACTTCCATCTCCAGGACTCCCTGGGCCGCACCTGGCAGTGCGGCACCATCCAGCTGGATATGCAGCTGCCGGAGCGCTTCGAGCTGGAGTACACCGGGGCCGACGGTGAGAAGCACCGCCCCGTGATGATCCACCGGGTGGTCTTCGGCTCCATCGAGCGCTTCATCGGCGTCATTACCGAGCATTTTGCCGGCGCCTTCCCCACCTGGCTGTCTCCCGTGCAGGTGAAGGTCATGCCCATTACCGACCGCACCGCCGACTATGCCAAGGCCGTGGCCGACAAGCTCAGTGCCCTGGGCGTGCGGGTGGAGACCGACCTGCGCAACGAGAAGATCGGTTACAAGATCCGCGAGGCTCAGATGCAGAAGCTGCCCTACATGCTGGTGGTGGGCGACAAGGAGGCCGAGGCCGGCACCGTCTCCGTCCGTACCCGCAGCGGTGTGGACCTGGGCGCCATGCCTTTGGACGAGTTCGCTGCCAAGATCACGGAGGAGATCAAGACCCGGGCCAAATAATTTGAATCAAACACAAACCGGACGTGTCCCGTTGGGATGCGTCCTGTTTTCTTTCGGGAATAATTTTCAAACGCCCTCACAGAATAAAAGAAAAGTCTGTGGGAGGTATAACCATGAGCAAGGAGCGGAAAAAGCTGATCCTGGCCCTGGCAGTGATTTTTGCGGTGAATATTTTCATCATTGCTCTGGCCCAGTACGCATCGGCGGATCTATATAAGAAAGGCTCCTCCGGCGCCGCGGTGACCGAGATCCAGACCCGGCTGAAAAACTGGGGCTACTACGACGGCCCGGTGGACGGCGTCTACGGCAGCAAAACCGAATCCGCCGTGAAATTCTTTCAGCGCAAGAACGGCCTCAGCGCGGATGGCCAGGTGGGGGATCTGACCCTGGCCGCCCTGGGTATCACTCCCGGCAGCTTCGGCGGCAGTTCCGGCGGCTCCTCCGGCGGCTCCGGCTACGGCAACCAGTCCGGCGATCTGAACCTGTTGGCCCGGCTGATTTCCGCCGAGGCCCGGGGCGAGCCCTACGAGGGCCAGGTGGCGGTGGGCGCGGTGGTGCTCAACCGCATCAAGCACCCCTCTTTCCCCAACTCCCTGTCGGAGGTGATCTATCAGCCCTGGGCCTTTACCTGCATCAACGACGGCCAATTTGACCAGCCCGTGGCCGAAAGCGCCTACCGTGCCGCCCAGGACGCCCTCAACGGCTGGGACCCCAGCTACGGCGCCATCTATTATTTTAACCCCAATACGGCCACCAGCGGCTGGATCTGGTCAAGGCCCCTGATCGTGGAGATCGGCAAACACCGGTTCTGCTCCTGAGATTCTGTGTTGAAAAAATGAAGATGCTGGGGTATAATCGTTCTATTCATAACATTGGGAGGATACCATGGCGTATTGCAAGAACTGCGGCGCTTATGTGCCGGATGGGCACACCAAGTGCCTGGCCTGCGGATTGGATCAGAACGAGGATAAGAATAAGGAATACGGCTCCGGCTCTGCCGCCCAGACGGACCCCCGCCAGAGCAGCCGCCCCAGCCAGGAGGAAATGCGCCGCCAGATGGAGCAGCAGCGCAAGAAACAGCAGGAGGACAGCCGCCGCTGGGCCGAGGCCGAGCGTCAGCGCCGCCGGCAGGAGCAGGAGGAGGAAGCCCGCCGCCGCCGTGAAGCAGAGACGGAGGGGACCGCCGCCTGGACTCAGGCTGCCGGGGATGCTGCGCGCTCCAAGAGCGGCCAGCCCAATAAGCTGCTGGCCGCCCTGTCGTACCTGTCCGTGCTCTTTATCCTGCCCTTCCTTTTCTGCAAGGATGATAAATACGCCATGTTCCATGCCCGCCAGGGGGCCATTCTTTTCGCCGTCACCGCCGTGGGCGAGGTGCTGGGCTCTGCCTTCGGCCTGGGCTGGATCGTCACCCTGATGCACCTTTACTGGATCTTTAAAGGGATGACCAATGCCAATGACGGCAAGGTGGAGCCGCTGCCCTACATAGGCAACCTGTTCTCCAAACAGTAAGGCGGAAGCAAAGGGCAAAAGCACCTGTATTTTGTGCCTTTCCCGGGGCAGAAAACACAAGATTTTGCGGCCGGAAAAAACTTCAAAAAAACCGCAAAAAATCTTGAAAAAAGTGTTGACAAATGGGAATTCAAATGCTATATTAACCAAGCACTTCGGTGCTGCCTACTTTTCGAAAGCAACAGCAAAAACAAATTTGAAAAGAATTTGAAAAAAGTTGTTGACAAATCGAAATGAATGTGGTAAACTTACAAAGCTATCCCGGAAACGGAGCAAGCGAGTGTACCTTGAAAATTGAACAATGTAAGAAACAG
>CAMCCC010000048.1 GCA_945873205.1 uncultured bacterium
CATCGGTCAGCGGATACCATTTCACCTCCAGGCCGTTGTTGGTCACAAGGTTGACCTCCGTGTCCGGCTCATCTGGCCACTCCTCATAATTCACGAATACCAGCACAGGCTGCGCATATTCTTCCCGATAGAGGACCTCGTCCGCCACTGGCCACACGCCGTTGCCCTGTGACTCCCAGGTCACATGATTTACAGCGAGACTGGTGCTCTCGTCCCGGGGGACGATGCAGTAGAGCTTGCCGCTCTCTCCGCCGAGTACGCGCTCCGCCGGGATCTCCAGCAGGAACGGCAGCTCGGAAACAAGATCGCCGCTGTTTTCGAGCAGCCACTCCGTCATCGACGATCTGTCGTTTGGCTCGCGCTGACCGAGGTAGGCCACCGCGCCGGCCAACTGGTCATCCTCTGCCATACACGCCCGCAGCAGGACAAGTCCCGCCTCCGCTTTCTTTGGATCGTCTGGATCGTCCTTTGGTTCAGACACATTGCCCTTGCCGCCGGAAAGCGCCCCTGTCATGCTGCTGCCGCCTTCTGTCTCGGGCGGCTCGGTCCCTCCGCCGCAGGCAGTCAGGCTCAGCGCCAGCACCAGACAGAGAAGTGCCGAAAGGGCTCGGCGCAGGATACACTGCTTCATCGTCCGCCTCCTTCTCAGAACTTTCCGCTGCGACCGCTGCCACCGCCGCCGCTGCAGCTGCTGGTACCAGAGCTGCTGCTGTCATCGCTGCTGGAAATCTTGCTGCGAACCTCGGTGGTGTGGGTATAGCGGTCATACTGCTTGCTCAGCTGCAAGCCGCCCGGTGCAACATACTCGTTTGCCTCGACTTTCTGATGTACGGTTTTCATGCTGCGCTTTAAGAACAGACAAATCGCGCCGGACAAGAGGCAGGAGGCTACAACGGCAATCGCAATCAGCAGTGCCGGACTTTCCCGCACGGGTTTTCCTGCGTCAGCCCGGGTCAAGTACTCGTCGCAAGTGCTCAGATAATTGGAAACGCCGCCATACCAGTCATCTTCCTTGAAGTTGCCCAGGAATGCCTTTTCCAATTTTTCCTGACCGTAGCTGTTAAAGGCGGTTTCCGCATACGTACCGTAAACAAACATGGCGTAATCCCGCTCCGCCATGCTCAGCAGAATGATAATGCCGTCCCGGTCATCGCCCATACCCAGTTGATCTCCGTGGTAGAGCTGATACGTGGTTTTGTAAACACCGCCGCCGTCGCTGTACACGGTGTAATCATCTACAAACGCAACGTAGACGCCGCAATGATGGCGCAGGGAAATTTCCTTTGCCTGTGCCTCCAGCTCCGCCCGCTGGGTATCGGTGAGCATGTGGCTGTGGTCGAACACATAGCTCATGCTCTCGCTTTTCAAGGTCCGGGGCACATTTGGCACCGCCGTGGTGGGCGTTGCCGCCGGCTCCGGGTCCGGTTCCGTCTCGCTGGGCGGGCAATTCGCGTTGATATACTCCGTCACGGCATTCATCATGGCATCGGTGGCTTGAATCAGTGCCGTTCCGCTCATGGTCACGTCTTCCCCGTTCCATGCCCGCTCCGCCATGTAAGGTGCCACCGCATCATATACGGTATCCGCCAAATCCTGCGCGCTGCCCCGGGTCTGGCTCAAAAAGGTATAAATGCCCCAATCGTCTTCTGCCAGTGCATAGGTTCCGTCCGACTGCGCCCGCATCAGCAGCGTCAGGGAAACGCCGTCCCGGTTCTCGCCCCAACCATAGCCGCTGTTTTCATAGACGTATTCCGCAATGTCCATGACGTCGGTATCCGCAGACACGTCCTCATCGGTAAATACGTCAATCCGCAGGTCCATCTGCAATTTTTCCGAAAGCTCCGGCAGGGCATGCTCGCCCATGTAATCCAGCTCCACGGAGCCAAGGGAATCGGTCTCGTCATAAATCACACCGTATTCCGACACCGCCATGGCAGGAACACACAGTGTCAGCGCCAACAGGAGCGCCATCAGCAAAGCTGTGAATTTCTTGTTCATGTCCGCCCCTCCTTATCGCAGCATCAGCACTGAGACAATCGTTCCCAAAATCGACAGCGGTGCGGCAATGGCGGCAAACAGCCCCCAAAACCGTCCCCAACTCATGGGAAGGTCGCCCACCAGTTTTCCGGTCTGTCCGTTCATGGCAAAGGTAAAGTCCTTGCCGTGCCACTTCGTGTTCAGCATCCACACCGGCATCAAGGCATAATGCACCTTGCCGCGCTGTAGACTGGAGCTGCCGCCGGTTTGAATGCAGGTATCATAACCTCTCACGCTGCTCCGCAGCGCTGCGTCCAAGGTTCCCTGACAGCGCTGATCCGCCCGCTCCCGGCTCTGCTCCACGGTGACGTCGAATTTATCCGCCAAATACCCGGGAAGATAGGCCGTGGAGAAGGGTTTCAGCTTTTTGTAGTCATAGGGTTCGATAGAATCCATGTGGTCATCCGGCATTTTACTGGACGCATCCACCGGAACCTTTTCAAAAGTCACTCTGCCGGCGCGGTAAACGTCAAAATGTCTTGTCTCCGTGATTTCATAATCCCCGGAGGTGTAGGTGCGGGAGCGGGTTGCCTGATAATGGGCATCGCCCTCCGCCTCGCCGTCAAACATCCAGAACGGAACATAAATGCCCTGAATTTTCTGAATATGGTTTTCGTTGGTGAAACTCTTGGGCAGGAAAATTTTTCCCGCGCAGTGCTCTTTCAGCGCCTTGACGGCGTCCTCTTTGCTGTACTTGAAGGGGATAATGAAATCCGGTTT